>NZ_SOFX01000041.1:0-52729 GCF_004402745.1 Cryobacterium sp. TMN-39-2
AGGCCCGCAGCACCGCCGGCGGCGCCGAGCCTGGCCGTCGCCGGGCGCGCAGGTGGTCGATCAGCAGCGCCACCGCCGCCGCCGGGTCGGGGGCCCGCCGCGCGGTCTGCCGCAGCGCGTTGGTGTCACCGAGCAACCCCTGGCTCTCCCGCACGGTGCCGGTCAGCTCGTCGGCGGGCAGGTCGAGGAACCTGGCGGCGGCGAACGGCGCCAGCTCGGCGGCGACGTGCCGGATCGCCGACGGGCTCTGGGTCATCAGGAACCGTGGCTGCAGCCCGGACAGGAAGCCCGCCCCGAGCGTGCGCGCCGCGCCGGTCTCCAGGTCGAATACCCGATACGGGTCGGACAGGTTAAGGATCAGGTGCAGGGCGGGCTGCGGGAAGATGCGCTCGTAGCGTTGCTCCGCGGGCTGCTCGAGGTACCACAGCCGCAACACGTCCGGGGCCAGATCGGCCGGCACGGGCACCTCGAGGTAGGCCATGCCCCCACCGTAGGACCGACGGCTGCCGCTGGCTACTCGACCGGGCAGGGTCTGCAGGAGTTGTGCGGCTCAGCGGTCGACGGCGTCGGTGACCGGCGGCTCGGCGGCGGGGTGCGCGGGCAGGCCGGCGGGCATCCGCAGGGCGTAGAGGGAGGTGGCGACGAAGAGCAGCCCGCCGAGCAGGAACGCGGCCGGGTACGAGACGGTGTCGGCGAGCAGGCCCGCCACGAGGGGGCCGACGATGGCGCCGAAGTCGGAGAACATCGAGAAGATCGCCACCGGGCGGCCGCCCGCGGTGCCGGCCGCGTCGCCGACGGATGCCGCCGGCGCGGTGCCCATGAATGCCGCGGCGACGCCGTAGACACAGAGCAGCGCGGTGAGCAGCCAAATGTTCGGGGCGAATGGGATCGCCGTGATCGTCACGGCCGCCACCAGGAAAGCGCCGATGATGGCAGGTTTCCGTCCGACGGTGTCGACGAACCTGGACGCGGGCGCCAGAGCAAGGGTCTGCGCGACCGCGGCGACGGCGAACGCGATTCCGGTCCAGGCGCTCGGTCCTTTGAGTACCTCGACGACGAGCACCGGCACCAGGGCGCCGCGCACCCCGAACGACGACCAGCCCTGGGAGAAGTTGGCCAGGCAGGCGGCGCGGAACCGGGGGTCGCGGAGCACGCTGCGGAGCGGCAGCATCGGTGTCGGAGCGCCCGTCAAGCCGGCGCCGGCGCGCGTGGCCGGCTGCAGCAGAACCAGCCCGATCACCCCGGCCACGGCGAGGGTGCCGGCGTAGAAGAAGAACGGCGCGGTCAGCGAGATGGTGGCGAGCAGGCCGCCGAGCGCCGGCCCGGCCATTCCGCCGATGAGGAAGCCGCCCTGGTAGAAACCCACGGCGCGGCCGCGGATGCCCGGCGCGGTGGTGCGCAGCAGCAGGGTCATCGCCGCGACGGTGAACATCGCCGAGCCGATGCCGCCCACGCCCCGCAGCAGCAGCAGTTGCGGGTAGCTGCCGGCGATGCCGACCAGGCCGCTGGAGATCGCCACGATGCCGATGCCCACGGCGAGGATGGTGCGTTCGCCGGCCCAGTCGATGAGCTTGCCGCAGATCGGGCTGGCGACGAAGCGCATCAGGGCGAACGCCGACACCACCGCGCCGATCTCGAGGTTGCCCACGCCGAAGCTCTTCACGTACACCGGCAGTACCGGCACCACGACGCCGAAGCCCACCATGACGAAGAACGCGATCACACCGAGCACGTAGACATCCCGGCCGAGGCGGGGTTCGTTAGCCGTTCGGCTGGTGGTGGGCCCGAACGGCAAACGGATGCGTCGCATCCCTCCAGATTAGGCGCTCGCGGGCCCCTGGAAGGTCGCCAGGGTCAGCGGGTGGGCACCGGCTGTGTGGCCGCGGGAATTCGGGCGGCCACCCCGCGGGCGCGCACGTCGCGGCGCCCGCCGATGGCCCGCAGCGCGTTGAGGATGGTGGCCAGGTCCACCAGCTCCTGCAGCAACGCGCCCACGGTGGCGGGGATCAGCCCGAACGCGGCGGCGATCATCAGGCCGATGCTGAGTGCGATGCCGAGCCAGATGCTCTGCAGGGCGATCCGCACGGTGTCCCGGCCGATCGCGACGGCCCGGGCGGCGCGGGACAGGTCGTCGAGCAGGATCACGGCATCCGCCGATTCGCTGGCCGCGGTGGACCCCTTGGCGCCCATCGCGATGCCCACGTCGGCCACGGCGAGCACGGGCGCGTCGTTGACGCCGTCGCCGACCATGATCACCGGCCGCTCCCGGATGGCCCGCACGGCGTCGACCTTGTCGGCCGGCAGGCAGTCCGCCCGTACCCTGGTGATGCCCACCAGCCGGGCAATGTGGTTCGCGGTCGGCCGGGTGTCGCCGGTGAGCATCACCGATTCGCGCACGCCCAGCCGTTCGAGCGCCGCGATGGTGGCGCGGGCGTTGTCGCGCACCTGGTCGCTGGCGACGATGCAGCCCGCGTACCGGCCGTCCACGGCCAGGTAGATGGCCAGTTCGCCGCCGGACAGGTCGGCCGGGTAGGCATCCGGGGCGTGCTCGGCCACAAACGACAGCTTTCCTACGACCACCTCCTGGTCGCCGAACCGGGCCGTGACGCCGTGCGCGGGCACCTCCACGGCCGACTCGGTGCGCTGCATCACGAGGCCGCGCGTTTCGGCGGCGGTGATGACGGATGCGGCGAGCACGTGCGACGAGTACTGCTCGGCCGACGCGGCCAGGCTGAGCAGCTCGTCCTCGCTGAACGGGTCCTCCGGGCAGACCCGGGCGATGGCCGGCGTGCCGTAGGTGAGGGTGCCGGTTTTGTCGAACACCACGGTCTTGGCGCGGGCGAGTTTCTCGAGCACTCCCCCGCCCTTGACGATGATGCCGTTGCGGGCCGCCCGGCTCATCCCGCCCATGAACGCCACCGGGGCGGCGAGCAGCAGCGGGCACGGGGTGGCGACCACGAGCACCTCGGCGAAACGCACCGGGTCACCGGAGACGAACCAGGCCAGGCCGGCGATCAGCAGCGCCCCCGCGGTGAACGGCACCGCGTATCTGTCGGCGAGGCGCACGACCGGGGCCTTGCTCGCGGCGGCCTCCGCCACCAGCGCCACGATCTGCTGGTACTGGCTGTCGGCGGCCAGGGCGGTGGCGCGCACTGTCGCTGCGGCCTGCCCGTTGATGGAACCGCTGAGCACAGGGTCGCCCGCGTGCCGCTCAACGGGCAGGCTCTCGCCGGTCAGCGAGGACTCGTCGAACGCGGCCGAGGCGGAGACCAGGTCGGCGTCCACGGGTACGATCTCGGCGGGCCGCACCAGCAGCAGGTCGCCGATCTGCACCAGGGTGGCGGGCACGTCGTCAACGTCGGAGGAACCGCCCCGCAGCAGGTGCGCGATCTGCGGCACCCGGTCGAGCAGGGCGTTCAGCTCCCGCTGGGCCCGCCCCGCGGCGTAGTCCTCGAGCGCGGCGCCGCCGGAGAGCATCAGCACGATCAGCAGGGTGGCCACGTACTCGCCCACCAGGATGGTCGCGATGATGGCCATGATCGCCAGCAGGTCCACGCCGAACGAGCCCTGGCGCATCCGTTTGATCATGCCGACGCCCTGGATGCCGACCACGACCAGGCCGAGGGCGGAGAACAGCCACTGCACGGCGACCGTCAGCCCGGCGGCCCACAGCAGCAGTCCGAGCAGGCCGATGAGGATGGTTGCCGCCACAACCGGATACCGGCGGAATGCTCCCGTGAGCGTGGACATGGCTCCATTGTCACCTCGGATGCCCGTAGGCACCAGCAAGGAGAGCCTCCGCTTGTCGCCGTACCCGTCGGGCGAACTGTTCCCGGTGCGGACAATTGCGCCCGGCGCACCGGGCACATTTGTCCGTTTCGGCCACAGTTGGGCGCAGAAAAGGCCCCGCCGGATCGACGGGGCCTTTTCGGGTGCGGGCGGGCGGGTTAGGCCAGGCGGGTCTGCAGGTTCTCGGCGATCGCGGCCAGGAACTCCTCGGTGGTGAGGTAGCCCTGGTCCGGGCCGACCAACAGCGCGAGGTCCTTGGTCATCTTGCCGCTCTCGACGGTCTTCACGACCACGTCCTCGAGGGTGTGCGCGAACTCGGCGAGCGCCGGGTTGCCGTCGAGCTTGGCGCGGTGCGACAGGCCGCGGGTCCAGGCGTAGATCGACGCGATCGGGTTGGTCGAGGTGGGCTTGCCCTGCTGGTGCTGGCGGTAGTGCCGGGTCACGGTGCCGTGCGCGGCCTCGGCCTCGACGACGCTGCCGTCGGGGGTGGAGAGCACACTGGTCATCAGGCCGAGCGAGCCGAAGCCCTGCGCGACGGTGTCGGACTGCACGTCGCCGTCGTAGTTCTTGCAGGCCCAGACGTAACCGCCCTCCCACTTCATCGCCGATGCGACCATGTCGTCGATCAGGCGGTGCTCATAGGTGAGCCCGGCGGCCTCGAAGCGGTCCTTGAACTCGGTGTCGAAGATCTCCTGGAAGATGTCCTTGAACCGGCCGTCGTACGCCTTGAGGATGGTGTTCTTGGTCGACAGGTAGACCGGGTAGTTGCGCTCCAGGCCGTAGTTGAGCGAGGCGCGGGCGAAGTCGATGATCGACTTGTCGAGGTTGTACATGCCCATGGCCACACCGCTGCCCGGCGCCTGGAAGACTTCGAACTGCTGCGGGTCGCCGCCGTCCTTCGGGGTGAAGGTCATGGTGAGGGTGCCTTCGCCCTCGAAACGGAAGTTGGTGGCGCGGTACTGGTCGCCGAACGCGTGGCGGCCGATGATGATCGGCTTGTTCCAGCCCGGCACCAGGCGCGGGATGTTTGAGATGATGATCGGCTCACGGAAGATGGTGCCGCCGAGGATGTTGCGGATGGTGCCGTTGGGCGACGCCCACATCTTCTTCAGGCCGAATTCTTCGACCCGGGCCTCGTCCGGGGTGATGGTGGCGCACTTGACGCCGACGCCGTGCTTCTGGATGGCGTGAGCCGCGTCGACGGTGATCTGGTCGTCGGTCTCGTCACGCTTCTGGATCGAGAGGTCGTAGTACTCGAGGTCGATGTCGAGGTACGGGTGAATCAGGGAGTCCTTGATGGCCTGCCAGATGATGCGGGTCATCTCGTCCCCGTCAAGCTCGACGACAGTACCTGCAACCTTGATCTTCGACAATGGATTCTCCTCAGTGAGTCGGGGCGTGGTGGCCGTCAACAATCCTAGCCGAGGGCGGTAACTGTCTCGACATCGAGACAGTTGGCCGGCGTTTCGGTGACGGTCGCCGAGTCCCCCACAAACCCGACTACCTGCCGCCGTGGCCGGGCGATAGCCTTGGGTGTATGCCTGAACTCCGACTTGAAGAACTGTCCGCGCGCAACATCGTCGCGGCCAATAACCTGAGCCTCAAGCCTGGTCAGGAGCAATTCATCGCGCCGGTCTCGTATTCGGTCGCCGCATCCGTGATCAACCCGGCCACCGCCTGGCAGCGTGTCGTATTGCTCGACGGCGAGGTCGCCGGGTTCATCCACGGTAATTTCGACCCCGAATCCGCCCAGGAGGAATTCCGCGCCTGCATCTGGCGGATCAACGTCGACGCCGAGGCCCAGGGCATGGGTGTGGGCAAGTTCGCCGCCGATGCCCTCGCCGAAGAGGCCCGTCACCGCGGTTTCGACCGCATCACGGTGATCTGGGAGCCCGGCGAGGACGGCCCTGAGGCCTTCTTCCACCGCATCGGCTTCGTCGACATCGGCGAAACCGAGTTCGGTGAGGTCATCGGCGCGCTCACCCTCTAGCCGGTGCGCCTCAACCCGGCCAGCCCGTTCGTGGAGGCCGTGCTCGACATCGTCGATGCGATCCCACCCGGCCGGGTGATGACCTATGGCGACGTCGCCGCCGCCCTCGGCTCCCGCGCCGCCCGGGTGGTCGGCCAGACGATGGCGCAATTCGGGTCGGATGCGCCGTGGTGGCGGGTGATCCGCGCCGGTGGGCATCCGCCGATCGGCCACGAGAGCCGGGCGCTGGTGCACTACCGGGCCGAGCAGACACCGTTGCTGCCCGGTCCCGGGCCGGAGTCCGGCTACAGGGTGGACCTCAGCCGAGCGCGCTGGCGTCCCTGACAGGGCCGGCCGGCCCGGCAGTGTCAGCGTGGGCGTCGGTGTCGGTGGGGCTCAGGCTGAGCTCGAGCAACCGGGTCCGCCACTCCTCGACCCGCCCGGGCTGGTCGATGCCCAGCACCGCCACCGGCGTCTCGCCACGGCGGTAGACGGCCAGCAGGTCGCCGGTGTCGACCCCGCCCGCCTCGATCGTCATCGACTCGCCACCGTGTAACCGGCCGGCGAACTGCACCAGGGCGCCGGCCTGCTCCGAGGTCAGCGTGGCGGGCGCCGCCGCCGCGCCCGGGTCGACCCCGAGCAGCGCGGCCATGGCGATCGACGGTCGGTTGCGGGTGTCGCTGAAGTGCGCGATGCGGCGGTGCGCCCCGGTTGCCGGGTCAAGCCAGGCCGCACAATCGCCGACCGCGACGATCCCGGGCACGCCGGTGGCGCCGGCCGAGTCGGCGACCACCCCGCCGTGCAGGTCCCGGCCACCCGGGTCGAGTGCGGAGCCGCCGAGCCAGCCGACCAGCGGCACCGCGCCGATGTCCAGCAGCACCAGGTCGGCTCCGATCTCTTCCCCGCTGCTCAGCCGCACCCCGGACACCCAGCCGGGGCCGATCAGCTCGGTCACCCGCAGGTCGGTGCGCACGGTGATGCCCCGGCGCTCGTGCAGCCCGAACACGGCGCCGGCGACGGTGGCGCCGAAGGCCGTGTGGAGCGCATCCGTGCTACTGCCGAGCACCGTCACCCGCAGACCCAGGTCACGGGCGGTCGACGCCACTTCGAGGCCGACGACCCCGGAGCCGACCACGACCAGGTGGGCGCCGGGCAGCAGTTCTTCGCGGAGCGCCAGGGCGTCCTCCACGGTGCGCAGCGTGTGCACCCCGCGGGGCATGGTCGACATGCGGCGGGCGGCGGAGCCGGTGGCGATCACCACGGCGTCGGAGTCGACGGTGCGGCCGTTGGCCAGCGTCACCCGGTGCGTGGCCGCGTCGAGCGCGACGGCCGCGACCCCCAGGCGCCAGTCGGCGTCGAGGTCGTCGTGAGGGGCCTCGAGCGCCAGTTCATCGATCGTGGTCTGCCCGGTGAGGAAGCCGCGGCCGAGCGGCGGCCGGTCGTAGGGCCGGTGGCGTTCGCTGCCGAGCACGGTGATGCGGCCGGTGTAGCCGTGGGCGCGGAGGGCGACGGCACTGGCGTGGCCCACCACTCCCGCACCCACGATGGTGACTGAGTCCATGCTGGGTGATCCCCCGATCAGTCAGGCCGACACCAACGGATGACCGCGCGGCGCCGGCTCGGGAACGAGGCTGCTCGTTCACGGCGGTTGTGTTCTCTGGCACCAGATTCGCTGCCAGCCCAGGGAGTGTCAAGCGCGTCGGGCCGGTTCCCGGCAAGTGGTTCCCGACCCTCAACATCCCCGAAACACCCCCGACTCAAACCACCCGCGAACCGCGACCCAAGCACCGAAAGCCTCAAGTTTCGGGTGCTTGGCTGACAGTTCGCGAGTGGTCAGACGAGGGACTCGCGCCAGGCGGCGTGCAGCCGGGAGAACCGGCCGGTTCCCGAGATGAGCATGTCGGGGGTGCCGTCCTCGACGATGACGCCGTTCTCCATCACCAGCACCCGGTCGGCGATCGCCACGGTCGACAGGCGGTGCGCGATGATCACCGCGGTGCGGTCGCTGAGCAGCGTCTGCAAAGCCTCCTGCACCAGCCGTTCGCTGGGGATGTCCAGCGAGCTGGTGGCCTCGTCGAGAATCAGCACCGCCGGGTCGGCCAGGAAGGCCCGCGCGAACGAGATCAGCTGGCGCTGGCCGGCGGAGACCCTGCCGCCGCGCTTGTTAACGTCGGTGTCGTACCCGCCGGGCAGGCCCACGATGAAGTCGTGCGCGCCGACGGCCCGCGCGGCCCCCTCGATCTCCGACCGCGTCGCATCCGGTTTGCCGATCGCGATGTTGTCGGCGACGCTGCCACTGAACAGGTACGCCTCCTGAGTCACCATCACGATGGCCCGGCGCAGGTCCTTGGGGTGCAGGTCGCGCAGGTCGACGCCGTCCAGCAGCACCCGGCCGTGCGACGGGTCATAGAACCTGGAGATCAGCTTCGCCAGGGTCGATTTGCCGGCGCCCGTCGAGCCGACCAGGGCGATGGTCTGCCCGGGTTCCAGGGTGAGGCTGAAGTGCGGCAGGATGACCCGGTCGGCCTGGTACTCGAACTGTACGTTGTCGAAGTGCACGGCACCCTTCGAGGTCCACAGGTCCACCGGCGTGACGGGGTCGGGCACACCGGGCTGCTCCTCGAGCACCCCGGAGATCTTCTCCAGCGCGGCTGCGGCCGACTGGTAGGAGTTGTAGAACATCGCCATCTCCTCCATCGGGTCGAAGAACCGGCGGGTGTACAGCAGCGCGGCGAGCAGCGCACCGATGGCCAGCTGCCCGTCGGCCACGCGGAAGCCGCCGACCAGCAGCACCGCGGCGACGGTGACGTTGCCGATCAGGATCAGCCCGGGATCGAACACGCCGAACAGTTGGATAACGCGGGCGTTGACCAGCCGGTACGACTCGACGAGCTTGCCGAAGACACCCTCGTTGCGCTTCTCGGTGCGGAACGCCTTGACCGCGCGGATGCCGGTCATGGTCTCGACGAACTGCACGATCAGGCTCGCGGACGCGGTGCGGGACTGGCGGAACAGGTGCTGCGAGCGCACCTGGAACCAGCGGGTCAGCGCGAGCAGTGGCACGAGTGCAACGAGCAGCACCAGCCCGCTGACCCCGTCGAGGGCGAAGAGGGCGATGCCGGTGAAGGCCATGTAGAGCAGGCCCTGCACGAGCTGGTTGATGCCGGAGTCCAGCAGCTCCCTGATCGCATCCAGGTCGCTGGTCTGCCGGGAAATGATGCGTCCGGAGGTGTACGACTCGTGGAATTCAAGGCTCAGCCGTTGGGTCTGCAGGAACACGCGCTTCCGCAGGTCGATGAGCACGGCCTGGCTGATCCGGGCGGAGAGCACGGTGTACCAGGCGATCAGTAGCGCCCCGGTGATGCCGGTGATCAGGTAGATCGCCCCGGTCGCCGCCAGCGGCACCCAGTCCTGTTCGAGCAGGGCGGGCAGGCCCTTGTCGATGCCGAACGCGATCAGGGCCGGGCCGGCGACCTGCGCGGCGGTGGACACGACGACGACGAGCATCGCCATGACCACCGACCAGCGCACCGGGAACAACAGCGAGCCGAGCAGGCGCAACGACCGGCGCCGGATCTGCGCGCTTTCGGCCTTGGTGTAGTCGAGGCGTTCTTCGCCTTCGACACCGATGACACTCACAGTGCTTCTCCCGCTCGCTCGGACTCTCGTCGTTCTTCGTCCTCCAGGCTGGAGATGACGAACTTGTAGTGCGGGCTCGAGGCCAGCAGCTCGGAGTGCGTGCCGACGGCGGTGATCTTGCCCGCCTCGAGCAGCGCCACCCGGTCGGCGAGCATCACCGTGGACGGGCGATGCGCCACGATCAGCGCGGTCGTGGACGCGAGCACCCGGCGCAGGGCGGCCTCGACCAGCGACTCGGTGTTCACGTCCAGCGCGGAGAGCGGGTCGTCGAGCACCAGGACGGCGGGTGCCGCGGCCACGGCGCGGGCCAGTGCCACGCGCTGTCGCTGCCCGCCGGAAAGGCTCATGCCCTCCTCGCCGACGAGGGTGTCGACACCGTTGGGCAGGTCGTGCACAAACGCCGCCTGCGCGATCTGCAGCGCCTCGGCCAGGGCCGCGTCGGCCTCCGGGCTGCGCTCGGCGAACTCCGGGCGGCCCAGCAGCACGTTGTCACGCACGGATGCCGAGAACAGGGTGGCGTCCTCGAACGCCATGGCGATGTGCCGGCGCAGCTCGTCGCGGCGGAGGGCCCGCACATCGACCCCGTCGAGGGTCACCGAGCCATCCGTCACGTCGTACAGCCGGGTGGTGAGCGCCGTCAGGGTGGACTTGCCGGAGCCGGTGAGACCGACCAGCGCCATGGTCTCGCCGGGTTCGAGCACCAGGTTCACCCCGTCGAGCAGGTCGGGAAACCGTTCGGGTGAGTCCGCGTAGCGGAAGTGCACGTTCTCGAACGCGAGCCGGCCGCGCGGGCTGGTGATCGTGACCGGGCGGGGCGGGTCGGTGATGGTGTTTGGCGTGTCCAGGATGTCGAAGAACCTGTCGGTGGCGGTGCGGGTGTCAAAGGTCATCGACAGCAGGAAGCCGATCGACTCCACCGGGAAGCGCAGCACGGTGGCGGTGGCGAAGAACGCCACCAGCTCGCCGACGCTGAGCTGGCCCTGGCTGGTCAGCCAGACGCCGGAGACCAGACAGAGCGCGAACGCGACGTCGGGCACCAGCAGCAGCCAGAGCCAGATCCCGGCGATGGCGCGGGCCTTCTCGATCTCGGTGCCGCGCAGCTCCTCCGCCTGGCTGGCGAAGCTCTTGAGCGCGAAGCTGCCACGGCCGAACGCCTTGAGCACCCGGATGCCGTGCACCGACTCCTCGACGGCGGTCGCCAGGTCGCCGGACTGGTCCTGGCTGCGCCTCGCGATCACGGAGTACTTCTCCTCGAAGACGTAGCCGTAGATCCAGATCGGGATCGAGCAGACCAGGAAGATCACGCCGAGGATCCAGTTCATCGACAGGAGGATCACCACGCCGGCGATGATGGTGAGGAAGTTCACCACGAGCAGCACCAGACCGAACGAGATCCAACGGCGGATCATGTTGAGGTCGCTGACGGCGCGGGAGAGCAGCTGCCCGCTCGGCCAGCGGTCGTGGAAGGTCACGGGCAGGTCCTGCAGCCGGGCGTACAGGGCGTTGCGCATCCGGGATTCGATGTGGGTGCCGGGAACGAGCACGAACCAGCGGCGCAGCGCGATCATGCCGGCCTCGAGCACGCCGAGGCCGAGCACGATGAGTACGGCGGGCCAGATCGGTGCAGTGTCTCCCTGGCTGAGGGCGCCGTCGACGAGTTGCTGCAGCACCTGCGGGATGGCCAGGGCCACCAGCGAGGCCAGCAGTGCCGCGAGCATGCCCAGGCCCAGCCGTGGCAGCGCGGGCTTGGCATAGGGATAGAGCCGCAGCAGGGTGCGGAAGGTGTTGGAGCGCGCAGCGGGCGTGGGCGCAGTGTGCGGCGGATGCTGTGGAGCGGTGGTGGTCATGAGAGAGGTTCCTGGCTGGGCCGGCTCCGGCGCTGAAGCGCCGGTGGGCTGGATGATGCGGGGCTGGGTGGGTGCGGGAGCCGCGACGAAGCCGTTGGTGCTGGCGGCGGTGCCGACGGTGCTCCTGGCGGCGTGCGGTGGTGCCCGGTGCCGGCGCGGAATGACCACGTCCGGAAGAGGAAGCGGGCGGTGACGCCCGCTGAAATGTGCGGCCCGCGCAGACGCGGGCGGGTGGGGTTCTCTGGCCGGGACCTTAGACGGAGGCGAGTCGGAGCGCCGGGACGAAGGCAGCGCCGGTCGCAATCGATGCGTACCTGGTGCGAGCTGTCTTGGTCATGTCGGCCTCCTGAGCGTTTCGTGTCATCGTCTTGTGCCCCCCTTGTTCAGGCAGCCTTTCAGGATAGGGCCACGGACGACTCCGGCGCAAGCAGAATTTTCGCTCAGCGAACGCGCACGCTCAGGCAGGTGACACAGCCCTCGAGCTTCTCGAACTCGGTGATGTCCACGGTCACGGCCCGATAGCCGAGCCCGGTGAGCAGCTCGGTGGTGCGCGGCGCGGCGGCCGACATCAGCAGGGTGTGCGCGTCGAGCACAACCACGGCGGTACCCTCCGCTTCGGGTACCGGCACGAACCTCTCGAACAGTCCCGGGTCGTCCACGAGCGGCGGGTAGCCGATGATGGTGCCGTCCGGCAGAGCGGTGATAGCGGTCTTGAGGTGCAGGGCGCGGGTCACCGGAACCGGGACCACGGTGTAGCCGAGGGGTTCGACGATGGCGGCAAGCTGCGCCGCACCCTCAGCGTTGGTGCGCAGGCTCTGCCCCACGTAAACGGTGGCGCCCACCTTGAGCACGTCACCGCCGTCAAGGGTGCCGGGCAGGTCGATCCGGCGCACCGTGAGTCCCAGGGCGCGCACGGCCGCCTCGGCACCGGCCGTCTCGCCGCGTCGGCTGGGCGCACCAGGGCTGGCGAGCACGGCGGTGTCGCCGAAGAGGATCACGGCATCCTCGATGAAGACGGAGTCCGGCTGGTCGGGTGCCGGATCCACCTCGGTGATGGCCCAGCCCTCCGACTGCAGCGCCGCCACGTAGCCGTCCCACTGCGCCCGGGCCAGCCCGAGGTCGATCGGCACACGATCGATGTGGGTGATCTCGCCCTCGGCGAGGATGTCGACGGGCCGGCGGACCAGCACGCGCCGAGCGGTGCCCGGCAGAGTCACATCGCCAGGGAGGGCCGAGTCGCCGGAGGTTGTCATGCGCACAGCCTAATCGCAGACGAATTGTTCCCCGTGCGGACAACGCCACATCCGCCACTTGCCGCAAAGCAACCTCTCACACGCCCCGAAAGGGGAGGATGCGGCAAGTCGGCGAGCGAAGCTATTGGGCGGACAGGAACTCGAGGGTACGCGCGACGACGACCTCGGGTTGTTCCTCGGCGATGTAGTAGCCGGTGCCCGGAACGTGCTCGAGCGTGAAGTCGTCGGCGTCCCCTTCGTAGCCGCCGAGTATCTCCGGGTGCTCCCGGTTCGGGTCGTTGTTGCCGTAGAGGACGGTCCCGTAGAGCGACAGAGTCGGAGTGGTCAGACGTGTGCCGCGGTAGGCGCCTGTGCTGCTGCGTTTGGCCTCGCTCAGAATGAAGTGCCGGTACAGTGCCGATCCGGCATCCGCTCGCGCCGGGTCCTTTAGCCGGGACACAAAGGCGTCGATGTCTTCGGGTGCGAAGACCGACGGGTCGCTCGTGTCACCGGTCATCAGCCGGCGCGGCAGCCGTTGTCGTCCGGTGCGGAGGAGCCAGGGTCCCAGACCCGGTATTGCGATGGCGAACATCGACCAGATCCGCCAGACGTACAACAGCGCCCGGGGGTGGAATTCGGGGTACGGGTGCGGGGTGGCAAGTGCGACGAATCTCTCGACTCTCTCGGGATGAGCCAGGCACACCCGAAACCCGACGATGCCGCCCCAGTCGTAGCCGAGAATATTCACCTTGTCGAGGTGCAACGCGTCGAGCAGCGCAACGACATCCGCTACCAGCTGCTCGCTCGTGTATCCGTCGGGCGGGGCCTCGGTCCAGCCGGCACCGCGCAGGTCCGGGCAGATCACCCGGTAGTTCGCGGCGAGGGCCGGGATGACCTTGCGCCAGGCCCACCAGTGCTGCGGGAACCCGTGCAGCAGCACGAGCGGCGGGCCGCTACCGGCCTCGGCCACGTGCATCCGCAGCCCCGGAAGATCGAGGAACCGATGTCGGACCCCGGCCAACTCCGGCCACGAGCCCGTGCCATCGAGGCGGCTTGTTCCATGACTGAATTTGCCCGAGGGCTTCATCGCACTCATGCCGCCATCATACTACGGACATAGTGCCTCGTCCACTATGTCTATAGTGAAAGGATGACCCCGATTCGAGTGCGCGTCCTGGAAGCCGCGATCGACCTCCTCGCGACGGGCGGGTTGCGTGCGCTCACCCACGTTCGTATCGACGAACGCGCCGACCTGCCGAAGGGGTCCACCTCCAACTACTTCCGCACCCGGGCCGCCCTGCTGATCGGCGTCTCCGAGTGGATCGTGGAGCAGGAGCTTCGTCCAGTGCGAGTGGCGTTCTCGCCGCGTTCGCCGGCCGAGCTCATCGACGCGATGTGCACCCTGCTCGAGGTGACGACCCACGAGAACAGGGAGCTGACCACGGCGAGGCTGGTGCTGTTCATGGAAGCCAACCACAACGCCGAGCTTCGAGAGGCGCTGTCCCGGGGCCGGGCGGCCCTGGGCGAGGGCATCGTGTCCGCTCTCGCCGAGATGGGCGCCCGTGATCCGCAGGCCGCGACGGAGGCCATTGCCGCCTGTTTCGAGGGCCTCCTCCTGCACCGCATCGCCCGGCACGACAGCACCGATCCCCGGCCGATCTTCGAGACCGTCGTGATGGGCGCGCTCGCCTGACCCGCACCCTTGCCCAGCCTCGGCGCCGCCCCGCAACGCCGACGCGGCCGCTCCCGAGTTGCCGCAGAGTGCCCTTTCGTGCGGCGCGAAGGGGCCGGATGCCGCAAGTCGGCGAACGCCACCTCTGTGAGTTGCCGCAAACCTCGCCTAAACGCGCCGCGACGAGGCAGGATGCGGCACATCGGCGGCCCGACGGAGGGCGCGAGACTAGCGCGGCGCGGGCAGGGTCTCGGGGGCGTCTTCCCAGTCCTGCACGGTGATGGACTCGGTGAAGTGCTGGGCGCGTTCCTTGCCACCCTCGTCGCCGGAGAACAGTCCCGGCGCCTCGATCACCGGGCGCGCGGGCTTGCGCGAGTGGCTCGACGGGCGCACCGGCGGGGTCTCCGGCTGCTGGCGCACCTCGACGCGGTTCAGCGGCAGGGCATCGGGGTTCTCGGCGTTGACCCAGTCGATCAGGTTCTCCCGCACGAAGCAGCGCAGGTCGAACAGGGTGGGTGCGTCCTGCGCCGTCACGAGCACCCGCACGCGCACGAAGCCGCCCACGGCGTCCGTCACCTGAAGAACGACAGCCCGGCCGTCCCACAGGTCGGTCTGGGCGACGACCCGGTTGAGCTCGTCGCGCATCGCGGCGGGGTTGACACGCCAGTCCAGGTCGAAGTCAATCTGGCCCAGCAGTTCGCTGTTGTGCCGGGTCCAGTTCTGGAACGGGGTGGTGGTGAAGTAGGTGGACGGCAGCACCATCCGCCGGTCGTCCCAGATGTGCACGACGATGTAGGTGAGGGTGATTTCCTCGATCTTGCCCCACTCGCTCTCGACGATCACGACATCGTCGACCCGCAGCGCGTTGTTGAACGCCAGCTGCATGCCGGCGAAGATGTTCGCCAGGGTGGACTGGGCGGCCAGGCCTGCCACGACACTGAGCAGGCCGGCGGAGGCGAACAGGCTCGCACCCACGGTCGCGGCGCCGGGAATGCTCAGCAACACCGTGCCGATGGCGCAGATGATGATGATCACAACGCCGATGCGGCGCAGCATCCGCAACTGGGTGCGTACCCGGCGGGCCACCCGGTTGTCGCGCACGTCGATGCGGTACTTGTTGGCGGTGATTTCCTCGGCGTAATACAGCAGCGCGCACAGCAGCCAGGTGGCGCTGCCGATGAACAGGGCCCGGAAGACGAAGCCCACCGTGGCCTCCCAAGCTTCGGGCACATCGAGGTAGCCGGCGACGGCCAGCCACAGCGCGCCGATCAGCACGGTCATGCGGAACGGCACCCGGATCAGCTTCACGAGCACCCGCGCCCAGGACCTGCGCTTGCCGACCATGCGGAAGGAGAAGGCGGCGATCGCGGTGATCGCGAGGGCGAGAACGATCGCCGCGACAACGGCAACCGGGAAAGCGGGCAGGGACAGCCCGAAAACTTCGATCACAAGGGACCTTTCCGTGTCAGGTCTGAGGAGGACTGCAACGGCGGTGTCACGTGGACCTCCCATCATGTCAGCCCAGACTGAGAAGAGCCACACAACGACGAACGCCGGGGCGACATCCGAGAGATACGGATGCCGCGCCCGGCGTCAGGTCACTGCCTCACGGTCAGTGGAAGAAGTGGCGCTCCCCGGTGAAGTACATCGACACACCGGCGGCCGTCGCCGCGGCGATGACCTCCTCGTCGCGCACCGAACCGCCGGGCTGCACGACCGCGGTCACGCCCGCCTCCAGCAGCACCTCGAGGCCGTCGGCGAACGGGAAGAACGCGTCGGACGCGGCCACGGCGCCTTCGGCCCGCTCCCCCGCCCGGCTCACGGCCAGGTGGCACGAATCGACCCGGTTGACCTGGCCCATGCCCACACCCACGGATGCGCCGGCGTGCGCGAGCAGGATCGCGTTGGACTTCACCGCACGGCAGGCCTTCCAGGCGAACTCGAGGTCGGCGCGCGTGGCGTCGTCGACCTCGGGGCCCGACACCAGGCGCCACTCGGAGGTGTCCAGGGTGTCGAAGGTGTCGGTCTCCTGCACGAGCAGGCCGCCGGAGATCTGGCGCAGCTCCAGCGACGAACGACGGTAGTCGGCCGGCAGCTCGAGCAGACGGATGTTCTTCTTCGCGCTGAGCAGCTCGAACGCGGCCGGCTCGAAGCCGGGAGCAACGAGCACCTCGGTGAAAATCTGGCTGACCGTCTCGGCCATGCCCAGCGTGACGACGCGGTTGGCGGCGATGACCCCGCCGAACGCGGAGACCGGGTCGCAGTCGTGCGCACGGTGGTGCGCAGACGCGATGGCGTCGGGGGCCTTGGGGTTCGCCACGGCGATGCCGCACGGGTTGGCGTGCTTGATGATCGCCACGGCCGGTTCGCTGAAGTCGAACGCGGCGCGCACGGCGGCATCCGCGTCGACGTAGTTGTTGTAGGACATTTCCTTACCGTGCAGCTGCACGGCCTGGGCGATGCCCTGGCCGCCCTCGCCGAGGTAGAGAGCTGCGGCCTGGTGTGAGTTCTCGCCGTAGCGCAGCACGGCGCCGCGGCTGGCTTCGATCGCGAGGGTTTCCGGGAACAGCAGGTCGGTGGGGTCGTCGCTGTCGGCGCCGACGATGGAGTCGAACGCCTCGAGGATCTCCTCGCCGAGCGACTCCGCGTCGTCCTGCCACTGGTCGTAGACGTTCTCGGTGAACCAGGCCGACACACTCAGGTCGTAGTTGGCGGTGTGTTCGAACGCGAGCGACGCCAGCTTCTGCCGCAGCCGAAGGGTGCTGCCGCCGGCGCCGACGGCCGTGATGATCTCCGGGTAGTTCTCCGGGTCCACGACGATGGCCACGTTGGGGTGGTTCTTGGCGGAGGCACGCACCAGCGCCGGTCCGCCGATGTCGATCTGCTCGATCACGTCGGCGGGTTCCGCACCGGACTCGACGGTTTCGACGAACGGGTACAGGTTCACCACCACGAGCTGGAACGGGGCGATCGACAGGTCGGCGAGCTGGTTCTCGTGCGCCTCGAGGCGCAGGTCGGCGAGGATGCCGGCGTGCACGCTCGGGTGCAGGGTCTTCACCCGGCCGTCGAGCGATTCCGGGAACCCGGTGACGGCGGCGACATCCGTCACGTCGTGGCCGGCGTCACGGATGGTGGCTGCGGTGGAACCGGTGGAGACCATCTCGACCCCGGCGGCGGCCAGGGCGTTGGCCAGTTCGACCAGGCCGGTCTTGTCTGAAACCGAGATCAGCGCGCGCTGCACGGGAATGACGTCCCGGTCGCGGTAGAGGCTCCGGGCGTTGGTGTGACCGCTCATATGGGGGAATGCTCCTTGAGATCGACGTGTCCGTTGGCGATGTCGAGCACGGCCTGCACGAGCAGGCGGCGTTCGACGAGTTTGATGCGGTCGTGCAGCGAGTCCTGGGTGTCGTCGGTCAACACCGGCACCCGTTCCTGGCTCACGATCGGTCCGTCGTCCACGCCGTTGTCGACAACAATGATGCTGGCGCCCGTCTGGGTCGCCCCGGCGGCGAGTGCGTCGCGCACCCCGTGGGCGCCGGGGAACTCGGGCAGGTAGGCGGGATGGGTGTTGATCAGGTGCGGCGACAGTGCGCCGACGACCCGCGGCGGCAGCAGCCGCATGAAGCCGCTGAGCACGGTGAGGTCGGGCTCCCATTGCTGGATCTGCTCGAGCAGCGCGTCGCCCCACGCGTCACGGTCGGCGTAGGAGGCGAACGGCACCGTGAAGGTCGGGATGCCGAATTCCTCGCCGAGAGCGAGCCCCTCGGCGTCGCGGTCTGCACCGATGGCGATCACCCGGGCGGGGAACTCCGCATCGGCGGACGCCTCGAGAAGCGCGCGCAGGTTCGAGCCTCCGCCGGAGATCAATACGACCAGTGACAGCACCATCCGAGCCTACCGTTTCGTTGAGAGTTCCTCGGCACCGGAGTCCGTGCTCCGGGCCCGTCGGCCACCGACGAGCATACCGAGTGCGGCGGCGATGCCCACCTCCAGGGTGGTCAACGCCCCGACGAGCAGCGGGTTGGGACCGACTTCGGCGAGCCGCCCCGGTCCCATCGCCCCGGCCGACCACCAGGCGAGCAGGCCAAGCAGGATGCCGGCGACAACGCCCATCAGGGCACCGGTGCCGAGCATCCGCGCCGTGCCGTGCGGGGCGTTGGCGCGCTTGTCGACGCTTTGCCGCACGAGCACCGCCACCACGAAGCCGATCAGCACCGGAACGAGCAGGCCCAGGAAACCGAACTCCAGGGTGCCGTTCGGCAGCGCGCCGAACAGCGGCAGGCCGGGCACGGAGCCGAGCGTCGTGCCGAGCGGGGAGACGCTGTTGCCGGTGCCGAGGGCGATCCCGGGGCCGACGAACCAGCTGGCCGCCCAGACGACGACGTTCGGGATGAAAGCGAGCTGCCCGATCGTGAGGGTGATGCCGCCAATCACCCCGGCCTGCAGAGTCTCGTAGAGCCCGATCACGGTGGCGAAATTGGCCAGCACCGACACGCACACGGCCACGGCGGAGACGACCATGATGCCGGCGACGACGGCGGTGCCACCGCGGAGCGCGGTGCCGAGCTGGCTGCGCAGTTCGGCGGGGATCCGGGCCAGCTGGTTGGCGACCGGTCGTCTCACCCGGTCCGGCAGCACCGTCCCGGCCGTGCGGTTCGCGCCGGCCAGGCCGATCAGCACACCGGTGGCGAAGACCAGGGTGGGCAGCAGGATGCCCTGCACCGGCGCCGGTGTGACGACGGCGGTTCCGGCGGAGAAGGTGAGCAGCGCGGCGAGCAGCCCATAACTGAGCACGGCCACACCTGCCGCGGTGAGGCTGTACTCGGTGCCGGCGGCGCGGCGGCCGGTGCGCACACCCAACAGCACCGCGAGCAGGGCGAAACCGAGCAGCGCGATGCTCAGGGTGAACGGCAGTTCTGCGCCGGCCAGGCCCAGCGAGGCCGAGACGTCGACGGGCAGCTGCACCGCGAGGTCGACGCCGTTGCCGAGCAGCCAGACGTCCACGGCGGCACGCCAGAAGACGAACCAGTCGATGCCCAGACCGTAGTGGGTGCCCCACAGGATCGTGAGCGGTACCAGGGCGATGCCCACTCCGATGGCGACGATAATGAGCGCCTCGAGCGCGGCGAGCAGGGCAGTCGTTATACGGTTCATATCCGAGAGGGAGCTTATCCTGGCGCGGCTTCGGGTTCGACGTACCCCGCCGGGCTCGGGCCGAATCCAAGGCGAATCCGCCTTAGATCCCGCCGTCCACCGACCGGATCACCGGCAGATCCTCGTCGGGCACCAGCACCGCGGTGTCCCGGTTGAGCGACTCGCCGCGGAAGAACGGCTTGGCGCCGGCGAAGAACGACCAGACGACCATCAGCAGCACCCCGAACAACAGCGACCCGACGCCGACCACGAAGACACCGCCGACGCCGAACAGGACCGTGTAACCGTAGTCGGGGTCGAGCATGTCCCACACCGAGAACCCGAACGCCGCGGTGAGCAGCAGCGACCCGAGCAGCGGGAAAACGAAGCGCATCCAGGCGTTGCGCCAGCTGGTGAACAGGTCGTGCCGGAAGTACCAGACGCAGGCGTAGCCGGTGATGGCGTAGTAGAACGCGATCGCCAGGCCCAGGGAGAGGATGGTGTCGTTGAGGATGTTGGAGCTGACCAGGGTCATTCCCACGTAGAAGGCCACCGCCACGATGCCCATGATCAGGGTGGAGAACGACGGGGTGTGGAAGCGCGGGTGCACCTGGGTGAACCGGCTCGGCAGGGCCTTGTAGACGGCCATCGCGAGGGTTCCCCGGGCGGTGGGCAAGATGGTGGTCTGGGTCGACGAGATCGCCGAGATCATCACGGCGGCCACGAGCAGCCAGGCCCACGGCCCGAACACGGCGTCCTTGAGAGCAAAGAAGACGTCATCGGCGTTGCCCTCGTTGCCGAGGCCGAATCCCTCGGTGCCGAGGCCGGCGTAGGCCATCGCCGCGACGGCGACGCCCACGTAGGTGACCAGCAGGATGATCGTGGTCAGCACCGCCGCCTGGCCCGGGATCCGTTTGGGATCCTTGGTCTCCTCGTTCAGCGACAGGCAGGTGTCCCAGCCCCAGTAGATGAACAGGGCCAGCAGCACGCCCTCGACAAGGCCGGAGAACGAGGTGAGGGCGAACGGGTTGAACCACTCCGCCTGCGGGGTGGTCGAGCCGGCCGGGGCAGAGCCGTCGAACACCGCCCACAGGGTGAACACCGTGAAGAGGATCAGCGCCAGGTACTGGAAGCCCAGCAGCACGTTCTGCAGCTTTTCGCCGATCTCGATGCCCCGGTAGCTCACCCACACCATCAGCGCGATGAACACTGCGCCGGTGAGGGTCACGAGAAGCGCGTTCTCGGCCAGGTCCGGCGCCACCAGCAACCAGAAGTAGATGCCGCCGATCTGGGCGAGGTTGCCGAGCACCACGATGCCGGCCACCGCCACACCCCAGCCGCCCATCCAGCCCACCCACGGGCCGAACGCCTTGGTCGCCCAGGTGAACGTCGTGCCGCAGTCGGGGATGTCCCGGTTCAGCTCCCGGTAGGCGAACGCCACCAGCAGCATCGGGATGAACGCGATGACGAACACCACGGGGGCCTGCGCACCCACGGCGAGCACCACAAAACCCAGCGTGGCGGCCAGGGAGTACACCGGGGCCGTCGAGGCGAGCCCGATGACCGTGGAGCCGAATAGGCCCAGTGTTCCGGCGGCCAGGCCCTTGCCCGAGGCGGGGGCGGGCTCGGGCCGGACCGGGGCCGTGGCGTCGTTGCGGGACATGGTCCTCCGATCGAAGGCCGCGGCATCCGCTTGTGCGGGTACACGCGTGCGTGCATAGTACTCGCCGCCCCGCGCGCGACAAAGGGCCCGCCGGATCGGCGGGCCCTTTGTCGTTCGGTGCGGTCTACAGCGCGGCGAGGACCTCGCGCAGCAGGGTCGCGGTCTCGCTCGGCGTCTTGCCGACCTTGACCCCGGCGGCCTCGAGGGCCTCCTTCTTTCCCTGCGCGGTTCCTGCCCCGTCGGAGACGATGGCGCCGGCGTGGCCCATGGTCTTGCCCTCCGGTGCGGTGAAGCCGGCCACGTAGCCCACGACGGGCTTGGTGACGTGTGCCTTGATGTACTCGGCGGCCTTCTCCTCGGCGTCGCCGCCGATCTCGCCGATCATGACGATCGCGAGGGTCTCCGGGTCGGCCTCGAACGCGGCGAGCGCGTCGATGTGGGTGGTGCCGATGATCGGGTCGCCGCCGATGCCGATGGCGGTGGAGAAGCCCAGGTCGCGCAGCTCGTACATCATCTGGTAGGTCAGGGTGCCCGACTTGGAGACCAGGCCGACCGGTCCCTTGCCGGTGATGTTCGCCGGCGTGATGCCCACGAGCGCCTCACCGGGCGTGATGATGCCGGGGCAGTTCGGCCCGATGATCCGGGTCTTGTTGCCCTTCTCCTGGGCGTAGGCCCAGAACTCGGCGGAGTCCTGCACGGGCACGCCCTCGGTGATGATCACGAGCAGGCCGATTTCGGCGTCGATCGCTTCGAGAACAGCGTCCTTGGTGAAGGCCGGCGGCACGAACGCGATGGAGACATCCGCGCCGGTCTTCTCCATGGCTTCGGCAACCGTGCCGAAGACGGGCAGTTCGACGTCGCCGTGGGTGACGGTGGTGCCGGCCTTGCGGGCGTTGACGCCGCCGACGATCTGGGTACCGGCCTTGAGCATCAGGGCGGTGTGCTTGGTACCCTCGCCGCCGGTGATGCCCTGAACGATGACCTTGGAGTCCTTGTTGAGGAAGATTGACATTCTGTTCCCTTACTTCGCGGCGTTGGCGAGTTCGGCGGCCTTGGCGGCGCCCTCGTCCATGGTGGCGGCCAGGGTGACCAGCGGGTGGTTGGCCTCGTTGAGGATGCGGCGGCCTTCTTCGACGTTGTTGCCGTCGAGGCGCACCACGAGGGGCTTGTTCGCGGCGTCGCCGAGGGTGGCGAGCGCGCCGACGATGCCGTGGGCCACGGCGTCGCAGGCGGTGATGCCGCCGAAGACGTTGACGAAGACGCTCTTGACCTGCGGGTCACCGAGAATCACGTCGAGGCCGGCGGCCATGACGGCAGCGGATGCTCCGCCGCCGATGTCGAGGAAGTTGGCCGGCTTGACGCCGCCGTGCTCCTCGCCGGCGTAGGCGACCACGTCGAGGGTCGACATGACCAGCCCGGCGCCGTTGCCGATGATGCCGACCTCGCCGTCGAGCTTCACGTAGTTGAGGTCGTTCTGCTTGGCCTTGGCCTCGAGCGGGTCGGCGGCGGCCTTGTCCTCGAGCGCGGCGTGGCCCGGGTGGCGGAAGCCGGCGTTCTCGTCGATGGTGACCTTGCCGTCCAGGGCGATGATGTCGCCCTCTTCGGTGAGCACCAGCGGGTTGACCTCGACGAGGGTGGCGTCTTCGCCGGCGAACACGCTGTACAGCTGCACGAAGACCGGGGCGACCTTGTCAACCAGCTCGGCCGGGAACTTCGCCTGGACGGCGATCTCCTTGGCCTTGGCCAGGTCGATGCCGGCGGTGGGGTCGATGGCCACGTAGGCGAGAGCCTCGGGCTTCTCCACCGCGAGGACCTCGATCTCCACGCCGCCCTCGTAGCTGGCGAGCGAGAGGTAGGAGCGGTTGGAACGGTCCAGCAGCACGGAGAAGTAGAACTCCTGCTTGATGCGGGCTCCCCCGGCGACCATCACCCGGTGCACGGTGTGCCCCTTGATGTCCAGGCCCAGAATGGCGCGCCCGGCGGCTTCGGCTTCATCCGGGGTCTTGGCGACCTTCACGCCGCCGGCCTTGCCGCGGCCGCCGACCTTGACCTGCGCCTTGACGACGACGACACCGCCGAGCTTCTCGGCTGCGGCGCGCACCTCCTCGGGCGTGTCTGCGATGATGCCCGGCAGAACCGGGACTCCATACTGCTCAAACAGGTCTCTGGCCTGGTATTCGTAAAGATCCACGCTGCTCTTCCAATCCGCGTCATAGCGTTCCGTGCATGGGGTAGGTGTGGTCTGGCTCCCGGCGCGAAACTAGCTCGACGTCGAGAGATACTGACCATCTCAAACTCTACCTTCTCAGACGAGCGGCCGTGCCCGCTGGTCGAGCGCCGGTATTCTGGGCCCATGCCGAATCGCAATGCCAGCCTCGCCATCGTTTCGCTTGCGGCAGGTCTGGATGCGGCCATGCTGCTGCTCTTCGTGGTGATCGGTCGGGCCAGCCACGGCGAGGGCCTCTGGGGCGTGCTGGTCACCTGGTGGCCGTTCCTGGCCGGTCTGGTCGTTGCCTGGCTGGTTCTTACGGCCCGGCGCACACCGCTGCGGATCGTCTGGACCGGGGTGGGCGTGTGGCTGATCACCGTAGTCGTGGCGATGCTGCTACGAGTCGTCAGCGGCCAGGGCGTGCAGCTCAGCTTTGTGATTGTGACCTTCCTCGTCCTCGGGGTGTTCCTGCTCGGTTGGCGCGCCATCGCGCTGTTAGTGCAACGCCAGCGCCGCCTCGGCGCATCCGTAGAGGGCTCCCGCCTCGCTGGTTGAGCCTGCCCTCGCGGGTTGAGCTTGTCGAAACCCGGTGACGTGCCGGCGATACCCGGCCCGCTCGCGCGCCCCGACCCCGCCGATGCCCTGTGCCCGGCCGCCGGGCTGGGCCACAATATCTGCGAACGGTTCGCTCGCCCTGGCATCCCCGGGTGGCCCGACCCCGCAGGAGGATCACTCATGAGCACCCTGTCGATCGACCCGAAGACCCTGGCCGAGGAGGCCTACCTCTACCTGTACCCGCTGGTGCTGATGGAGGTCACCCGGCAGCAGAGCATCAACACGGCGCCGGGACGCATCTTCGGCCGGGGTCCCGAGAACACCTTCGTGCATACCCGCAGCTTCCCGGCGGCCGAGTTCCGCGACGTCGTGCGGCCCAACTTCGACACCCTCTATTCGATCGCCTGGCTCGAGCTCGGCGCGGGCCCTGTCGTGATCCACCTGCCCGACACAGCCGACCGCTACTACCTGTTGCCCCTGATCGACATGTGGACCGAGGTCTTCGCCAACCCGGGCAAGCGCACCACGGGGACCGCGGCGCTGGACATCCTCGTGGTGCCGCCCGGCTGGTCGGGCGAGCCGCCGGACGGCCACGCGCTCATCCAGGCGCCCACCCCGCACGTCTGGGTCGTGGGCCGGTTCCAGACCAACGGTGTCGACGACTACCCGGTGGTGCGGGCGCTGCAAGACCAGCTGTCGCTCACTCTGCCGCCGGAATACGTGGAGTTTCCGCTCGACCCGACGGTGGACTCAACCACTCCGCCGGTGCGCACGGTGGCCCAGCTGAGCGGTGTGGAGTTCTTCCGCCGCGCCGCCTCGGCGTTGCGGACCGTGCCGGTGCACGGGACCGACTTCTCGGTCCTTGCCCGGATCCGGCACCTCGGCATCGTGCCGGGCCTGTCCTTCGACAGCACGCGGCTGGATGCGGCGGACACCGCTCTGTTGGAGGACGGGGTGGCCGAGGCCAGGGCGACCATGCTGGCCACCCTGCCGCTGATGGGCCGGCGTGTGAACGGCTGGTTGCTCAACGTGGAGACCATGGGCAACTACGGCAACGACTACCTCAAGCGCGCCGTGGTCGCGCTGGTGGGCCTCGGCGCGAACCCGCCGGAGGACGCGGTCTACCCGATCCTCATGACGGATGCCGACGGCCGGCCCCTCGACGGCGGGAACCGCTATCGGCTGCATTTCGAGAGGCACGAGCTGCCGCCCGTCGACGCGTTCTGGTCCCTGACCATGTACGACGCGGACGGTTTCCCGGCCGCCAACCCGATCGACAGGTACGCGATCGGCGACAGGGATGCGCTGCACTACAACGCCGACGGGTCCCTCGACCTGGTCCTGCAGCACGAGCGGCCGGCGGATGGCTTGATCGCCAACTGGCTGCCGGCGCCGCTGGGGCCGCTCGGGGTGACGATGCGCCTGTACGGCCCTCGCCGCGAGGTGCTCGACGGCGCCTGGGTGCCCCCGGCGGTCACCCGGCTGGAGGTAAGGAAAAAGTGACTTTACCAGGACGGGATCGGACGCAGCATCCTTTTTTTTCGACCGATGTCCTGATCAACGGCCGTCAGCCGCACGAGGCCCCGCACGAGCAGTCGCCCAGGCGCGACGCTGCCGAACCGTCCCACCAGGGTCAGCGGTCGACGGACTCGTCATCGTCAGTGTCGTCGCCGAGGTCGACGAGCCGGTTGTCGGCGTCGTCGCCCCACTCGTCGGTGGTCTCCACGTCGGTCGGCGCGATGTCCTCGGCGTTGGGAAGCAGCTCTTCGTCCGCGGGGATCTCAAGGTCGTCGACGACGCGGTTATCGTCGAGCGCCTCGGGGTCGTGCGGCCACAGGCCGTCGGATTCCTGGGTCATGATCGAACCTCCTTCGGACGCGAGCCGACGCTGAACGGTGCGGGTATCGGGTGACCGGGACGGCTGCAGTGCGCGGGTCCCGGTGCAGGACACCGTACCGTCGTCGGTGGTCGGCGACAAGGCGTCGGTGGCCCACACGGCACGGGTCAGAGTGGGGTGCCGGCGCGCCGGGCCAGGCCCGCGCGGGTGGCGACCACGATCACCAGGGCGACGGCGCCGCCCAGAACCGTTTCCACGACCCTGTCGACCAGAAGGTCCGACACCGGCACCGGGCTGCCCAGGTGCGACACCGTCAGCGCCAGCGGTGTGATGAACAGCAGCGCGGCACCGTAGTGTTTGCCCACCAGGATCTCGGCGCCGAACTGGCCGATCGCGATCACCAGGATCAACACCCAGACGGGCGGGCCCGGCAACAGCACCAACCCCGTCACCAGGACCCCGAGCGCGGTGCCGAAAATACGGTGGAACGCGCGGGAGGTGGAGTGCCTGGCGCCGGGCGGCGGCAAGACTGCCACCACGCTCACCACCGCCCAGTACGGATGACCGATGCCCACGAGAATGGCCAGGCCGCCGGCGACCAGGCTGCCCACCACCATCTGCCCGATCGACAGCCAGACCCGGCCGTCACGGTACGCGGTCGGGTTGAGGCGGGGCTGCCTCGGCAGCTGCTTGAACAGCGGGGCCGACCGCTCCGGCGCGGCCCTGCGCAGCAGAGCGCCCGACATCGTCACCAGCCAAGCGAAGGCGGCACCGGCCACGCCCACGAGCAGCCGGGTCAGCACCTGGTCGGGCTCGGTGGGCACCTGGGCGCACACCGTGTAGGCGAACACGAAGAACAGCGGCGTGCCGGGGAACAGTCCCATCGTGTTGACCAGCAGCACTCCGAGAACCAACACCACGATCAGGCCCAGCGTCAGCAGGCCGAGCGGCGCCCCGAGCGCCGCCAACAGCAACCCGAAACCGATGCTGCAGACCATCCCCACGGCCGCCACGCTCACCGACCTGGCCCGCAGCCGGTACGGTTCGCTGCGTCCGAACAGGGCCGTCATGCCGCCGAACGAGGCGTACACGGCCCAGTCGATGCGCCCGGCAAGCACCAGCACGATGAGCGGAATCACCATAGCCAGCGTCGCCCGGGTGGCGACCTCCAGGTCGAGGGCGCGCAGGGACCGCGCCCACTGCCTCAGTGTCTCGGGCCGGGAGCGGGCATCCGCTGAATCGTCGTGGTGTGGCGCCGTCACTCGATCTTCTCGATCGGGGCGATCTTGATCAAGAGCTTCTTCGCCCCGCTGGTGTCGAACTGCACGTGCGCGATGCGTTTGGTGCCTTCGCCGGTGACCTGGTTGACCTTGCCGTCACCGAAGTCGACGTGACGGATGCGGTCTCCCGCGTTCAGGCTGAGGTCACCGTTGTCGCGCACCTGCGCGGTGACCCGGTTGGCCCACTCGGTCTTCGGCTTGGGTGCCGGCGGCAGCTGGCCCGGGGTGCCGCTGCGGCTGCCGAAGCCGCCGCCGTCGCGGCGCGCGTTGAGCGCCCGGGGCTGGGTGCCGCCGCGGGAATTGGCCATGCCGGGCGACTGTTTCCAGTCGATCAGCGTGGCCGGGATCTCCTGCAGGTAGCGGCTGGGCATGGCCACGTTGACCTCGCCGAACTGGGCGCGGGTCATCGCCAGCGACAGGTAGAGCCGCTGCCGGGCCCGGGTGATGCCCACGTAGAAGAGACGCCGTTCCTCGGCGGGCCCGCCGGGTTCACCGGCCGACATCTGGTGCGGCAGCAGCCCCTCCTCGACGCCGGTGAGGAACACGGCCTCGTATTCGAGGCCCTTGGCGGTGTGCAGCGTCATCAGCGACACGGTGCCGGAGGCGTCGTCGAGGTCGTCGGCGGCCGCGACGAGGGACACCTGGGTGAGGAAGTCGACCAGGCCGGCGTCGGGGTTCTCCCGGTTGAAGTCCTTGGTCTGGGCGACGAGCTCCTCGATGTTCTCCGCCCGCACCTCGTCCTGCGCGTCGCGGCTGGCGCGCAGCACCGCGAGCAGACCGCTGCCGTCGAGCAGGAAGGTGAGCAGGTCGCTGACGTTGGCGGCTCCGGCCGGGTTCTCCGGGTCCATCATGAGGGCGGCCGAATCGAGCAGGGTTGCCAGCTGCAGAATCGCGCCGGTCACCTTGGGCCCCAGGCCCAGCCCGCCGGAGTCGCGCATGGCCTGGCGGAAGGAGATGCCGTTGGTCTCGGCGAAGCTGGCCAGCTGGGTTTCGGTGGCCGGGCCGATGCCGCGCTTGGGGGTGTTCAGGATGCGGCGGAGCGCCAGTTCGTCCAGCGGGTTGGCGACGGCGACGAGGTAGGCCAGCGCATCCTTGATCTCGGCGCGTTCGTAGAACTTGGTGCCGCCGACGACGCGGTACGGCACCGCGGCGCGTACCAGGATTTCTTCCAGCGCACGGGTCTGCGCGTTGGTGCGGTAGAACACCGCCATGTCGCGGTAGGCCATACCAGCGCGGTGCAGCACCTCGATCTCGTCGGCCACGAATTGGGCCTCGTCGTGCCCGTTGTACGCGGTGTAGCCCACGATCTTCTCGCCGTCGCCGCCGGCGCTCCAGAGCCGCTTCTCGCGGCGGTCGAAGTTGTTGCCGATCACGGCGTTCGCGGCCGAGAGGATGTTCTGGGTGGAGCGGTAGTTCTGCTCGAGCAGGATCACCTTGGTGCCGGGGAAGTCCCGTTCGAACTCGGTGATGTTGCGGCTGGAGGCGCCGCGGAACGCGTAGATGGACTGGTCGGAGTCGCCGACGACGGTCAGCGACGCACCGGGGATCTGGCCGGAGGCATCCTGCAGGTTCTTGACGTGCAGGCCCGCATCCTCCATGTCGTCGGCCAGTTCGGCGTCGACAGGGCGGGTGAGCTCACGCACCAGCGCGTACTGGGCGTGGTTGGTGTCCTGGTATTCGTCGACCAGGATGTGCCGGAACCGGCGCCGGTACAGTGCCGCGACCTTGGGGAAGGCCCGGAACAGGAACACGGTCTCGCCGATCAGGTCGTCGAAGTCGAGGGCGCTGGCCGCGCGCAGCCGCCGCGTGTACTGGCGGAAGATCTCGACGAACATGACCTCCTGCGGGTCGCTCATGTTCGCGTTGCGGGCGTAGGAATCGACATCCGCCAGCTCGTTCTTGAGCTTGGAGATCTTGGACGCCACGTTGCCGGGTGTGAAGCCGAGGGTGTCGGCGTCGAGCTGTTTGATGATGCGTTTGATGGTGACCTTGGAGTCGGCCGAGTCGTAGATGCTGAAGTTCGCCGACAGTCCCGCGCTCTCGGCCTCGCGGCGCAGGATGCGCACGCACGAGGAGTGGAAGGTGCTGATCCACATGCCGTCGGATGCCTGACCGAGCAGGGCCTTCACTCGTTCGCGCATCTCGGCGGCGGCCTTGTTGGTGAACGTGATCGCCAGGATCTGGCTGGGCCACGCCTCGCGGGTCTCGATCAGGCCGGCGACCCGGCGGGTGAGCACGCTGGTCTTGCCCGAGCCGGCGCCGGCGACGATCAGCAGGGCCGGGCCGCGGTACTTGACGGCCTCGAGCTGCTGCGGGTTGAGGCCGTCGAAGAGCGGGCTCTGCTGCTCAGAACCGGCGTCGGGGCCCGCTCGTCCGTCGAGGATGATCGGGGTCGCGGACGCCCTGGTCGCGGGGGCGTTGGGCAGGTCTGGAGACAAAGTCATGGCCAGCCAATTCTAGGCGCAGCCGCCGACATCCGCCCCGCGGCGGATAGGGGTCAGGCGGGTGAGAGCGGATGCGGCAGCCCGGCGGACAGCCCGTCGCGCACGTGTACCGCCAGGTCGGGCTGGTCGGCGAAGACCCCGTCGATGCCGGTGTCCATGATGGTGCGGAACTCGGCCTGCCAGTTGCCGAAGTCGGCCTTGCGGGTGCCGACCCTGAAGCTGGGGGCCAGGAACCGGTTCTCCGGTCGCAGCGTCCAGGTGTAGATCGCCAGGCCGGCGGCGTGGGCGGCGTCCACCAGGTCTGAGGCGCCGTCGATGTTGCCGTCGGGGCCGGTGTGCAGGATGAGGGATTTGGGCACGCTGATGCCGTCGAGCTGGTGGCCGAGCTGGTACAGCGCCAGGTCGGTGAGGTAATCCGCGTAGGTGGTGGCCCGGTCGCCGAACCTGGCAACGAGATCGGCGGGTGCTCCGCTGGCCTCGAGCAGGAACACCCGACGGCCGAAGACGCCGCGCGCCTGCACCTGGGCCAGCACCGTGCGTTCGAAGCTCTCGATGGTGAGCCGGCCCTCCCCGGTGTTCCAGCCGGCTTCGTTGACCTCGGCGGCGAACAGTTCGTCCAGCGGCAGCCCGATGGACTCGAAGTAGCTGGCGTGCTTGATCTCGGCGACAACGCCGAGCTCCCGATCCAACGGCGCCTCCACCCGATCGACCAGACGGAACACGTCGCGCAGCCGCAGGATCGGGAAGAGTCCGTCGAAGCTGGCGCTCAGGCCGCGCAGGGCGGGCAGCCGCTCGCGGGCGCGCAGGGTGCGCAGCTCCGCCCAGGTGAAGTCCTCGGTGAACCAGCCGGTCATGGCGACACCGTCGATCACCTTCTCCGTGCGGCGGCCGGCGAATTCGGGGTGGGAGGCCACATCCGTCGTGCCGGAGATCTCGTTCTCGTGCCGCACCACCAGCACGCCGTCCTTGGTGGCGACGATGTCGGGCTCGACGGCGTCGGCGCCCAGGGCGAACGCGAGCCTGTAGGCGGCTTCGGTGTGCTCCGGGCGGTAGCCGCTGGCACCGCGGTGAGCGATCACGAGGGGTGGCATGTCCCAAGGTTAGCCGCGGCCTGCCAGAATCTTGTGTTGTGACCACCTGGATCGACCCGACACCCCGCGTGCGCTGGGGCGACCCCCGATGGCGGTATGCGGTGGGCCTCCTGATGATCCTGCTCGGCGCGGCCCTGACCAACATGGTCAGCACCTACAGTCTGTGGTTCGTCCTGGTCGGGCCCTGCGCGCAGCTGCTCGGCTGGCTGATCCTGCCCGGTGCCCTTTGGCGCCGGCTGGTCGTGATCCTGCCGTGCCTGCTGGCCGCGCTCGTGCTCATCGCCGGCCCGGATTTCGCGGGAGCATTCGCGGTGTTGCTGGCCGGATGGCTGTTCACCCGGCACCGGCCGGGGCGCAGCTATCTGGCCCTGATCCCGGTGATCGTCCTGAGCTTCGTGCTCAAGGGCGCCCTGAACGAGTACAGCCAGCACTGGATTGGGCTGCTGAGCGGTTCTCTGGCCAGTGTGGCGTGCGCCTGGTTGGGCTGGGCGCTGGCGCTCTGGCGTCAACGCGAGATGGCCGCCGGGCCCGCCGCAGCCACCGTTCCCGACCCGGTCAAGGCTGAGTAGACTCTCAGCAAACTACGGGTTGATCCGGTAGATTTGTGGCACAGACTCGCGCGTCGGACACCGGCGCGCACCCCTCACCAGCTGATTGTTAGGCAGGAAACCATGGCTACCTCCAACCCCGCATTTAGAAACGCCGCGTTCGGCGCTCCCGGCGCCGTTGCCACGTCCAAGGTGCTCTCCGACAACGACCTGCAGGCGCTCTACAACTCGCCCTCCGCCGGTTCGCAGGACACCGACCGGATGACCTACGAGGACACCATCGGGAAGACCGTCCTGGCCTTCGCGATCCTGCTGGCCGCCGCGGCGACAGCGTGGGTGCTCACCCCGGTGATGCCGTTCCTGTTCATCGTCGGTGCAATCGGCGGGCTCGTGCTCGGCCTGGTCAACGCCTTCAAGAAGGAGCCGTCGCCGCCCCTGATCCTCGCCTACGCCGCGCTTGAGGGACTGTTCGTCGGTGGCATCTCCCGCTTCTTCGAGGAGATGTCCGGTGGTGGCGTCGTCGTGCAGGCCGTCATCGCCACCCTCGTGGTCGTCGGCGTCACCCTGGCGCTGTTCTCCAGCGGCAAGATCCGCGCCTCGAAGCGGGCCACCAAGGTGTTCCTCATCGCGATGGTCGGCTACGCGGTCTTCTCCCTGGTCAACTTCGGCATGATGATGTTCGGCGCCGTCGACGGTGCGTTCGGCATGCGCAGCGGCACCATCGCGATCGCCGGTTTCGAGATCAAGCTGGGACTGCTCATCGGGGTGCTGGCCGTGCTGATGGCGGCGTACTCCCTCGTGCTCGACTTCGACTTCATCCAGAAGGGCGTCAATAACCGCGCTCCCCGCAAGTACGGCTGGAGTGGCGCGTTCGGCATCATGGTCACGGTCGTCTGGCTCTACATCGAGCTGCTGCGCATCTTCATGATCGCCCGCGAGTAGCGCTCCCCCGCACACCCCGAAAGGGCCGGCCCACCTCGGGCCGGCCCTTTCGTCGTCTCGCAGGCGCCAGCGCCCAGTTTGGGCTAAGCGGGCAAGGCGCCGTTATGCGGGTGGCGCGCCACCCGCAGAGCGGCGCCTGACCCGCATACCGCGCCCGTGGCCCCCTAACGACGGAAGCACCCTCGCGCAAGGCGAGGGTGCCTCCGGCACAACTACGGGAGCGGCGGAACGCCTACTCCCATTCGATGGTCCCCGGCGGCTTCGACGTGACGTCGAGAACCACGCGGTTGACCCCGTCGACCTCGTTGGTGATGCGGTTGGAGATCTTCGCGAGCAGGTCGTACGGCAGGCGGGTCCAGTCGGCCGTCATGGCGTCCTCGGAGGACACCGGGCGCAGCACGATCGGGTGACCGTAGGTGCGGCCGTCGCCCTGCACGCCCACCGAGCGCACGTCGGCGAGCAGCACCACGGGGCACTGCCAGATCTCCCGGTCAAGGCCCGCGGCGGTCAGTTCGGCGCGCACGATCGCATCCGCCTGGCGCAGCAGGTCCAGACGCTCCTGGGTTACCTCGCCGACGATGCGGATGCCCAGGCCGGGTCCGGGGAACGGCTGGCGTTGCACGATCTCGGCGGGGAGGCCCAGCTCGGCGCCGATGGCCCGCACCTCGTCCTTGAACAGGGCGCGCAGCGGCTCGACCAGCTCGAACTGCAGGTCCTCGGGCAGGCCGCCCACGTTGTGGTGACTCTTGATGTTGGCGGTGCCGCTGCCGCCGCCGGACTCGACGACGTCGGGGTACAGGGTGCCCTGCACGAGGAAGCGGATCGGGTCGCCGTCGATCTCCGCGGCCTCCTTGATGAGCTCGGCCTGAGCCTGCTCGAAGGTGCGGATGAACTCGCGGCCGATGATCTTGCGCTTGGTCTCCGGGTCGCTGACGCCGGCCAGCGCGTTGATGAACTGCTCGCGCACATCCACCGTGACCAGGCGGATGCCGGTGGCCTTGACGTAGTCTTCTTCGACCTGGCGGCGCTCATCCTCGCGCAGCAGGCCGTGGTCCACGAACACACAAACCAGCTGGTCGCCGATGGCCTTGTGCACCAGGGCGGCGGCGACGGCGGAATCGACCCCGCCGGAGAGACCGCAGATGACCTTGCCCGTGCCCACCTGGGCCTGAATCAGCGCGACCTGCTCCGCGATGACGTTGCCGCTGTTCCAGTCGGCGGGGATGCCGGCGGCGCGGTGCAGGAAGTTCTCCAGCACGTGCTGGCCGTGCGCGGAGTGCTTGACCTCGGGGTGCCACTGCACGCCGTAGAGCTGGCGTTCGTCATTGGCGAACGCGGCCACAGGGGTCGACACCGTGGAGGCGAGTACCGTGAAGCCGTCGGGGGCCTTGGACACCGAGTCGCCGTGGCTCATCCACACGGTCTGCTCGGCGGGCTGGTCGGCGAGCAGCGCGTTGGTGCTGTCAGAGACGACCACCGGGGTGGAACCGTATTCGCGCTGGCCGGTGTGCGAGACCTCGCCGCCGAGGGCGGTGGCCATCACCTGGAAGCCGTAGCAGATGCCCAGCACCGGGATGCCGAGGTCGAAGATCGCCGGGTCGAAGGTGGGGGCACCCTCGGCGTAGACGCTGGACGGTCCGCCGGAGAGCACGATGCCGATGGGGTTCTTCTCGGCGACCTCCGCGGCGGTGATCGAGTGCGCCACGATCTCCGAGTACACGGATGCCTCGCGCACGCGCCGGGCGATCAACTGCGCGTACTGCGCGCCGAAGTCCACCACGAGCACCGGGCGGCTGATGCCGGAGGTGGCAACTGAAGCGGCGCCTTCCTCGGTTCCGATCAGGTTCTCCAGGCCCTCAGCGCCCTCGGCGCCGTCGGCGCCCACGACGTCCATCGGGTTCACGGCGCTCATGCGCGGACCCCGCTTTCGACGGCGGCGACGGGGTGCGCGGCGAGATATGCCTTGACCCGCTGGCCGACCTTAGCCTCGAGGAAGAAGGACAGGAATGGGATGATGCCTCCGAGTGCGATGAGTAGGAAGGTGGGGAAAGGCCAGCGCATGATGCTCCAGATGCGGAAATCGGCGAACAGATACAGAACGTAGAACCAGCCGTGCACCATCAGCAGTCCGGTGCTCAGATTGACGGCCGTCACGGTGCCATCCGGCACCAGGGCCAGGAAACCGTTCGGGCCGCCGGCTTCAAGCTCGGTGCCGAAGAGGTACTTGGCGATCACCTCGGCGCAGAGCAGTAGCAGCAGAACACCGGTGATGATCGACGAGACCTGGTACAGCCGAAGCGCACCGGGGATTCTGGACAGGTCGGCGGGCTTGGGTTCAAGTGGCATGGGCTAATTCTACGGGGCCTTGGCGTGCGACCGGTCGGTGCCAGCGGCCGGGCCGGCTGCCTCGTCCGGCGTACCGGCGGCGTCCTCGGCCGCATCGGCAGCGGCGACCTCGGCCTCCTCGGTTTCGCGCTCCCAGGCATCCCGCACCAGGCGGTACCAGAGGAACACGGCGAAGCCGGCGAAGACGACCCACTCGAGGGCGTAGAAGATGTTCAGCCAGTTCAGCGGAACCTCCACTTCGGGCTCCGGGGAATCGATGACCGTCAGACCGTCGGGGGCGACGGTGTCGACGATGTAGCCCTGGTAGACGGACTGGTCGGACCAGTTGGCCCAGAGGTTGATCAGCGCCGCGGTGGACACCGTGGTCATCGTGTGCGGGTCGGCGTCTTCGTCGGGCAGCGCGGGCGCCTCGGACGAGAGGAACCGGCCGGTGAGCGGCTGCAGGGACAGGATCGACATCTGTGTGGCGAGCCGTTCGCGGACCGCGGCCGCCTGGTCGGCGTCGGCGGTCCAGCCGCGGGCCACCGCGATGCTGGCACCCTCATCGGTGACGAAGTGGCTGACTATCCAGAAACCGGATTCGCCGCCGTTGTGTCGGCCGCTGATGATCTGCTCGTCACCGGCCACGAACGAGCCGATCGTCTCGATCATCTGGCCCTCCGCGACCTTCGCGGGCGGCCCATCCGGTGACACCGTGTCTTTGAGAGGTTGCACGGTCTCGGTGGTGCGCTCGATGACCTCGCCGGACGAGATGGCGCGGGCCAGCTGCCACTGGCCGAGGGCAGCGAAGGCGCCGGCGATGGCCAACGCCAGCAGCAGCGCGGCGATCCACCGGGGACGCACCATCATGCGAATCATGAGTAATCACCCGTCTGGTCGTCCTGGCCGGCCTGGTCGGTCTTTTTCTTGGGGGTCGGGTACGTGTCGGAGATGAAGTCCACCATCGGGTCGCCGGATTTCTGGTCGTGGGTGACCGCCTCAACCAGAGCGATCTCTTCGGCGCGCATGGCGTCTCGCTCCGGGGTGCGGGTGGGCGGATGCGCCGCTCGGGAGCGCCGGCTGAGGGCGGCGCCGATCTTCTCCGAGTTGGCGGTGAACAGGGGGCCGAGGATCGCCATGGTCAGCACGTAGAGGCCCGCGAAGGGTTGCAGCCGCGGGTCAAGGCCGGCGCTGACCGACAGGGTTGCCAGGATCAGGGTGAACTCGCCGCGGTTGACGAAGATCGCGGCGGTGTTCAGTCCTTCGCGCAGCCCCATCTGGTGCATCCGGGCCAGCAGCGCGCCCGAGGCCAGGCTGAGCGCGAAGGTCATCACGATAGCGATGCCCACCAGGACGATGACCGAGCCGAATTCGGCCACGTTCAGCGCCAGGCCGAAGTTGAGGAAGAAGAACGCCCCGAAGACGTCACGCAGCGGCACCGCCACCCGTTCGATGCGGCCCCGGTAGGTGCTCGCGCCCAGGACCACGCCGATGAGGAATGCGCCGATGGCGTCGGTGACGCCGATGATCTCGCCGATGCCGGCGAAGAGCACGGCCAGGCCGAAGAACAGGATGGTGAAGAGTTCGTCGTCCTTGGTGCGCATCAGTCTGGACACGACCCGGCCGCCCCACCGGGCGACGGAGAACATCACCACGAGGAACAGGAACGCGATGCCCAGTTGCAGCACGATCGGCCAGATCTCGGTCTTGCCGCTGAGCACCACGGACACGATGGCCAGGTACACGGCGATGAAGATGTCACCGACGACGGTCACCCCGAGGATCATCGGGGTTTCCTTGTTGGCCAGCCGTCGCAGTTCGATGAGCAGTTTGGTGATGATCGCACTGGACGAGGTGCCGGTCATGCCCGCGATGACCAGGGCTTCCCTGGCCCCCCAGCCTGTCATCAGGCCGAACGCGAACCCGGCGCCCATGTTGATCAGGATCCACGAGCCGCCGGAGATCAACAGTTTTCCGGCGTCGCCGAAGAAGGCCTCCTGGTCGAACTCGAGCCCCAGGCTGAACAGGAGCAGGATGAGCCCGAAGACCGCAATCAGTTCGATGTCGGCCGAATTGAAGTCCAGCGGGAACCATCCGGTGTACGGGCTGGCCAGCAGGCCCACGATCATGTAGATCGGGATCGACGGCAGGCCGATCAGTTTGCCCAACCGGCCGAGCACGTAGGCCACCACGAGCAGGATGCCCAGGGTGAGGAGATCTTCACCGAGGTGCATCGGCTACCCTCCTGGCGGCGCGTCGACGGGCTTGGACGTGATCGCACCGGTGCGGAAGAAGGCGAAGGCCTTCGCCACCTTCTCGGGAGAGCCGGCCACGACGAGGGTGTCGCCGGGGAAGACCTTGAAGTCGGGCGCGGGCGCCGGGTTGGCGGATTCGCCGCGCACCACGGCCACCACCGTGAGCCCGGCGATGCCGCGCTCGGCGGGGTTGCCCAGCGGCTGGCCGGCGATGTGGTCTTCGTAGTCCACGGTGAACCAGTCGATGCTGAGCCCGGGGATCTGGTCGAGCGCGGTGAGCGACTCGGTGATCTGGGTGCCGCCGAGCAGTTCGGCGAGGGTGTGCGCCTCGTCCTCGCTCAGGCGCAGCGACACCTTGCTGGCGTCGGGGCCACCCTCGTCGTCGGCGAAGGTGATCAGATCGCTGTGACCGGAGCGGTGCGCGATGACACCGACCTTGCCGCCGTCGTCGGTGATGAAGGTGTGCAGTACACCCACACCGGGGAGCTTGACCCGTCGAACGTCAACCATGGTGCGACTCCTGAAGGCTTGAGGGCGGTCTAGTCATTCTACCGGAGCGTGTTCGCCGGTCGGGCGGGCCGCGGCAACGGCGCATCCGCTCGGCTCGTGGCTGGGTCCGGCGCCGCGCCCGGCGGATGCCCTCCCCACGGTCAGCGCGCCCCCTGCGGCGTGGCGCGCCCGCTGTAGCGGGCGCGAGCGGTAACAGGAGGTGCGGTGACCAGCGGACGGGCCATTCGGCGCACCCCGTACCGTCTATGGCGCGCGGGATCGCACTGAGGAGGCCTAGTGCACAGCTCGGGATGGCCCGGAAAAGTGCACAGATGTCGCCCTCCGACACAGGCGGGCACCACGCTCCACGAGCCTGGCTGCATGACCACCACGCCATCGGGCACCCTGGACATTCTGGCCGCGCTGTCCAGCCACAGCGGACTGATCCTCGCGAGCGACGCGTCGCGAGTCGGCCTTCAACGGGAGCTCCGGCAGGAGTTCGACAGACACACCGTCATCCGTCTCCGCCGAGGGGTGTACGTGCTCACCGCAGAGTGGGATGCCCTGGGTGCGGATGAGCGCTACCTCCGCCGGATCCATGCCCACGCCGCCGTCGCGGAGACGCCGGCCGTCTACTCGCACTACTCCGCTGCCGCGATCTGGGGCTTGCCTGTGGTCGGGGCTCGGCCCACGGAGATTCACCTGGCCACTCCGGCAGCGACCGGCGGACGGTCCCGGCGCGGCATAGTCCGTCATCCTCAGGAGCACAACCTCGAGGTCATCGAGCATGCGGGGCTGCGTGTCACCTCCGTTCCGACCACCGCGGTCGCGCTGGCCAGGGTGCTCCGGTTCGGCCAGGCAGTGGCGGTGATGGACAAGGCTATCCACGAACCGCGCGACGGTGACGCGTTGGCCACCAGACACGACCTTGACCGAGCGTTCGCGCAACTCGGCCGTGTTCCCGGCCGCGCCGCGGCGGGCCGCGCGCTGGAGTTCGCCTCGCCGCTCTCCGGCTCAACGGGCGAATCGATCAGTCGCGCGGGCATCTTCCTGCTCGGTTTTCTCCTCCCGGAGCTGCAGACACCGCACTGGGACCGGGACGGACTGATCGGGTTCAGCGACTTCTTCTGGCGGGGCATCGGCAGGGTCGGCGAATTCGACGGCCACGGCAAGTATCTGCGCGACGAGTTCACCCACGGGCGTACCGCTGCCGACATCGTCATCGCCGAGAAGGTCAGGGAAGACCGACTGCGCGCGTTGGGCCTGGGCGTGTTCCGGTGGGACTGGCAGATCGCCACATCCCTCGAGGCCTTGGGCGACCTCCTCACCCGCAACGGGATCCCCCGCGCCCCCTGAGCCCATCGCCGCGCGCCCAATACGGCGTCGCCGCACCCCGTGTGGCGCGGCGCCCCCGCTACAGCGGGTGCGCCCGGCCACAGGAGGTGCGGTGCGCCGCAGCGGATGCGGCGAACGCGGCGTCCGCGTCGCCCGATCCACGGCCGCGGGCTCAGCTCGTCACGATGTCCGGCGCCTCCAACCGCACCCGGTCGGCGGATTCGTCGTCGGGCTGGGTCTGCGAGGCCCGTTCGGCGGCGACCCGCTTGAGGTAGATCGACACCTCCCGCTCCTCACGCTCGGTGTCCCAGCCGAGCACCTCGGCCAACAGCCGGGCCGCGACGGGTGCCGCGGACACCCCGCGGTCCCAGGCCTCGATGGAGATGCGGGTGCGTCGGGCGAGCACGTCCTCGAGGTGCAGCGCGCCCATGTGGGTCGCGGCGTACACAACCTCGGCCTGGATGTAGTCGTCGGCGCCGGGCAACGGGTCGGCCAGCTCCGGCTTTTCCTTGATCAGGTCGAGCAACTCGTCGGTGAGGGTGCCGTAGCGGTTGAGCAGGTGCTCGATGCGCACGGTGTGCAGGTTGAACGCATGGGCGATCTTGCCGCGCTTGTTCCACGCCGCCCGGTAGCCCTCGGCGCCGAGCAACGGGATCTCCTTGGTCGTGGACGGCGGAACCAGCCCGTCGAGGGCATCCACCGCGGCGTCGATCGCGTCCTTGGCCATCACCCTGTAGGTGGTCCACTTGCCGCCGGCGATCACTACCAGGCCGGGCACCGAGTGCCCGACGAGGTGCTCGCGGGAGAGCTTGGAGGTCTGCTCGGACTCCCCCGCCAGCAGCGGGCGGAGGCCGGCGTAGACACCCTCCACGTCTTCCCGGGTCAGCGGCACCTGCAGCACGGCGTTGACGTGTTCGAGCAGGTAGTCGATGTCCGCGGCCGTGGCGGCCGGATGCGCCTTGTCCAGGTGCCAGTCGGTGTCGGTGGTGCCGATCAGCCAGTGCCGGCCCCACGGGATCACGAAGAGCACGCTCTTCTCGGTGCGCAGCAGCAGGCCCATCGACGACTGGAACCTGTCCCGCGGCACGACGAGGTGGATGCCCTTGGACGCGCGCACCTTGAAGGTGCCGCGTTCGCCGACCATCCGCTGGGTGTCGTCGGTCCAGACGCCGGTGGCGTTGACGACCTGCTTGGCCCGCACCTCGAAGCGCTCCCCTGTCTGCAGGTCGTGCGCCTGCACGCCGACGACCCGTTCGCCCACCTTGAGGAAACCCTCCACCCGCACCCGGCTGGCCACGTGGGCGCCGTAGGCCGATGCCGTGCGCGCCAGCGACGCCACGTAGAGTGCGTCGTCGACCTGAGCGTCGTAGTAGGTGATGCCGCCGACGAGGGCGTCGTGGCTGAGGCTGGGCACCAGCTTCGCCACCTGGCTGCGGCTGAGGTGCCGGTGGTGCGGCACGCCGGGCCGACCGCCGATATAGGAGAGCACGTCGTAGAGCAGCATCCCGGCGCCCACATAGCCGCGTTCGACGACCCGCTTCTGCAGCGGGTAGAGAAAGCGCACCGGCTTGACCAGGTGCGGGGCGATGCGCTTGAGCAGCAGACCGCGTTCGGTGAGGGCCTCCCGCACCAGCCGAAAGTCGAGCTGTTCCAGGTAGCGGATGCCGCCGTGCACGAGCTTCGACGAGCGGCTGGAGGTACCCGACGCCCAGTCTCTGGCCTCGAGCATGCCCACGCTCAGCCCGCGGGTGACGGCATCCAGCGCGCTGCCGGTGCCGACGATGCCGCCGCCGACCACGAGAATGTCGAGTTCCTTGGATTTGAGGCGTTCGATCGCCGCCGCGCGTTCCTCAGGTCCGAGCTTCGTGGACCTGGTAACCGAGTTATCGTGCGTCATCTGCAAACTCCCATCGCCATCGGTGGTGCTTGCTTCGACGCTAGTTCACTCAGTACGGCGCGACAACTACCTCAACCCGTTGAAATTCCTTGATTCCGCTGTAGCCGGTGGTCGCCATCGAGCGGCGCAGGGCGCCGACCAGGTTAGCGGTGCCGTCGGCGACCGGTGCCGGTCCGTAGAGGATCGCCTCGAGCGGGGCGACGGTGCCGACCTCCACGCGCTTGCCGCGGGGCAGCTGCGAGTGGTGGGCTTCGGCACCCCAGTGGAAACCGCCGCCGGGGGCGTCGGTGGCGCGGGCCAGGGCGGTACCGAGCATCACGGCATCCGCACCGCAGGCTATGGCCTTGACGATGTCGCCGGAGGTGCTCAGCCCGCCGTCGGCGATCACGTGCACGTAACGGCCGCCGGATTCGTCCATGTAGTCGCGTCGGGCGCCGGCGACGTCGGCCACGGCGGTGGCCATGGGGGCGTGGATACCGAGGCTGGTGCGGGTGGTGGACGCCGCGCCGCCGCCGAAGCCGACGAGCACGCCGGCCGCGCCGGTGCGCATCAGGTGCAGCGCCGCGGTGTAGGTGGCGGCGCCGCCGACGATGACGGGAACGTCGAGGTCGTAGATGAACTTCTTGAGGTTCAGCGGCTCCTGGTTGCGCGAGACGTGCTCGGCACTGACCGTGGTGCCGCGGATGACGAAGAGGTCGACGCCGGCGGCGACGACGGTCTCGTAGAGCTCCTGGGTGCGCTGCGGCGACAGGGCGGCCGCGACGGTGACGCCGGCGGCGCGGATCTCGGCGAGACGCTCGGTGACCAGGGCCGGCTTGATCGGCTCGGCGTAGATTTCCTGCATGCGCGCCGTGGTCTTGTCGGCGGGCAGCTCACGGATCTCGGCCAGCAGCGGCTCCGGGTTCTCGTACCGGGTCCAGAGGCCCTCGAGGTCCAGGACACCGAGGCCGCCCAGCTGGCCCATCATGATCGCCGTCGTCGGGGAGACGACGGAGTCCATCGGGGCGGCAAGGAACGGGATGTCGAACTGGTAGGCGTCGATGGACCAGCCGACCGACACATCCTCGGGGTCACGGGTGCGCCGACTGGGCACCACCGCGATGTCGTCGAAGGCGTATACGCGGCGTGCGCGCTTGGACCGGCCGATTTCGATTTCCATACTCACCCGCTCAGTTTAGTCGCAGCCCGCACTCAGCCCCGCCCCCGACCCTTCTGTTGCCAAAACGGACATGTGCGCCCGGCCTACCGGGCGCACATGTCCGTTAGGGCAACAGTTGCGGGATGTTAGCGGCGGTAGTTGGGCGCCTCGACCACGATCTGCACGTCGTGCGGGTGGCTCTCCTTCAGGCCCGCGGCGGTGATGCGCACGAACTTGCCCTTCTGCTTGAGCTCGTCGATGGTGCGCGCGCCCACGTAGAACATCGACTGGCGCAGCCCGCCGATGAGCTGGTACGCCACGTTCGACACCGGGCCACGGTAGGGCACCTGGCCCTCGATGCCCTCGGGGATGAGCTTGTCGTCGCTGGGCACATCCGACTGGAAGTAACGGTCCTTCGAGTAGGAGGTCTTGTTGCCACGGGTCTGCAGCGCGCCCAGCGATCCCATGCCGCGGTAGGTCTTGAACTGCTTGCCGTTGACGAAGACGAGCTCGCCGGGGCTTTCGTCGCAGCCGGCCAGCAGGGAGCCGAGCATCACGGTGTCGGCGCCGGCGACGAGCGCCTTGGCGATGTCACCGGAGTACTGCAGTCCGCCGTCGGCGATGACCGGCACGCCGGTCTCCCGTGCGGCCAGGGAAGCCTGGTAGACCGCGGTGATCTGCGGCACGCCCACGCCGGCGACGATGCGGGTGGTGCAGATCGAGCCGGGGCCCACGCCCACCTTGATGGCATCCGCGCCCGCGTCGATGAGCGCCTGCGCGCCGGAGCGGGTGGCGACGTTGCCGCCGATGACGTCGACGTCGGCGAAGGCCGAGTCGGACTTCAGCTTGCGGATGATCTCGAGCACGCCGGCGCTGTCGCCGTTGGCGGTGTCGACCACGAGAACGTCAACGCCCGCCTCGAGCAGGGCGGATGCCCGGCGCCAGGCGTCACCGAAGAAGCCGATGGCCGCGCCGACGCGCAGGCGCCCGGCGTCGTCCTTGGTGGCGTTGGGGTATTCCTCGCTCTTGTCGAAGTCCTTGACAGTGATCAGGCCGGTCAACCGGCCGGCGTCGTCGACGAGCGGCAGCTTCTCGATCTTGTGGGTGGCGAAGATGGCCACGGCGTCCATGGGGGCCATGCCCACCTTGCCGGTGATCAGCGGCGACGTGGTCATGACCTCGCGCACCCGGGTGGTGTGCTTGGCCACGGCGGAGACGAAGCGCATGTCGCGGTTGGTGATGATGCCCACGAGCACACCGTCGTTGTCGACGACCGGCAGGCCGCTGATGCGGAACTGCCCGCAGAGGGCATCCACCTCGGCCACGGTGGCGTCGGGCGAAGTCGTTACCGGATTGGTAATCATGCCGGATTCGCTGCGCTTGACCAGGTCCACCTGCTCGGCCTGGTCGGCGATCGACAGGTTGCGGTGCAGGATGCCCAGGCCGCCTTCACGAGCCATGGCGATGGCCATGCGGGTCTCGGTGACGGTGTCCATCGCGCTGGACAACAGCGGCGTCGCGACGCTGATTCTGCGGGTTAGCCGGGACTTTGTCTCGGCCTCGCTCGGAATGACGTCGGTGTGACCCGGCAGGAGAAGGACGTCGTCGTAGGTGAGTCCGGTGAAACCGAACGGATCTGGCTGATCCATGAAACCCCTTTTGCATTCGCGGATATGGAAAAAAGTCCGGAAATCCCTGGGATGCAACCGGTACTCAATGTTAAGCGACGATGCGCTTGGCGCATTCCGCGATCCAAAATCGATTGCCCTGAATTCGGCGTACGAAACATATGCGACATAATCGGCACGTACTGTCAGCAAGGTCGCTGGCAGGCAAGTCCGTGCCAGTTCGAATACGCACCGACGGTGCCGCCATGGAGGTGCAGTGAGCAATACACACGCTGTCCGCAGATTCACGCCCAGGATGATGGTGCTGCTTTTCGGCCTACTCCTGACCGCCCTGACGTTTTCAACGTTCGCGGCGAGCGCGGCTCATGCCGACGAGATCAACACTGACCAGTACGAATATGTGCTCTCGGGAAATGTGCAATTCGGTGGCGAACCCATCGAAGACGTGCTCATCTCCGTTGAAGGCTCCGGCTACGAGGCCGAGGTCGTCACGGATGCCGAGGGCAAGTGGCGCATCGGCGTTCCGGAGAAGGAGACCTACACGGTCACCCTCGACGAGGACACTCTCCCTAAAGGTGTGGTCGTCGCCAAGGGCGGTGCCGAGATCGAAGCCGAGTTCGGCCTCACCCAGGTGAAGTCGGTGAACTTCTTCCTCGGCGAGGGCGAACGCACGACGGTCAGCTTCTTCGACCAGTTCGTGAACCGCTTCGTCAACGGCCTGAACTTCGGTCTGCTGCTGGCCTTGGCCGCGATCGGCATGTCGCTGATCTTCGGCACCACGGGCCTGAGCAACTTCGCGCACGCGGAGATGATCACCTTCGGTGCGTTGGCCACCCTCACCCTCAGCACGACGCTCGGGCTGCCGATCTGGCTGGCGATCCTGTTGGCGATCGCCCTCAGCGGTCTGTTGGGCTTCGGGCTCGACGCCACCATCTGGAAACCCCTGCGGAAGAAGGGCGTCGGGTTGATCCCGCTGATGATCGTCAGCATCGGCCTCTCGCTGGCGCTGCGGTACACCTTCCAGCTGTTCTACGGCGGCGGCACCAGCCAGCTGCCCGGCTCCGGCATGACCGACCTCAAGTTCGGCCCGATCTCGCTGTCGCCGATCGACCTCGCCAGCATGGGTATCAGCATCGTCGTGCTTCTCGCGGTCTCCTACTTCCTGCTGCGCACCCGGATCGGCAAGGCCACCAGGGCCGTTTCCGACAACCCCAGCCTCGCCTCCGCCAGCGGCATCGACGTGGATGGTGTCATCCGCATCGTCTGGATCGTCGGCGGGTCGCTCGCCGGCCTCTCCGGTGTGCTCTGGGCCTACTTCCGGCCGGGGGTCAGTTGGGACATGGGCTTCCAGATCCTGCTGCTGGTCTTCGCTGCCACCACCCTCGGCGGTCTCGGCACGGCGTTCGGCGCCCTCGTGGGATCGATCATCGTGGGCCTGTTCGTCGAGCTGTCGACGCTGTGGATTCCGTCCGACCTGAAATACGTCGGTGCACTTGTCGTTTTGATCCTGGTGCTGCTGCTTCGGCCGCAAGGCATCTTGGGTCGCAAAGAGAGAATTGGCTAGGGGCTGACGATGATCGACTGGGGAGCAATCTTTAGCAACGCGGCCGTCGAGCTGATCAGCCCGACCACCGCCGCCTACGCCCTCGCGGCGTTGGGACTGGCAATTCACTTCGGCTACACCGGCCTGCTCAACTTCGGCCAGGCCGGCTTCATGGCCCTCGGCGCCTATGGGTACGCCATCTCGACCCTGAGCTTCGGCTTCCCGGTCTGGGCGGCGGTGCTCGTAGGGATCGGCGCATCCGTGATCTTCGCGTTGGTTCTGGGTATCCCGACCCTGCGGTTGCGGGCGGACTACCTGGCCATCGTCACCATCGCGGCCGCGGAGATCGTGCGCCTGCTGTTCACGACCAACACCTTCGAACCGATCACCGGTTCGGCCAACGGGCTCAGCGGGTACAAGGGCGGATTCGCTGCCCTCAACCCGATCCCCGACGGCACCTACGGGTTCGGTCCGTTCGAGTACAACGCCTACGACTGGTGGCTGCGCATCGTGGCCTGGACCATCGTGATCCTCGCCTGCCTGTTCACCTGGCAGATCATGCGCAGCCCGTGGGGCCGCGTGATCAAGGGCATCCGCGAGGACGAAGACGCCGTTCGCGCCCTGGGCAAGAACGTGTACTTCTACAAGATGCAGTCGCTGATCCTCGGTGGCGTCTTCGGCACCATCGCGGGCATGATCTTCGTGCTGCCGCGTGCCGTGGTGCCGTCGAACTACCAGACCTCGCTGACGTTCTTCGTCTACGCCATCCTGCTGCTCGGTGGAGCGGCGACCATCCTCGGTCCGGTCATCGGCTCGATGGTCTTCTGGGTGCTGCTGTCGTTCTTCTCCGGGTTCATCGCCCGGGCCGTGGAGGCCGGCTGGATCCCGTTCCTGACGAGCATCCAGGCCGGACAGCTGCGTTTCATCCTGGTGGGCGTCGCGATCATGCTCATTGTGATCTACAGACCCCAGGGCATCTTCGGAAACAAGAAGGAGCTGGCTTTTGTCAAGTAACAGTGTTCCCACCGGCAAGCCCGTCAAGACAGTTGACATGCACATCGGCGAGGCCGTCCCCGGCTGCAAGAAGAAGGACCCGATCCTCGTGGTCGACGGCGTCAGCCGCACCTTCGGCGGCCTCAAGGCGGTGGATGTCGAGCACCTCGAGATTCCCCGCGGCGCCATCACCGCTCTGATCGGGCCGAACGGGGCCGGCAAGACCACCCTGTTCAACCTGCTCACCGGGTTCGACAAGCCGGACACCGGCTCGTGGACCTTCGAGGGCACCCCCATCGGCGGCATGGCCGCGTTCAAGGTCGCCCGGATGGGTCAGGTGCGCACCTTCCAGCTCACCAAGGCCCTGGGCCTGCTGACGGTGATGGACAATATGCTGCTCGGCGCGAAGGCGCAGGTGGGCGAGAACCTGTTCCGCGCCGTCCTGCCGTTCCTCTGGCGTCAGCAGGAGGCCGACAACAAGGTCAAGGCGCTGGACCTGCTCACCCGGTTCAAGCTCGACACCAAGAAGGACGACTACGCGGCCAGCCTCTCCGGCGGGCAGCGCAAGCTCCTCGAAATGGCACGGGCGCTGATGAGCGACCCCACCCTGGTGATGCTCGACGAGCCCATGGCCGGCGTCAACCCGGCGTTGACTCAGTCGCTGCTCGACCACATCCTCAACCTCAAGGCCGAAGGCATGAGCGTGCTCTTCGTTGAGCACGACATGCACATGGTGCGGCACATCGCCGACTGGGTGATCGTGATGGCCGAGGGCAAGGTGGTCGCCGAGGGCGACCCGCACGAGGTGATGCGCAATCAGGCTGTCATCGACGCGTACCTGGGCCAGCACCACGACGAGGACCTCGGTGAGGATCCCGACGCCGAGAAGGAACATGTCGGAGCCATTAAGGAGCTGCTCGATGACGAACTCTAGCCCGCTGATCGACGCCACCCCGGCCCCGGTGCGGAAGGCGGTCGTCGAGGTCAAGAACGTGACGGCCGGGTACGTGCCCGGCGTCAACATCCTCAACGAATGCTCGCTCACCGCCTACGACGGCGAACTGATCGGCATCATCGGCCCGAACGGGGCCGGCAAGTCGACCCTGCTCAAGTCGATCTTCGGCCTGGTCAAGGTACGCGAGGGCGAGATCCGGTTGCGCGGTGACGACATCACGAACCTCAAGGCCAACAAGCTGGTCGCCAAGGGCGTGGGCTTCGTGCCGCAGACCAACAACGTCTTCCCGACGCTGACGATCCAGGAGAACCTGGAGATGGGCATGTACCAGAAGCCCAAGGGCCTGGCCGAGCGGCTCGAGTTCGTCACCGAGATCTTCCCGGAGCTGCGCAAGCGCCTCGGCCAGCGGGCCGGGTCGCTTTCCGGCGGCGAGCGCCAGATGGTGGCGATGTCGCGGGCGCTGATGATGGGCCCGCACGTGCTGCTGCTCGACGAGCCTTCGGCCGGTTTGTCCCCGGTGCGTCAGGACGAGGCGTTCCTGCGGGTGAAGGAGATCAACAAGGCCGGCGTGACCACGATCATGGTGGAGCAGAACGCCCGCCGCTGCCTGCAGATCTGCGACCGAGGCTACGTGCTCGATCAGGGTCGGGATGCCTACACCGGCACCGGGCGGGAGCTGCTGAACGACCCCAAGGTGATCGGCCTGTACCTGGGCACCCTGGGTCAGGACGACTAACCCTCCCGCACCATCCGCACCACCGACTTGCCCCGTTGCGGACGAGTTGCCCCGGTCTACCGGGGTAACTGGTCCGCAGCGGGGCATCTCGCGTTTCACCGGCGGCGCCAGGAGCCGTTCTGACGCCGTTGGCCGCCCCAGCCGCGCAGCTCCGCGCCTCCGCCGCCTAAAGACCCGCAGCGGGCCCGTGGCGGCCGCCATCTACTGGCCGGTCTCCGCTGCTGCCGCCCACGGCTGCCGCTCCCCCTGGCCGGCATCCGGCGCCCCGTCACTCGGCGGTGACCGGCCACCGGGCACGCGAAAGGGCCCCGGCCGAAGCCGGGGCCCTTCTGTGCGTGTCGCGGTACGTCTGCTGTGGTGTACCGCGAGTCAGCGGGGGTGACTAGTTGATGCGGCTGTACTTGTTGTCTGCACCGAATTCGAAGATGCCGATGGTTGCGTCGGTCGGGTCGCCGTTCTCGTCGAACGTGATCGTGCCGGAGTAACCGTCGTAGTCGATCTGCTTGCCCTCGGCGAGGAGCGCGGCGCCCGACGCGAAGTCGGTGACCTTCTCGCCCTCACCGGAGCCACCGGATACCTGCTGGAGGTACTTGGCGATCGACTCACCCGACACGTCGTTGGCTGCGTACGCAGCCAGGGCGATCAGGATGACGGCGTCGTAGGATTCAGCCGCGTAGCTGAAGTCGGTCAGGGCCGGGTCGATCTCGAGCAGACGGCCGGTGAAGTCACCGAGGGTCGCGGTGTCCAGGCCGGGCAGCGTGCCCTTCGAGCCCTCGATCAGGCCGGCAGCGAAGTCCTCGCTGTAGTCGGCCAGGTTGCCGTCGACGAAGTACAGCTTGTCGCCGGGGAAGCCGCTCGCCACGAGGTCCGGGGTGATGACCTTGGCCTGGTCGAACGTGATCAGAGCGATCGCGTCGGGGTTGGCCGCGGTGACTTCGGCGATCTGGGCCGAGAAGTTGGCGTCGCCCTCGTTGAAGCTCGCGCTGGCGACGACCTCTCCGCCGGCAGCCTCGAAGGCCGTGGTGGTGAACTCGGCCAGACCGGTTCCGTAGGCGTCGTTGAGCACGATCAGGCCCAGGGTGCTGTTGCCGTCTTCGGCGATCAGGTTGCCCAGGACTTCACCCTGCAGGATGTCGGACGGAGCGGTGCGCCAGAAGAGCCCCTTGTCGTCGTAGTCCGTGAAGTCCGCCGAGGTGTTGGCCGGCGAGAACTGCACGACGCCGGCGCCGGTGATCTGGTCGATGACGGTCTTGGAGACACCCGAGGACGCCGCACCGACGATCGCCGAGACATCCTGCGAGAGCAGGTCGGTCACGGAGACGGTGGCGGTATCGGTCGTGGTGTCGCCCGAGTCGCGGAGGATGGCTTCGATGTCGATGCCCAGGCCGGCAGCTTTGATCTCCTCGACGGCGAGCTGAACACCGGCTTCTTCGGGCGGGCCGAGGAAGGCGAGCCCACCACTCTGGGGGAGGATCGTGCCGACCTTCAGGTCCAGGGCGCGGTCGCCGGCGGTGATCTCAGCGACAGTGCTTTCCGCCGCGGGTGCGTCCGAAGCGGCCGGCTCGGCTGCGTCGGTGCTGCATCCGGTGAGCAGAAGGGCGCTGACGCCGAAGATGGCGACGCCGGTGACGACGGCGCGGGCCGAGCGGGAGGCCGAGGCCTTCGCGAATACGCTCATGTTGCTCCTAGGGTAAGGGGAATCGAAGGTTAGAGCACGGCAAACGATCGTTGCCGTGCTGCAAAGGTATTCACCCGAACGACATCAAACAAGGCGGTCGTGTTACAGCCGTGTAACGCGACCAAATCGTTACGAACGGCCCCCTGACCAGGATGCTTGGCTCTGAGCCCCTAAATCGGGTCGATAACCGGCCGGCGCTGCGCCCGCCCCGCCCGCACCATATCGACGGTCAGCACGATCAGCGCGAGCCAGACCAACCCGAATCCGAGCCACCGTTCCGGCGGCATCGGCTCGTGCAGGATGACCACGCCGGCGATGAATTGCAGCACCGGTGCGAGGTACTGCACGAGTCCCATCGTGGTCAACGGCAGGCGCCGGGACGCGGCCGCGAAGAAGAGCAGCGGCACCGCGGTGAGCACACCGGTGCCGATCAGCGCGATGGTGTGCACCGTCGAGACGGTACCGAAGGTGAGGCCGGAGATCAGCGAGACCACGACCAGTTGGATGATCGCGATCGGCGTGAGCCAGAGAGTTTCCAGGGTCAGCCCGGAGAGCGCGTCGATGTGACCGCCGACCCGCTTCTTGATCAGGCCGTAGAAGCCGAAGGAGAACGCCAGGATCAGGGAGATCCAGGGCACGGTGCCGTAGCCGACGCTGAGCACGATCACGGCGATGAAGCTGATCACCACGGCAGCCCACTGGGCCCTGCGCAGCTTCTCGTGCAGCACCAGGACGCCCAGCAGCACCGTGATGATCGGGTTGATGAAATAGCCCAGCGCCGTTTCGACGACGCGGCCGCTCAGGGTGCCGAGGATGAAGGTCTGCCAGTTGATGAAGATCAGCACCCCGGCCAGCCCCATCGTCCACACGATGCGCGGCGAACGCAGTGCGGCCACGAGCGGCCGCCAGGCCCGGGTGGCCAGGATCAGGACCGCGCAGAACACCAGCGAGAACAGCACCCGCCAGGCCACGATCTCGAACGCTCCGGTCGGGGCCAGGAAAAGGAAATACAGCGGCAGGAATCCCCACATGCCGTAGGCGCAGATCGCGAAGATCAGGCCCGTGCTCGCGGAACTGCGGACCGGGCGCATCCCGCTCCGGGCGGCGTCCACCGGCTCGGTCGGCTCGGCGGCCCCGGTGGGATCTGTCGGATTCTCGTGCACGTTGTTACCCCTCTGGACGCGAAAAATCCCGGATGGCCGAGGCCATCCGGGATTCAACGATATGCGGTGTGACTAGCGAACGACGACCGCGAGAACGTCGCGAGCCGACAGAACGAGGAGGTCCTCGCCACCGAACTTGACTTCGGTTCCACCGTACTTGGAGTAGATCACCTTGTCGCCGACGGCGACGTCGAGCGGGATGCGGTTGCCGTTGTCGTCAATGCGGCCGGGGCCGACGGCGACAACTTCGCCTTCCTGGGGCTTCTCTTTGGCGGTGTCCGGGATCACAAGTCCGGAAGCGGTGGTCTGTTCTGCATCCACCTGCTTGATGACGATGCGATCTTCGAGCGGCTTGATGGAGACCGACACGGTTGACCTCTTTCTTAGCTAAGACGTAGTTAGCAGACTCACAGCGAGAGTGCTAAGTCGAGTTTAGGGCGCAACTGGCACTCACGCAACGTGAGTGCCAGAGTGCTCGGGGTGCGGCCCGGTTTGGCTTGATAGGTTTGCGGGATGGAACGCGCCGAGCTCGTTGAGCTGCTCTCACCCGAAGGCCTGCGCCTGCTGGACTCCCTGCCCGTCTACGAGGCCGGTGCCGACGTCGTGCGCACGGTCAGTGCCCTACGCAAGGCCGGGCACTCCCCCGCCCTGGTCAACGCGGTGCTCTACCAGTCCCGGCTGCGGGCGAAGGCGACGGGCAAGTTCGGCGACTTTGCCAGCCGGATGCTGTTCACCGAGGCCGGCCTGGAGCAGGCCACCCGGTTGCGGGTCGCCGCCCTGCACGCCGGCCGGTTCGTGGAGGCCGGCCTCACCCGGGTCGCCGACGTGGGCTGCGGCATCGGCGGCGACGCCATGGCGATGGCCGCGATGGAGCTGACGGTGACCGCGATCGACGTCGACGAGGTCACCGCCACGGTCGCCAGCTTCAACCTCGCCCCCTTCCCGACCTCTTCAGTGCGCTGCGCCGACGCGGCCGACATCGACCCCACCGAGTTCGACGCGCTCTGGTTCGACCCGGCCCGCCGCACGGCCGGGCACGGCAACACCAGCCGGCTCACCCGGTCAGAGGACTACTCCCCCAACCTCGATGACGTCTACGCGCTGAGCAAACGGATTCCCGTCGGCGTCAAGCTCGGTCCCGGCCACGACCGCGACCAGATCCCCGAGACCGCGGAGGCCCAGTGGGTGTCGGTGGACGGCAAGCTGGTGGAGATGGGTCTGTGGTTCGGTGCGCTCGCGCGACCGGGCATCCGCCGGTCGGCGCTGCTGCTCAGCAAGGACGGAGTCGCGGAGCTGACCGCGGCTGCCGACAGCGAGGATGTGGCTGTCGGCGAGCTCGGCGACTACGTGTACGAACCCGACGGCGCCATCATCCGCGCCCGGCTGATCGGTGCCCTCGCCAGATCGATGGAGGCGTCGATGCTCAGCGAGGGCTTGGCCTACCTGACCAGCCCGACGCTGACCCGCACCCCGTTCGCCACGGCGTTCCGGGTGCTCGAGGTGCTGCCCACCGACGAGAAGAAGCTGCGGCTGGCGCTGGCTGAACGGAAGATCGGCACCCTGGAGATCAAGAAGCGCGGCGTGGATGTGGATCCGGCGACCCTGCGCACCCGGTTGAAGCTCAAGGGTCCGGAGTCGGCCACCCTGGTGGTGACCCGCGCGGCCGGGCACAAGGTGGCGCTGCTGGTGGAACGGGTCTGACCGGCGTCAGCCGGCTCGCGGGTTCGGCTCAGCCGAAGTAGGCGGGCAGCATCCGGGTGATCACGACGAACCACAGCACCGCCATCAGGATGCCCAGCAGACCGCTGAGCAGGCCGAGGAGCCAGAGGACGCCGGAGCGGCGCTCCACGTACCTGGCCACCAGAGCGAGCACGACCGCGGCGATGCTCAGGGGCGCCCCCCAGATCACGAATATGCCGGCCAGTACCCCGAGCACCCCGCAGACCGCGGCAGCGACGCTGAGACCACGGCGGGCCGCATGGGTCTGGATCTCGGCGGTGGTGTACACGTAGGGCACCCACTCGGTGGGCGCGGTGATGGTGGACTCGTAGGCGAGCTCGCCGGCGACCGGCGGCCGGGTCAGGTCGGGCGAACGCCCGGCGGGTGCCCGCAGCTCAGCGGCCCTGGCCTCGGCAGCCCGCGCCTGTGCGCGCGACAACGCCGGCGTCCCGGCGGGCGGAACTGACTGCTCCCGCTCCGCCCGGGTTTCGGGCTGCCCGGACTGCAACATGCGTGTGGACTCGATTCTCGACTACTCGCTGTGCGGCTAGTAGTTGTAATTGTTCATCGGCACGGTCGCGAACACCAGCGCCCAGAGCAGAATGCTCAGCAGCGCCAGGGCGATACCCATGAAGCCTGTGATGATCCCGGTCAGCCAGAAGCCCTTGCCGTTCGGTTCCTTGTTGCGGGCGATGAAACCCAGTACCACGCCGGCGGCCGGCAAGATGATGGCGAGGATGCCACCGAAAATCGGGAAGAACGCGACCGGGGACCCGAGGATGCCGATGACACCGGCGATCATCGACAGGATGCTCAGGATCGGCTGCTTGGTGGCCGACGGCATCCCGGGCTGGCCGGCGTAGTAGCCGGCGGCGGGGCCACCAGAGGGCGGCGGGGTGCCGTAACCGGAGCCCGGCGGGGTGTAGCCCGGCGGCGGCGAACCGTAGGGCGGCGGCGGGGTGCCCTCGCTCGGGGCGGGCGGGCCGTAGGCGGGCGGCGGCGTCGGCTGGCCGGTCGGACTCACC
>NZ_SOFX01000024.1:0-56499 GCF_004402745.1 Cryobacterium sp. TMN-39-2
CCGGCTCAGTGACTTCCTCATTGTTAACCCGGACGCCAAGAGCTAATTGCCCCGCAGCTCGTCATCGAGCCCGGAACGAACGCCGGTGGATTTGAGTCGTCTTTCCCGCCATTCGTCGCGCATCGACGAATGACAGCTTGGTCTCGTATCCCATGGGTTATGAGGCACTAGGTTATGCGACAGCTCTCTCCAAAAATTGCATTCGCGGAGGCCTTCATGGTGGCGAACACCAGAGACCTGTCTTGAATCGCAAATCACTGGATAGCCGAAGGCCAGGCCTCGGTAGAGGGCGACGTCCCACCCTGATCGACCTCGCGTGCGGCACTAACCGAGTGAGCGCCGGCAGACTGCCAGAGCGATGGCGTCCCGGACCGGCACGCGCGCGGCATCGTCTAGTTGTACGCTCGGTCCCCGAACGAGTACCTTGGTACAAGGTTGCGACAATTGGGGGTATGGTCCATGGGCTTTGTGTTGGGATTCATTGGCGCGATGACAGCGCTTCTCCTTGTGACGTTCTGGTACGGATCCACCAGGAGGCGCCGTGAAGTTGAAGTTTTCGCTTTCATAGAGCGCATTGGCCTGCCCATGACTGATCACGTGTATAGCCGCGTGGATCGACGCCTGCGTGCGCGTTCCAAAGGGGCGACGGCCGGTGGTCTGATCTCGCTGTTCGCGTTTGCCGTTCTCTTCGGAATCACGCTGGACTATTGGCCGATCGGCGTCGCGGGAGCATCTACGACTGGCATTCTTACGGCCGCGCTGGCCCTGGGAGGAGCAGTGTCTGCCCTCGGCCAATTCACCGCGCCGCAGCCGGGCGCTCCGCGATTCGCTCGAGCACAATCGCCTTCCCTCGGTGACTATGTGCATCCAGGCTGGGTGCTTGGCGCGGCAGTTCTGGCCGTGGTCAGTGCAGCGCTTTCGATCGCGCTCTTTATCGGTCTCAGGCCAACGACGCTGCAAGGCGGCTTACCGCTAGGGGCAGTGCTCGCTCTGGCGGTTCTGGCCTTGACCGGAATCGTAGCTGTCGCTGCTCTGAGTTCGATGCTCTTGGCGGTTCCGCAGCCAGCGTCGAGTGAGCTTGAGCTCCAGTGGGACGACGCTCTTCGGGCGTACGCTCTTCGCGACCTGTGGATCGCTTCCATTGCCCTTAGCACTGCGGCGTTCGTAGCGGGCTTCTCGTGGCTATTCGACTACAGCTCGCCGTTCGTCTTCGTGGGACTAGTCGTCGGGCTGTCACCTTTGTGGTTGGTGAACCTTCCCGTCAGCCGCCGGCCCATTGGGCGGCTATGGGAGCCCTCCGCTACCACCGATCCGAGCCGATGCTGACAATCGACCCGACCTCGTCAACTCCGCCGTACGAGCAAATACGAATACAGATAGCTGACCTAGTACGAGACGGAGAGCTCGTTCCCGGAACACGTCTGCCGACCGTGCGTCGGCTCGCTGGTGACCTTGGGCTAGCGCCCAACACGGTGGCGCGTAGCTACCGAGAGCTTGAGCGGGACGAAATCATCCAGACGCGCGGTCGGCATGGTTCCTACATCGCGATGCACGGCACCTCCAATCAGCGTCACGCCCAGGCAGCCGCGCAAGCGTACGTCCTGCGCCTTGTAGAACTTGGCATCGGCATGGACGAAGGTCTCGAATACGTTCGGGCTGCGTTCCAATCGAGATAAATCGACGCGACGAGAAAGGGTGTCTCGTTTCCCATGGGTTTCGAGGCGCTCAGGTTGCGAGACATTTCGGCCCGTTGGATCACCGAAACACTCCCCGGCCGTCACCGCAGGGCAGGTCATTCCACCAGCCGGTAACCCTGCACTTCTGGAGCTCCGCGCAAGACGTGCTTCATGATGACCCGGCCGTACCAGCCGATGTCGAACTCGTACTCGGCGCCAACTTGAAAAGAGGACGCTAGCTCCTCTTGCTCATCGGAAGTCACACCTCTGGAAATTCCCAAGGGACCGCAGTTCGCCGTCAAGATGACAACCGCAGGCGTCGACACCGACCCTCTCAAACCGCCCGACGCCGTCCTCGGCTCCGCCGATACCACCACACAGCGCACGCTTTCAACATCAAAGGTGTTCCACACCGGGCTGAACAATACACCCACAGCAACCACGACCGTAAAAAGGAAAACTGCCCAGGACAACGACCTGACGATTCGCTTAGTGGCCTTCGGTTTTGCAGGGCTACCCGTTGTCGGCATTTCGTTGTACACCTTTTCCATTACCAGCCACCTGTATGGAGGCCCGATGACGGTCCGGAAGGCCCGCTCCCGAATCATTGAATGGCACCGTCTGCTAAACCTATCGAATGCGGCACCCCAGGCCACGGGGACAGCCGTTCGGCAAGTCCCAGCGTCTCGAAACCCTACCGATGCGAGGCAGGTCCAGATACGAGACAAGTCAGCTGCCGCTTGTCGCTTGAGCAAGCGATCTTTGACGTCTCATATCCGATGGGTTACGAGGCGCTCAGGTTACGAGACAAACGCTGTTGGGTGGTGGCCCCGTGACAGTCATGATGAAGGTCGGGACCCGGGGCATGCAAGTCTGGCGACGAAATGAGATGCAAGAGCTGCGCTCAACATCAGGGCAGCTCCTCGCGCGGTGTCGCGCGCGGCGAGAGGCGTGCCGCTGCGTCTGAGGGAGGCGCGGGAGATCCGGGCCCCGGGCAGCATTACGAATGGTGCGGTAACCAGTCCGGCGGTATATCGCTTGAGAACAACGGAGGCCAGGACGTGGGTGGCCACATGCGCTTCTAAGCCCGCTGTGACAGCGCGATACAGTCGTGACTTGCCGTTGCTCTGTATACCCCGAACGCACGCCCCTCCGACGAGCAAGCCCATTAAAGCAATGGCGATCAAGGACTGGGCCGGAGTTACCAGAATGCGGGAGGATCCCAACCGCGCGGCGATGATCCTTGATGTAGCCGGGAACGTGAACGCCTCCTCCGCATCGTGTATCAGCCACGCAATGAAGAGCGATGCTGCGGAGGTTCGCATGCCAACGGGTGTTCTCTTCACGGGGGAATCGTACTGCGCAACAGGAGCAACCCGAGGATGAACGATTCTGGCTGTCAGAGTCAATCAGCGACGGTTCAGACGGTTTCTGGTGCCTCATATCCCATGGGTTTCGACACACGGGTGTTACGAGACAAGACCGAAGTGCCCAATGAGCGAAATATAGGACAGGGGATTCGACCCGGCCCATCGCACGGCAATGAATGACGCTGCGGCAGGCCTAACTCTCTCAGTCGCGCAGCGGCCGGCCATACGGATAGTCCACCCATTCGCCCGGCACGCCATCACCGGCCACTGCCTTCGCACCGTCCACGACCGTGTGATAATCAGCTGGAAAACGGGCGCCCTGTAAAACAGCATCGATGTTCACGTCCTGTTGAACCTTGCCATCCTTGAATCGGACGTCGTACGAAAGGTGCGTACGACCAAAAATAAGTGAACGGCGCTTCCTGGTGACAACGGTGGCCCTAACCGCAACAGGCAGAGTTTCTCCCACTTCAGATCTGTTCATCAATTTCGACCAGGAGACTCGGCAACGCGCAGATTGCTATTCGGTTGAAAGTCTCCTGAGGGCCCAGCATGCCCATTGACTCCTAAACAAACCATTGCCCACGCTCCAGTCCTGTTGTCTGTCCTGACGGTACCGTGTCGCGGCGGCGATCTTCGACGTCTCATAACCCATGGGTTTTGAGGCAGGTCGGTTATGGGACAACAGCGCGCTGCAAGAAATCTCGCCTAATAGCCGATTGGCAAGCGACGGCGCGCTACTCAGGGGTGTCGAAGTCTTCTACATTTACCAGCACAAGGAATGTCGGCGCATTCGAGTCGCACTCATCGAAACCTGTTAACCGTGCAGGTTCTGGGGACTCGTCGATCACCTCGCGATCAATGAGGTAGCCCCTACTCTCAGTCAGCTTTTCGCCGAGAGCGACGGTGCCATGCGCGCTACTGACAGAAGCTTCGTCGGGCAGATACTGGTAACCGAGCGGCCAAATTATCGGGTAAACCGCACCGTCTGACAGCTCCAGAGCTACGCAGCCATCTACCGCCGTGACCGTGCCAGCAACATCCTCGTACTCGTACTCGTACTCTCCAGGAATGCTGCCTGTAATGATGCGCGCACCACTGACCGTTGTGGGGTTAGCGTCCGTAACGGTGGCCGAATCGCTATCCGCTGACTCCACACATCCCGCAAGCAGAATCGTGGTTGCAAGCAACATCCCGGCTCCCCAACGCTCAGACACTTTCATCCCGTCACGGTTGAACACTAAGCCACCTCCGCTGCGCATGGACCTGAACCTAACAGGCTCCCAACCCATGGGGCATGACGCGCGGAGGTTTCAAGACATCTAGCGAGCGATGCCCTGCAGGCGACGAGGCAGAAGCACCTCCCGCTGTTCTAGACGGATGATGCTGTCTCGTATCCCTACCGATACGAGACAGGTCAGGATGCGAGACAAATCAACTGCCGCTCGTCGCTTAAAGGGTTAAAGGGTGAGTTCCCGCGTCTCGAAACCCATGGGTTATGAAGCAGCTGGGTTGCGAGACACATCAGGGGGCCGCTCAGGGACGAAGTGAGCTCGTCAACTCGTCTAAAATGACCAGGGTATTACTCGACGTTGTCGGGATTGACCGGAATGTTCGAGCGCAATGTGCCCCCTGATTAGGGCTAGAGCTTCCATCGGCGCTTTTTCTGATTGGGTTCCCAAAGGGGACGCCACCCGAAAAACTGTCGCTCCAATGCCTCTTCGTCGAGACCGCGCGGTATCCACTCGAATTGCCACTCACTCGCCCGCTCTTCGAGATAGCTTCCATCGTCGATATACAAATTGCCAGGGGATCCGGGAGTTGGTGTCGGGGCGATAACCATTCCCCACCAGTCGCCCACGTACTCGGGATAGATAAGGACGTACCGCCCCGCCCAAGGGCCAGCGTTGATCCGCGCCACACGCCCTTGGTGGCCCCAAAACTCTTCTCCCCCTAGCCACACGCGAAGCACCACGTCCCCCTGTGAAACGACTTCATAGTCATGGTGCCCATTCAACCCGGTTGTCGAGAGAACCGGGTACCTACAGGCACCGGCGTCCTGCAGCGAGACGTCGCATATCCCAACAGATGTGAGACAGGTACCAGATACGAAACAAGTCACCTGCCGCTCGTCGGGTGAACAGGAGGGATTCTTCTACGTCTCCTATCCCATGAGATATGAGGCAGTTAGGTTTCGAAACACAACACCCGCGTGGGAACGCGGCGAGCAGTGTCGTTTTCCGTACTTGGCGGCACGAATATGGCATTCGCTTGTACAGCCCGTCTGGGCCCGTAGCTGGGGTTGAAGGCCCAGGAGAGGCGGATGGTGCGAGGTTTTGGGGCGAGGCAGGCGTGAGCGAATATTCCGCGAGGCCGAACACGCCGTTCCAGAAATGCTCTCCATGGTCGGTTCGAGGGCTGCAGGGACGAAGCTGGCGTTGGACCTAGTTGCAGCTACAACACTACGTATGCGCAATCGTGGTAGCCACGCCCGGCCTCGATGCTGGCAAAAGCACCTCCGGCATCAAGGCCTCGGCTAACCTGTGGTCTGGTTCGACCTTAAGGATTTCCCAATTTGAGAGTTGGACAGGGTTGACAGCATTGGACGTGAATCTGTTCCAGATAGTCGCTGGCTGTGTCTGTTTTGGCTTTGGCATCCTGCTGATAATTACCAGGGTTCGTGTTGCTCGTTTGAATGCCGACTTGCTCAGAGGTCTTTTCGGCAGATTCGGGGAATCGTCGGCCCGCAAAAATACGCCCAAGAGCACTGCATGGACTGCTGCGGGTTGTGCAGCCATAGGGAGCGTGATTGCTATCAACGGCCTCGTCAAACTGCTCCAATGAGTGCTTGTTGCACTGACAACGCCGTCCAAAGAGAGCGACGGCGCGCTCAGCGACACCCCACTCTTGCTCGCCCAGCGTTGGTCGCTCCACGTCTCCCATCTGAAGGCTAGTTAGGTCGAAACACTGGCGCCGAGCCCACCTGACTCGCCCGACATGAAGCTCGATGACGGAACGTCCTGCGAAGGAGCTCCAGCACGTCGCCGGTTGTCTCGAAACCCTAGGGATGCGAGACAGGTCCAGATACACGACAAGTCACCTGCTGCTCATGACGTGCACAGCAGTGATCTGGTGTGTCTCGTATCGCATGGGTTCTGAGGCACTCTGGTTGCGAGACAGGTCCCATAAGGGCTTCGGTCCGATTCCAGTTCTGGGCACCGACGCTTGGAGAGCGTTCCTAGTGGAGGAACACCTGAGGATGGGAGGGGCCCGTTGGGTCGCGACGGCCCTCCCCGGCCGTCAATACAACCTCATTCACTCGACCAGCCGATAAGCCCCCACTGATTGAATTTGGTGAAGGACGTCTCTCATGATGACCCGGGAGAACCAACCGATGTCGAACTCATACTCGGCGCCAGCTTCAAACGAGGACGCTAGCTCTTGTCGCCCGTCGAAAGTCACTCCCTCGGTGATTGCGAGCCGACCGCAGTTCGACGTTTGGATGAGAACCGAGGGTGTCGATGCCGACCCTCTCGATCCGCCTGACGACGACCTCGGCTCCGCCGACACCACCTCACAGTGCACGGTTTCAACAGCCACCGAATCCAACTGCTGGCTGAACATCACACCCACAAAAACCACGACCATAAGAAGGAACGCGACCCAGGACAACGACCTGCGGATTCGCTTAGTGGCCTTCGGTCCTGCAGGGTTACCCGTTTTCGGCATTTTTTGTTCACCTTTTCCACTGCGACACTTGCATGGAGGCACGTTGACGGTCAGGAAGCCCCGCTCCGCCCGGCTCCAATCCCGTGTTCCCCGGAGCAGCGCCGAGCCCGCCAAAACGCTCGACCAGCGGCTCCGCTGAACTTCTCGAACGGGCCTTACTCCAGCTGTGCAGAAGAGCATTAACTGGTGCAGACGACCTCTAATACAGAAACCGCTCGCTAAACCTATCGAATGCAGGACCCCAGGCCACGGGGACAGCCGCATGACGAGTTTTCGTGTCTCGAAACCCTAGGGATTCGAGACGTCTCCTCGCCGTGATCTGGACTTCCTCCGAAATCACCTGAATCTCACTACGGGTCGAGTCTTACAACTACGGTGCATAACCCTCGACGTGAATTACAGTGCGCATCGTTAGTTATGAGACGACTAAGGAGTGCTGTGATCAAGCTGATTGGCTATGCGCGGATATCGACTCGGCAGCAAGATACTGACGTGCAGCGGGCCGAGCTCTTGGCGGCGGGTGTGCGGCGTGACGACCTATATATCGATCAGGGGAGTTCCGGAGCGCGGGCAGCTCGTCCTCAGTTTTATGCCGCACTCGCAGCGCTTGAACCTGGCGACACATTCGTGATCGCGACGCTGGATCGGCTGGGGCAGTCGACGCAGAACGTTCTTGCCGTCTCCAAAAGGCTTAGCGACCGAGGCGTTGAGCTTCGCGTCCTCGATCTGGGCGGCGAAGACGTCGACACAGGGACACCGATGGGATCCATGTTGTTCACAATCTTGGCTGCTCTCGGGCAGATGGAACACGAAATCAAGCGTGAGCGTGTGCTCGACTCGATCGATAGACGCCGCAAGGCCGGCAAGAACCTTGGTGGCCGACCGCGAAGAATCACGAACCGACAAATCCGCAACGCCAACCGACTCATCGAAGCCGGAGAACCAACGGCACAGGTCGCACGCGACTTCGGGATGTCCCGCGCCACGTTCTACCGCCGGGCCCGCACCCTGGGACTGTTGCCAGATCAGTCCGGTGACGAGACCCCGGAAAATGACGGTGCGAGTTAACGAGTACAGAACTCCCACGAGCTGGTCTGCGGTGTGTTCGAACTAGATGGCAGAAGTCCGAAGTTGCGTGTCACGTGACAAATGTTGTCGCGTGACAGTCCAGTCCGGACAAATTGCCAAGGTCGGACACGCGTAATTGCGCGGAAGTAGCTCCGTGCAAGGTCGATGGTTTTGCCACCGCACATCGGACACGCGATCCTGCCCCACCCCACAGTGAGCAGAAGCGCGCAGCCCCGCACGGCCAGCTCGGGCGGTGGCGCGACTCAAAGAGCGACCGAGCACAGGCTGAGCTCACATCAGCTCGACGAGCCTCGCCAGCGCCGGACGGGTGTGGATCGCAAGACGTTCGCGAGCGTCGTCCAACGCAGCGGAATGCGGGTATCCCGGCGGCACTCGCGCAGGGTTGAGCGCAACCCCGTCCGACCACGCCTTGATGTCGGGCTGGGCAGTGAAGTTGATCGCGGCCCGGGTGCCGAGAACGGTCGCTTTCGCCCACTGGGACATCGAATTGCCGTAGTTCGAAGGCGGGCAGAGCCGGTTCTTTTCGGCATCGTCGGTGCGGGTGGCCTCGACGTACCCGATCAGGGCGGCGCCGAAGCACGGGAAGCCCGTCCGGATCGGCTGAAGCGTGATGTCCTCCTGTCGCCACACTGGGACGAGGGGTGGGTACTTCAGGCCGTCCGCCGCGGCGTGCACGACGAGGGCATCATCCGCAACCCGCATGGCGCCGTCGGCGAAGGTGAGCTTGCCGCGATCCACAGACTCGATGTGCCCGCGGCGGACGACGTTTGAAATGGAGCGAAGCTGGTCGAGCTCCCACGACGCGAGAGTCGGTGTTTTGGCCATTGTCGGCATGACCGAGCGGTCGATACGCAGAAGGATCCCGGCGTCCTCGAGCTGCAGGAACAAGCTGCTGAGCGAGGCCGCGCCCTCGGACATCTGCATGACGTCGGCGGCCATGCTGAGGAAAATTGCGGGCTCGGGTTGGATGAGCGCGCGGTTGAACATCCACGGGTCGCGAGGCCGGACCCAGCAGATCGCGTCGGGGTCCACTCCGCGAGCAAGCAACCAGATGCAGGCGTCGCTCGCGGTCTTGCCGGCGCCCACGACGACGTACCGGCTCGGCGCCTCCTCCAGCCGCGCGAGGTCGTTGATGGGCAGGACGCGAGCCGCGTCGGCGACATCGAAAGGCGGTGCCGTCTCGGCCGGGATGCTGGGAGCGAGGTAGTGGGCGTTCACGATCCGGCATGTCTCGGGCACCTCGAGCTGAACCCCTGCGATATGCGAGACGACGGTGTGGTCGCCGTCGAAGTGACTGTTGGGCAGAAAGTCGACCTTGCCCGTCTCCAGCATCCGGTCGAGCATCTGCCCGTAGTACGCGGTGATCTCGGCCTGGTTCGCCCGCTCCTGAAGCCCGGTCTCCGGTCCGCTCACCTGGAGCTTGCCGCCACCCAGCATGCGCGAGGCGACGCCGTAGAACGCCGAGGCCTGATGCAGCCTGATGAACGGGTACGCCTCCAGCCAGTGCCCGCCGACCCCGTGACGGCGGTCGACCATCGCGACGCGCACGTCGGCGTGGTCGATTAACGTGTCGGTGAATGCCATCCCCATGGCACCCGCGCCCACCACAAGGTAGTCGGCTTCAAGGGTTCGAGCCATGTGTTAACGGTGGCACTCGCTGGGGGCCGCGTCAACGGCACAGGAGTCGACGCAACGAGGAGCAATCCGCTCCTACCCACGGGGAATGGAACGGAGTCGTCGCAACAGTTTCATGGACTGCCGCGGGATGAACTCCCGGAAGTGGCATGCCGTTTGTCCGAACTAGGTGGCAGGAGTCCGAACTGGCGTGTCACGTGACAAATGTGCCCCCAGGCAGATTCGAACTGCCGCCCCTGCCTCCGGAGGGCAGTGCTCTATCCCCTGAGCTATGGGGGCCCAGGAACCTCTAGGTTAGCATCCCTGGGCGGACGTCTTTGCGCCGATTGGTACGCCGGTTACTGGGCGGCTGACGAACACGCGCAGCTGGACAGGGCGGTTAGAACGGGGGAGGCTCTTCGCCGCTGCGTCGAGACGCGGAGGCCGACCGCTTGGCCGGGGCCGGCAGCTGTGGTTCCGGTGGCGTCGCTGGCGTGGCCGCCGAGCTGCTGGGGCCGACTGGTCGTCCGTCGTACCCGGCGAGGTACGCGGCGGGGTCGTAGGTGGTGGGGTCGGTGTTGGTGGGTGCTGAGGTGTAGGTCTTGCCGGCGGGGGTGGTCCAGGTGAGGGCGCCGCCGGGGCCTTGGCGGGTGGTGAAGCTGGATTGGTGTTTGAGGCGGTGGCAGGCCTTGCAGAGGTGGACGAGGTTGTCGACGTCGGTGGGGCCGCCGGTGCACCAGGGCCGGGTGTGGTCGATTTCGCTGAGGGTGGCTCGCCGGTTGCAGCCGATGCCCTGGCAGGTTCGGTCGCGGGCGGCGAGGTAGCGGCGCATGTCGGCGGGCGGGTTGTAGGTGTCGCGACCCATGCTGAGTCGACAGCCGGTTTCGGGGTGGGTGAGGATGCGGGACCAGCTGGTTGCCGTGCCCGCGATCCGGCGGGCGGTTTCCGGGTCGATGGGGCCGTAGCCGTCGAGGATGGCGGGTTCGTCGCTTCTCCCCAGCAGGGTCAGGGCCGGCACCGTGATGCTGACCGTGCCGCGGATGCCGTGGCCGAGGCCACCGGGTCCGACACCGTCCAGGAGCAGGTCGCGGTAAGCGTCCGCGCGGCGCTGGTCCTTGCTGCGGCAGGGGACGGGGGAGTCGGAGCCGGGCGCCGGGGCGGCGTCAGCGTCGAGGTCGAGGTCGAGGTCGAGGTTGGTGGCGATGTGGCTGAGCCGGTCATAGATCGCTTGGGCGTCTTCGGCTTTGAGGTAGGCGTTCAGCCACGCCATCCCGTCGGCGTCCGGGCTGAGCACCACCCGGCGCTTGACGAAGCCGGCGTCGGCACGGTCCGGCAACGGCACCGGATGCATCCGCTCCAGGATCCGGCCGGCGACCCGGACGAACTGGGTCGAGGTCAGTTTCTCTGCCGCGGGCAGGACTTTGGCTTCGAACGCACCCAGGATCTCTTCGGGGACGCCCTCGGTGAGGGTGAGCATCTTCACCGCGTGGCCCCAGGTGATAGTGCCGCGGCTCAGGGCCTGGTGGAAGCCGGGCAGTTGGCCGGTGAGGCGGGCGGCGTCGAAGATCATCATGCCCGCCGTGGTGGCCGTCAGCCGCAACGCCCCGGCCGCCTCGGCAGCCATACTGCGGCGGGCGAGCTCCTCGTCATCCCAAGCCGGACCGTGCGCGCCGGTATCGGGGTCGTTCCGGCCGGACTCGACAGGGTCCCCGGACAGCCCCTCGATGATGCGCCGCTGGTGGCCGAGCCGGTCCAGCTCGGTCAGCAGCCGGCTGCGTTCGGCGTAGCCGGCCGCGATGACTTTCTCGTTCTCGATCAGCGGGTCGATGACCGCGCTGATCTCCGCCGCGACAGGATCCACCGCGGGGTGCGCAGGGTCATCGGGGGTGTGATCGGGAGTGGCAGCTGAGGTGGCCATAGGGACAGTGAAGCACCCAGCACCAACACACCCCGGCCCAGAAACCAAGCTGTGGAGAGGTCGCAAAAGTCCGCCCTGTGGAGGAGGGGCGAACGACCGAATAGCCCTACAAGTTACCGAGAACCGTGCTCATGACGCGCTCGGCGTCGCCGGGCTCGATCATGGCGGGGGAGGAGACGGCCACCCAGTACCCACCGGTGAAGACCTGAGCGGTCCCGGTACCGGCACTGAAGTAGCCCTCCACGTCGGGAGCGCTGCCGTAGGTCGGCACGACTTCGCCGCCGGCCAGGGCCGCATCCTTCAAGGTATTGGCGAGCGCCTCGTTCGGCATCGCCACTGATACCTCGATGACCTCGCCGCTGGAATTGTTGATCCAGCCGCAGGCGATGCCGTTATAGGTGGTCGCGGTCACGGCCGTGTCACTCGACGCTGAATAACCCGGGTCGACACTCACATTGGGGTTGATCTCGTAGACGTCGTCCGCCGTGAGGACCTGGTCGCAGCTCTTGTCCACGGCGGTGCCTTCGGCTGCCGGCGCAGGGGTGGCCGACGCCGTGGGCTCCGCCGTGGCGGTGGGCTTCGACGTGGCAGTGCTGGTCGGCTTTGCGGTGGCTGACGCGGTGGGCTCCGTGTCGCCTGCCGGTGCGCATCCGGCCAGGGCGATCAGAGCGAGCGAAGCGCCGGTGAGGGCGAGTGCGGCGCGCAGTCGGCGGCCGGTGGCGAAGGAGGACGAGCTGGAGTGGGTCACTCGTTGACCTTACCAACCGGGACGGCGGGTAAGCTTGTTCGCCGTGACCCCTGCCGAACTCTCCCAGTCCCTGCTCGACCTCGTCAACACCCTGGTCGAGCGCCGACGAGTCGAAGGGGCGGAGATCGCAGATCTCGGTCTGGTCGCAGCCGACATGTCGCTGGAGCGCCCGCGCAACCGCGACCACGGTGACTGGGCCTCGAGCGTCTCGATGAAGATCGCCAAGCCGCTGGGCACCAACCCGCGCGCCGTGGCCGCCGAACTCGCCGCCGGCCTCGAAGCCATGCCAGAGGTCGCCTCCGTGGAGATCGCCGGCCCCGGCTTCATCAACATCCGCCTCGAGGCATCCGCCGCCGGTGCCCTCGCGCAGACCATCGTCAACGCCGGCCCGGTCTACGGCACCGGCCACCTCTACGACGGCATCAAGATCAACCTCGAGTTCGTCTCGGCCAACCCCACCGGCCCCATCCACATGGGTGGCGTGCGCTGGGCAGCCGTCGGCGACAGCCTCGCCCGCGTGCTGATCGCCGAGGGCGCGGATGTGACGCGCGAGTACTACTTCAACGACCACGGCTCGCAGATCGACAGGTTCGCCCGCAGCGTGCTGGCCGCCTACCTGGGTGAGCCCACCCCAGAAGACGGCTACGGCGGAGCGTACATCGGCGACATCGCCGACAAGGTCGTCGAGATCTACGAGGGTGACATCGCCGTCCTGCCCCGCGACGAACAGCAGGAAATCTTCCGCTCCATCGGCGTGGACCTCATGTTCACCGAGATCAAGGAGAAGCTGCACGGCTTCGGCGTCGACTTCGACGTGTTCTTCCACGAAGACTCCCTGCACGAATCCGGCGCCGTCAACCGCGCCATCGAGCGCCTGCGCGAACTCGGCCACATCTTCGAGGAAGATGGCGCCATCTGGCTGCGCACCACCACCTTCGGCGACGACCGCGACCGAGTCATCATCCGCTCGAACGGCGAACCGGCGTACATCTCCGGCGACCTGGGCTACTACCTCGACAAGCGCGAGCGCGGCTTCGACCAGAACCTGATCATGCTCGGCGCCGACCACCACGGCTACATCGGCCGCATGATGGCCATGGTCGAGGCGTTCGGTGACGTGCCCGGCGTGAACCTGCAGATCCTCATCGGCCAGATGGTCAACCTGCTCAAGGGCGGCGAGCCGGTGCGGATGTCCAAGCGCAACGGCACCATCGTCACCCTCGACGACCTCGTCGACGCGGTTGGCGTGGACGCCGGCCGTTACTCGCTGGTGCGTTCCTCGAGCGACTCCCAGCTGGACATCGACCTGGACCTGCTCGGCAAGCGCACCAACGAGAACCCGGTCTTCTACGTGCAGTACGCGCACGCCCGCACCTGCTCCGTCGGCCGCAATGCCGCCGATTCCGGCGTGGACCGCAGTGCGTTCGCCCCCGAACTGCTCACCCACGACAGCGAGTCCGCGCTTCTCGGTGTGCTGCAGGAGTACCCGCGCGTGGTGGCCCAGGCCGCCGAACTGCGCGAGCCCCACCGCGTGGCCCGCTACATCGAAGAGGTCGCCGGCTACTACCACCGCTGGTACGACAACTGCCGGGTCATCCCGCTCGGCGACGAGCCGGTCACCGATCTGCACCGCACCCGGCTGTGGCTGAATGACGCCACCGGCCAGGTCATCCGCAACGGCCTGGGTCTGCTCGGCGTCTCGGCGCCGGAGCGCATGTAGGTCGGAGCGCTCCTTCGTGACGAGCTCGACACTGCCCAAACGCCGCCGGCCCGCTCGCCGGCTGCTGGTGACGTTGGTGGTGTTGCTTGCGCTGGTGGGCATCTTCTTCGCCGCCGACGCTGGCCTCCGCGGCTATGCGCAAGACCGCATCGCCAGCGAGATCGATGCCGGCCTGCCCGCCGGTGTCGCCGGCGATGTCGAGGCGGCGATCGGCGGCACCTCGGTGATCGTGCAGTACCTCACCGGCAGTTTCGAACGTGTGGTGCTCACCGCGCCGACCCTGACCGTCAACGACGTGCCGGCATCCGTCTCGATCGTCGCCACCGGCGTGCCCACCGACACGACCCAGCCCATCGACCATGTCAACGGCACCATCGACCTCGACCAGGCCGCCCTCAACACTTTGCTGCAGTCCGCACTGGCCGAAGCGGATGCCGCCCCTGCCGCGCGCAACGCGGAACTCGAGCTCGGTACCGACCAGGTCACCTACACCGGCGAGCTGAGCGTGTTCGGCCTGGCCGTCGGCTACCAGGCCACCGCGACCCCCAGCGTCACGGACGACTCACTCGTGCTCACCCCGACCGACGCGCGGGTGACCTCCGGTGCCGGTGGCCTGGACGTGAGCGGACTGCTGGACCTGGTGCTCGGCAACGAGCCGATCAGCGTGTGCCTGGCCGGTTACCTGCCGCAGGGCGTCACACTCAGCGATGTGCAGACCACAGCGGAGCGCGCACGCATTACGCTGGAGTCGAGCACATTGACGCTCACCGAACAGTCGCTCACCACCCTGGGCAGCTGTTCCACCGCTTGATTCGGCGCGCGCAACTCGCAGTCGCTAGAATTCCGGTAGATTCCCGCGCCTCTTTCGGCGCGTCTCTTCGCTGGCTTCAGGGACCAATCCGGGTTCGCTCGCCACTTCGTGAGACACCCACTTGACTCCTGTGAGGTTTTCACCCGTGGCCCATAATCCACTCGCCCCCGAGTGGCTCAGCTCTCCAGCTGATGCCAACACGCTCGCCGACGGCCTCTGGCCCTCCTCCGCGCACCGCTCCGACGCCGGCGCGATCACGATCGGCGGCGTCAGCGCCCCCGAGCTGGCGGCCGAATTCGGCACCCCGCTGTACGTGATCGACGAGACGGATGCCCGCACCCGCGCCGCGGAGCTGCGCGCCGCGTTCGACACCGAGTTCGCCCGCATCGGCACCACCGTCAAGGTGTACTACGCCGCCAAGGCGTTTCTCTCTACCGAGGTCGCCCGCTGGATGGTGGACGCCGGCCTGAACATCGACGTCTGCAGCGGCGGCGAACTCGCCGTTGCCCTGGCCGCCGGTGTTGAACCCGGCCGGATCGGCTTCCACGGCAACAACAAGTCGCACGCCGAGATCGACGACGCCACCCGCCTGGGTGTGGGCACCATCATCATCGACAGCCCGGTCGAGATAAACAGGGTCGCCGCGGCCGCCGCCCGGCACGGGGTCGTGCAGAACGTGCGCCTCCGCGTGAACAGCGGCGTGCACGCGCACACCCACGAATTCCTGGCCACCTCGCACGAGGACCAGAAGTTCGGTGTGGTCTTCGAGGACGCCCCGGCCCTGGTCGCGGCGATCCGCGCCGAACCGAGCCTGAACTTCCTCGGCCTGCACTGCCACATCGGCTCACAGATCTTCGGCGTCGACGGCTTCGCCGAGTCGGCGTCGCGCCTGCTCAGCCTGCACGCCGAGCTGCTGACCGACGGCCCGGTCCCCGAGCTCAACCTCGGCGGCGGCTTCGGCATCGCCTACACGAGCACCGACGATCCCAGCCCGATCGCCGACCTGGCCGCCGGCCTGGCCGACATCGTCGCCGCCGAATGCGCGCGCCGCGGCATCGCGGTGCCGGTGATCGCCATCGAACCTGGCCGGGTCGTCATCGGACCGGCCGGCGTGACCCTCTACGAGGTGGGCACCACCAAGCCCGTGCGCATCGGCGAGAACACCCGGCTCTACGTGAGCATCGACGGCGGCATGAGCGACAACGCCCGCCCCGCGCTCTACGGCGCCGAGTTCTCGGTGCGGCTCGCCGACCGGGTGTCGGATGCCGAGCCCGCGCTGGTACGCATCGCCGGCAAGCACTGCGAAAGCGGCGACATCGTCGTGGACGCAGACTACCTGCCCGGGGACGTGGCGCCGGGAGATCTGGTGATGGTGCCCGCGACCGGAGCGTACTGCTGGTCGTTGGCGAGCAACTACAACTATCTGGGTCGGCCGGCCGTTGTGGCCGTCTTAGACGGAAAGGCCAGGGTCATCGTGCGCGGGGAGACGATTGACGACTTACTGGCGCGGGACGCAGGTCTAGCGAGGTCGACTCACAAGGTCACGACAAGCTCGACCAACGGAACTGGGGCGACAAGCTCGACCAATCAAATGAAGGAAACTACCCGATGATCGAATACCGCAATCTGCGTGTCGCCCTGCTCGGCGGTGGTTCGGTCGGTGCCCAGGTGGCCCGCCTGCTGCTCGAGCACCGCGACGAGCTCGCCAACCGGGTGGGCGCGAGCCTCGAACTCGTCGGCATCCTGGTGCGCGATCTCGACGCCCCACGCACCGTCGACCTGCCCCGTGAGCTGTTCACCACCGACGCGGACTCGCTGATCCTCGGCGCCGACATCGTCATCGAGCTGATGGGCGGCATCGAGCCCGCCCGCAGCTACATCCTCACGGCGATCAACTCCGGCGCCGACGTCGTGACCGCCAATAAGGCGTTGCTCGCCCAGCACGGCGCCGAGCTGTTCGAAGCCGCCGACCAGGTGGGCGCCCAGCTCAACTATGAAGCCGCCGTCGCCGGCGCCATCCCCATCGTGCGGCCGCTGCGGGACAGCCTCGCCGGTGACACCGTCAACCGGATTCTCGGCATCGTGAACGGCACCACCAACTTCATCCTCGACCGGATGGATGTGGCCGGCGACAGCCTCGAAGAAGCCCTGGCCACCGCGACCGAACTCGGCTACGCCGAAGCCGACCCCACCGCCGACATCGAAGGTTACGACGCCGCGCAGAAGGCCGCCCTGCTGGCCAGCCTGGCGTTCCACACCAACGTGCCCCTCGAGAAGGTCTACCGGGAGGGCATCACCCAGGTCACCCCGCAGCAGATGGAGTCGGCACGGAAGGCCGGCTACGTCGTGAAGCTGCTCGCGATCTGCGAACGCCTCACCGACCCGGAGACCGGCGAACAGGGTGTCTCTGCCCGCGTCTACCCGGCCATGGTGCACCGCGGCCACCCGCTCGCTTCGGTGCACGGCGCGAACAACGCCGTCTTCGTCGAGGCCGAGGCCGCCGGCCCGCTGATGTTCTACGGCGCCGGGGCCGGGGGAGTGCAGACCGCTTCCGCCGTGCTCGGCGACCTCGTCTCCGTCGCCCGCCGCCACGTGATGGGCGGCCCTGGCTACGCGGCCTCCAGCCACGCCGACCTGCCGGTGCTCGACATCGGCAAGGTCACCACCCGATACGCCGTCACCCTCGAGGTGACGGATGAGCCCGGCGTGCTCGCCACGATCGCCGGAGTGTTCAGCAAAAACCACGTCTCGCTCGCGCAAGTCGAACAGTCGATGACGCTCGAGCAGCCCGGAACCGCCAGTCACGAGCCCGTGTCGGGCACAGCTACCCTAGTCATTGGAACGCACGAGGCCACGGAGGCTGCGCTTGCCGCGACCGTGAACGACCTTGCCGCGAACAGTGTCGTCACCAATGTCGCATCCGTTTTGAGAGTTGAAGGAGTCTGATGTCCAGCGAACGAGAGACCGGTCAGCACCAAATGGTCAAGACCCCGTCCCGTCAGTGGCGCGGTGTGCTGCGCGAGTACGCCGACAGGCTGAACGTCAGCGACGCCACCCCGATCATCACGCTCGGCGAAGGCGGCACCCCGCTGATCCCCGCCGCCGCGCTCTCCGCGCGCACCGGCGCCAAGGTCTGGGTCAAGTACGAGGGCATGAACCCCACAGGGTCGTTCAAGGACCGTGGCATGACGATGGCCATCTCCAAGGCCGTCGAAGACGGTGCCAAGGCCGTCATCTGCGCCTCCACCGGCAACACGTCCGCGTCGGCCGCCGCCTACGCCACCCACGCCGGCATCAAGGCCGTCGTGCTGGTGCCGGAGGGCAAGATCGCCATGGGCAAGCTCAGCCAGGCCATCGCACACAACGCACAGCTGCTGCAGGTGCAGGGCAACTTCGACGACTGCCTCGACATCGCCCGCGACCTCGCCAAGAACTACCCCGTGCACCTGGTCAACTCGGTCAACCCCGACCGCATCGAGGGCCAGAAGACCGCCGCGTTCGAGGTCGTCGAGGTCCTCGAAGACGCCCCGGACATCCACATCGTCCCGGTCGGCAACGCCGGCAACTACACCGCCTACTTCCGCGGCTACAGCGAAGAACTCGCTCGCGGCGCCACCACCAAACTGCCCCGGATGTTCGGATTCCAGGCCGCGGGCAGCGCCCCGATCGTGCTGGGTCACCGCGTGGAGCACCCGGAGACCATCGCCAGCGCCATCCGCATCGGCAACCCGGCATCGTGGGACCTCGCCCTGAACGCCCGCGAGGTCAGCGACGGCTACTTCGGCGCGATCAGCGACGAGAAGATCCTCGAGGCGTACCGCATCCTCTCCGCCGAGGTGGGCATCTTCGTGGAGCCGGCCTCCGCGATCAGCGTGGCCGGCCTGCTCGAACGTGCCGACGCCGGCCAGATCCCCCAGGGCGCCACCGTGGTGCTCACCGTCACCGGCCACGGCCTGAAGGACCCGCAGTGGGCACTTCGCACCGCGGACGGCAGCGACGTGAAGCCCACGATCGTTCCCGTCGACACCGTCGCCATCGCCGAGCTGCTGGGTCTGGGCCAGAAATGACCACGGCGCTCCCCGTCGTGGGACGCAATGCGCTGGCGGGCCGTTCGGTCGTCGTGAAGGTTCCGGCCACCACCGCAAACCTGGGCCCCGGCTTCGACACCCTCGGCCTGGCCCTGGCTCACTATGACCACCTGCAGGTCGAGGTGACCGACGAGTCCGGCGTGTTCGTCGAGGTTCACGGCGTCGGCGCCGGGGAGGTGCCCACCGACGAGACCAACCTCGTGGTGCGCGCCATCGCGCACACCTTCGCCGCCTACGGGATCCCGTTGCCGGGGCTCAAGTTGGTCGCCGAGAACGTGATCCCGCACGGGCGTGGCATGGGGTCATCCGGTGCCGCCATCGTTTCGGGCATCATGGCTGCCAAGGGCCTGCTCGAGGGCATCGTGGAGATCGACTCCGACGCGCTGCTCGTGCTGGCCACCGAGATGGAGGGGCACCCGGACAACGTGGCGCCCGCCCTGTTCGGCGGCCTGACCATCGCCTGGATGACGCCGGAGGGCCCCAAGCACAAGAAGCTGATGGTGCACCGCGGCGTCTCGCCGATGGTCTTCGTGCCCGTGCACGCCATGTCCACCGCTCTGGCCCGCAGCCTGCAGCCGGAGTCGGTGCCGCACGAGGACGCCGTCTTCAACCTGTCGCGCTCGGCGCTGCTCATCGCCGCGCTCATTCAGAGCCCGGAGCTGCTGCTCGCCGCAACCGAGGACAAGCTACACCAGAGCTACCGGGCCGCGGCGATGCCGGAGACCAACCGTCTGATCACCCTGTTGCGCGAGCACGGTTTCGCGGCCGTCGTCTCCGGCGCCGGTCCGTCGATCCTGGTCCTGGCCAGCGACCCCGGCCAGCGCCTGGTGGCCGCCGACCTGGTGGCCCGGACGAGCGAGACGCCCTGGGAGACGTTGATGCTGGCCGTCGACTTCAAGGGTGCCACGGTCATCCGCACCGACGCCTAGCTTCGGCCGAGACCAGAGCCCTTTCCCGCTTGGCGGGAAGGGGCTCTTCTCGCGTGTCGGCGCACGCGCACTGCCGACCGAACCTGCTAGAGTGGTTGCGCACCCGATAGAAACCGCCACCGCGGATCTGTTCTCTGGTGTATTCCCTGTAACTCACTGCTATCGCGTTTTTGTGCGTGGCTGTGTGTGTTCACTCCAATCCGCCACTGTGTGGGACTGGATCACCCGCAGCCCACCGGCGCTGCAACATCTTCTCTGGCCAATTCGTAAGAGCCAGGGGGAAGGATAAAACTTCGTGACCAACGTCAATCTCCACGCCAACGGCGTGGACATCTCACGCCTGACCACCCTTCGCGTCGCCGAGCTTCAGGCTCTGGCGGGCGAACTGGGTATCCAGGGCGCATCCAAACTTCGTAAAGGAGAGCTCGTGGACGCAATCACCGCGAACCAGTCCGACACGACCGAGTCGGCTGCAGCTACCGACGCCGCCGTCATCGACACCGCCGTCACTGACGCACCCGCGCAGGCCGCCCCGGTGGAGGCCGCCGCTGTCGTCACCGACGTACCCGCCGAGACCGCGCCCAAGAAGCGGGTCTCCCGCCGGGTGAGCACCGCCACGTCGGCTCCCGCCGTCGCCCACGTCAACGCCGACGGAGATCTGGGCCTCGGCCTGATCGTCCCGGAGACCGCGAAGACCCGCAAGACCACGGCCCCCACCACCTACGCCGGTGCCACCGACAACATCGTCGCCGACGCACCCGTCGTGGAGAAGCCGGTCCGCCAGGCCCGCAAGCGCGCCAGCACCGCCACCATCACCGAGGCCGCCATCGCCGAGGCCGTCGCAACCGCGAACGCCGCCGAGGCCGCTGCTCCGGTCGCCGAGACCACCGCAGCCGTCGCCGCCCCGGCCGCAGAGCCCGCCACCGAGGCGCAGGCCGGTTCCGGCCGCAACCGTCGCGGCAACGGTCGCAACGAGAACCGCAACGAATCGCGGAACGAAAACCGCAACGAATCGCGCAACGGCGGACGCAACGGCGGCAACAACCGCAACAACAACAACAGCGCCGCCACCGCCCGCAACGCCTTCGATGCGCGCAGCATGATCGACGCCCAGAACGCCGAAGACGGCTACGAGGCTCCTGAAGAACTCGAAGCCGCACCGGCTGCGACCGACTCGGCCGACTCCGCCGAGAGCACCGAGTCGCGCATCCAGCGTCCGGAGGGCGTCGTGCGCGCCGAACGCTCCGAGCGTGGCGGACGCCAGCGCAACCAGCGCGGTGCACGCGCCGAGCAGACCGAGCAGGCCGAACCGACCGAGCAGGTTGAACCGGCCGAGCAGGTCGAACCGACCGAGCAGTCCGACAGCAGCTCCACCGAGCAGTCCGACGAGCAGGCCGAGCAGCCCCGCCAGGGACGCAGCCGCAACCGCAGCCGCGGCGGCGACCGCAACCAGCAGGGCGACCGCAACCAGGGCGACCGTGCCCAGGCTGACCGTGCCCAGGGTGACCGTGCCCCGCAGACGTCGGATGACCGTGGTGCCGAGCGTGGCGACGACCGCCAGCAGAACCAGCGCCAGGCCGGCAACCGCGGCCAAGACCGCCAGCAGCAGGACCGCCAGCAGCAGGATCGCCAGGGCGACCGCCAGCAGAGCGATCGCGCCCAGCAGGAACGCCAGGGCCAGGACCGCAACCAGGGCCTGGACCGCAACTCCGGCCCGGAGGACGAGCTGAACGGTCGCAACAACCGCAGCCGTTTCCGTGACCGCAAGCGTCGCGGCGCCACCGCCAACGACGACTTCGAGCCCGAACTGACCGACGATGACGTGCTCATCCCGGTCGCCGGTATCCTCGACGTGCTCGACAACTACGCCTTCGTGCGCACCTCCGGCTACCTGCCGGGTGCCAGCGACGTCTACGTCTCGCTCGGCCAGGTCAAGAAGTACAACCTGCGCAAGGGTGACGCCGTCGTCGGCTCGATCCGTCAGCCGCACGAGGGTGACCAGAACGGTCGTCAGAAGTACAACGCGATCGTCAAGGTCGACTCCATCAACGGCCTGACCGTCGAGGAAGCCGCCAGCCGCGTCGAGTTCCAGAAGCTCACCCCGCTCTACCCGCAGGAGCGTCTGCGCCTCGAGACCGAGCCGGGCAAGCTGACCCAGCGCATCATCGACCTCGTCGCCCCGATCGGTAAGGGCCAGCGCGGCCTGATCGTCGCGCCGCCCAAGGCTGGCAAGACCATCGTCATGCAGCAGATCGCCAACGCCATCGCCACGAACAACCCCGAGGTCCACCTCATGGTCGTCCTGGTCGACGAGCGCCCCGAAGAGGTCACCGACATGCAGCGCACGGTGAAGGGTGAGGTCATCGCCTCCACCTTCGACCGTCCCGCCGAGGACCACACCACGGTCGCCGAACTGGCCATCGAGCGCGCCAAGCGTCTCGTCGAGCTGGGTCACGACGTTGTCGTGCTGCTCGACTCGATCACCCGTCTGGGCCGTGCTTACAACCTGACGGCCCCGCCGAGCGGTCGGATCCTCTCCGGCGGTGTCGACGCATCCGCGCTGTACCCGCCCAAGCGTTTCTTCGGCGCTGCCCGAAACATCGAGAACGGTGGCTCGCTCACCATCCTCGCCTCCGCACTGGTGGAGACCGGGTCCAAGATGGACGAGGTCATCTTCGAGGAGTTCAAGGGCACCGGCAACATGGAGCTGCGCCTGTCGCGCCACCTGGCCGACAAGCGGATCTTCCCGGCCGTCGACGTCAACGCATCCGGCACCCGCCGCGAAGAAATGCTGATGAGCGCCGATGAGGTCAAGATCACCTGGAAGCTGCGCCGTGCGCTGGCCGGACTCGAACAGCAGCAGGCTCTCGAGGTCATCCTGGGCCGGCTGAAGGAGACCTCGTCCAACGTCGAGTTCCTGATGCAGGTTCAGAAGTCGATGCCGACCCCGAACGGGTCAGACAAGGATCACTGATGTTCGAGTCTGTCCTGACTCTGCAGGCTGAGCACGACGAACTGCAGTCCCAGCTGGCGGACCCGGAATTGCACGCGAATCCGGCCCGTTCCAAAAAGGTCAACCGTCGTTACGCCGAGCTCAGCCGCATCATCGCGGCGTGGAACGAGTGGAAAGAGATTGGCGACAATCTCGAGGCCGCTCGGGAACTCGCCGACGAGGATGAATCGTTCGCCGACGAGATCCCCGGTCTCACCGACCAGCTGGAGGAGGCAGCCGAGAAGCTGCGTCGCCTGCTGATCCCGCGTGACCCGCTGGACGCCCGCGACGTGATCATGGAGATCAAGATGGGGGAGGGCGGTGCGGAATCCGCACTGTTCGCCGCCGATCTCCTACGCATGTACCTGCACTACGCGGAGTCCAAGCGTTGGAAAACCGAGATCATCGAGCAGACCACCAGCGACCTCGGCGGAATCAAGGACATCCAGTTGGCCATCAAGGGCAACTCGGCTGACCCCGCCGAGGGTGTCTGGGCGCACCTCAAGTACGAGGGTGGCGTGCACCGTGTTCAGAGGGTGCCGGCCACCGAGTCGCAGGGACGCATCCACACCTCGGCGGCGGGCGTTCTCGTCTTCCCCGAGGTCGATGAGCCCGAAGAGGTCGAGCTGCACCCCAACGACCTCAAGATCGACGTCTATCGTTCCAGCGGCCCCGGCGGCCAGTCGGTGAACACCACCGACTCCGCCGTACGGATCACCCACCTTCCCACCGGGATCGTGGTGGCCATGCAGAACGAGAAGAGCCAGCTGCAGAACAAGGAAGCGGGTATGCGGGTCCTCCGCGCCCGCGTCCTCGCCCGGCAGCAGGAAGAGATCGACGAGGCCGCCTCGCTGGTGCGTAAGGGCCAGATCCGCACCATGGACCGGTCAGAGCGCATCCGCACGTACAACTTCCCGGAGAACCGCATCGCGGATCACCGCACCGGGTACAAGGCATACAACCTGGACACCGTGATGAACGGCGCCCTGGATGCCGTCATCGACTCGTGCATCACCGCCGACGAGGCCACCCGCCTCGCCGAGATCGGCGACCACGACTAGCACCTGCTGCACCAGAAAGGGCGCCCCTGCTTCGGCCGGGGCGCCCTTTTTTGGTGGCCCGCCGCCCTAAGAAAGCGGTGCGGTCGGGGAACGCTAGGATCTCAATCATGCCTGGGCCGACCTTTGTCACTACCGACCCGGGTTCAGCCGCTGCCGCCGCCATGTTGTGGGCCTACTACGAGGACATCGTCGGCCGTTATTGGGGGCGGCTCGCGCTGCCCGCTGAGGTCGAGTCCGCGATGGCGGATGAGCCGAGCCACGACCTGCAGGGCGGCACCGGTCTGCTCGTGCTCGGGATGCTGGACCGCGTCCCGGTCGCGTGCGGCGGTGTGCGGTTCGTCGGCACCGGCATCGGCGAGCTGACTCGCGTCTACGTGGCCGCACAGGCGCGGGGGACCGGCACCGGGGCCGCGCTCCTCGATCATCTGAGCGAGCTGGCGGTGGATGCCGGCCTCACCCAACTTCGGCTCGCGGTGCGCACAGACCTCATCGAGGCCCGGCGCCTGTATGCCAGAGCCGGCTACGCGGAGGTCGCTCCGTTCAACACCGAACCCTACGCCGAGCACTGGTTCGCGAAGGACCTGCGCTGACCGCTGCCTACTTGAGCAGGTCGGCGTGGTGGATGGCCGCGACGTCCGGGTGCGCGCGCATCCGGCTCTTCAACGAGTTCTCGCCGTAGGTGGTGAAGATCGGGTTCTCCGGGTCCACGGTGATGCCGGGGGCGTGCAGTTCCTCCGGCAGGGTGAGCACCGGGATGGTGGCATCCAGCGCCGGGCTGTAGAAGAACGGGATCGAGATGCGGTCGTCGCCGATCAACGGCGAGATCACCCTGTGCACCGTCGCCTTGAGGTAACCGTCGGTTGCGACCTCGAGCAGTTCGCCGATGTTCACCACGAAGGCGCCGTCGAGTGGGGGAGCGTCGATCCACTCGCCGTCTTTCTCCACCTGCAGCCCGCCCTTGCCCGGCTCGACGAACAGCAGCGTCAGCACGCCGGAGTCCTTGTGGGCGCCGACGCCCTGCCGCGGGGTGGGGTCTGACTTGCCGGGGTAACGCACGATCTTGATCAGCGTGGACGGCTTCACCGCGAACGCCTCGTCGAAGACGTGCTCGTCGGCTCCGAGGGAGAGGGCCCAGGCCTGCATCAGGCGCAGCGCCACGGCGTTGAGCTCCTCGCGCCAGGAGGTCATGACCTCTTCCAGCGCGGGCAGGGTCACCGGCCACTGGTTGGGGCCCTCCAGGCGGAGATAGTCGGCGCTGTCCGGGGTGAGCTCCAGGGCGGGGCGCTCCGGTCCGATGTCGATCTGCTCGCGCCAGTCCACCTTGCCCTGGGTGAGTTCGCCGCCCACCCGGGTGTAGCCGCGGAAGTGGGGGCTCTGCAGGTTCTCAATGGCCATTTTGTCGTCCTCGGGCAGGTTGAAGAAAGCCCGTGAGGTGGTCATCACCCGTTCGATGAGATCGGCCGGCACACCATGCCCGGTGAGGTAGAAGAACCCGTACTCGTGGGTGACTTCGCGCAACTGGGCGCGGAACGCCTCGGCTTCCTCCGCTCCGGCGTCGAGGCGGGATAAGTCAAGGATCGGGAGCGACGGTGCGGCGGCTGAGGTTGTCATGACAACTATTCTGCCAACAACCAAACGAATTCAGGCCGGTGTTACACCGGATTGCCGCGGTCGAAGAATCTGCGGGTGAACGTCCGCGGAGGCGCCCGTGTTCGCAGAAAACCTGACGAGCCGGGTTCAGTTGCCGGATTTGAGCAGGCCCCGCGCTGCCTTGATTTCCTCGGCGGTGCCGTGCTGCGCGCGCGCGGGGATTCCGAGCAGGATCGACCGGGCCGGGGCGTCCTTGGTGACGACGGCGTTGGCACCCACGGTGCTCCATTCGCCCAGCGTGATGGGGCCGAGGATCTTGGCGCCTGCGCCCACGGTGACCCCGTCGTGCAGATGGGGGTGCCGCCGGGCGCCGACAACAACCCCGTGCCGGCTCTTCCCGCCCAGGGTGACCCCGTGGTACAGCATCACGTCGTCCCCGACCACGGCGGTCTCACCGATCACGACGCCCATGCCGTGGTCGATGAACAGGCGCCGGCCGATGGTGGCCCCGGGGTGGATCTCCACGCCGGTGAGGAACCTGGTGAACTGCGACAACAGCCGGGCCGGCAGGCGCAGGCCTGCCAGCCACAGCCGGTGAGTGATCCGGTAGGCCCACACAGCGTGCACGCCGCTGTACGCGAGCACGACCTCCGCCTTGCTGTGCGCGGCAGGGTCGTGCGTCTGCGCCATCGCGATATCCTCGCGAACGCGTGCGAACACTCCCATGCCGGGCACCTGTCTGTAGTCGATTGAGCAGCGGATGGTGCCTAGTCGACGAGGTCTTCGTACAGGACTGTGCTGATGTACCGCTCGCCGAAACCGGGCACGATCACGACGATGGTCTTGCCGGCGTTCTCGGGCAGCTTGGCCTGCTCCAGAGCGGCCCACACTGCGGCGCCTCCCGAGATTCCGGCGAGGATGCCCTCTTCGGTGGCCAGGGCGCGGGCCGTGGCGACGGAGTCGGCGAGGGTCACATCGGTGACCTCGTCGTAGACGTGGGTGTCGAGGACGCTCGGCACGAAGTTGGCGCCGATGCCCTGGATCTTGTGCGGGCCGGGGGCGCCGCCGGTGAGGATAGGGGAGTCCTTGGGCTCGACACCGATCACGCGGACGGACGGCTTCCGCTCCTTGAGCAGCTGGCCGGCGCCGGTAATGGTGCCGCCGGTTCCGATTCCCGCCACGAGCAGGTCCACGGCGCCGTCGGTGTCGTCCCAGATCTCCACCCCGGTGGTGGCCTTGTGGATGGCCGGGTTCGCCGGGTTGTCGAACTGACGGGCCCAAATGGCGCCGGGGGTGGCCGCGACGATTTCCTTGGCCTTCTCCACCGCGCCGCGCATGCCCTCTGAGCCGGGCGTGAGCACAAGCTCGGCGCCGTAGGCGCGCAGCAGGATCTTGCGCTCCTTGCTCATGGTCTCCGGCATCGCCAGGATGACCGAATAGCCGCGGGCGGCGCCGACCATGGCCAGGGCGATGCCGGTGTTGCCGCTGGTGCCCTCCACGATGGTGCCGCCGGGCTTGAGCTCACCGGAGGCTTCGGCGGCGTCGACGATGGCGATGCCGATGCGGTCCTTGACGCTGCTGGAAGGGTTGTAGAACTCGAGCTTCGCGAGCACCGTCGCGGTGGAGGTGCCGGGCAGGCGGTTGAGCTTCACCAGCGGGGTGCCGCCGACAGTTTCGGTAATGTCTGAGTAAATCCGTGCGGACATCGGTAGACCTTTCCTGGGGCTCTCCTGGAGCCGACTGGTGCGGATGCTCCGCAGGTGGGTGGTGCCGTAACGAAAGCCGTGCTCTGGCGCGCCTCGTTCAGCCTAGAGCCCCGACGATACCCAGTGGGTGCCCCGGAGTTGCGTAAGATTCCAGTTTGTGACGCCTTCCCCTAGCAACTCCGGCTCCCTGTCCGATATTCCAACGACGATCGAGCGGATGCGGGCTTTCGCCACCTCGGCCCTGACCGGAGCGGGAATCGAAGGCGCCGAGATTGACGCCGACCTACTGATCGGTCACGTCCTCGGCCAGAGCCGCGGGCAGGTTCAGGCCGGCGCCATTATGGGCACCGTCCTCAGCGACACCGATGCGGCGGCCATCGTCGCCCTCGTTCAGCGGCGTGAGAAGCGCGAACCCCTGCAGCACATCACCGGCCGGGCGCCGTTCCGCGGTCTCGAACTCAACGTGGGACCGGGGGTCTTCGTGCCGCGCCCCGAAACAGAGGGGGTCGCCCAGCTGGCCATCGACGCCCTGCGTTCGATGGCCGACCCCGAGCCGATCGGGGTGGACCTCGGCACCGGCAGCGGCGCCATCGCCCTGGCCCTGGCCACCGAGGTGCCGCACGCCCGCGTCTATGCCTGCGAGAACTCGGCCGACGCGTTTCCGTGGACCAGCCGAAACTTCACCGAGGTGGGCGCCGAGAACGCCACCCTGGTCTTCGCCGACCTCGCGGGCGCCTTCACCGAGTTGAACGGCACCGTCTCCGTGGTGGTGTCCAACCCGCCCTACATCCCGGCCGACGCCATCCCCCGCGACCCCGAGGTGCGGCTGTTCGACCCGGCCCACGCCCTCTTCGGCGGGCCGGACGGCCTCGACATCGTGCGCCTGGTGTCCCAGACGGGCCTGCGCCTGCTGCGCGCCGGGGGAGTGCTCGTGATCGAGCACGGCGAACTGCAGGGCGCCGAGATCCGTGCCCTCCTCGACGCCGACGGCTGGCGGGCCACCGCTACCCACCGCGACCTCACCACCCGCGACCGCAGCACCACGGCCCTGCGCCCGTGAGCGTGCACACGACGGGCGAACTCGCGCTCCTCGGTCAGGAGCAGCTCGCGGGCTGGCTACTATCGAGCACCGACGACTACGTCAACGACCTGGAGGCAGGCGGGCTCAGCCGGGCTGCGGCCGAGAACAAGGCCAACGAATCCACCCGGCGCGAATTCCCGGGTGGAGTGCCCGCCGCCGGTCAGCATGTCTATGCCATCACGGTGGCGGGCGAGCAGGTTGGCGTGATCTGGCTCTCTGCAGGGCCGGCGGATGACCCCACCAACTGGTGGATCCTGGACCTCGTGGTCTTCGAGCAGTTTCGGGGCCGTGGACACGGCCGCCTGGCGATGCTGCTGGCCGAGACCGAAGCCGCCAGGCACGGTGCGGCCAAGCTCACCTTGAACGTCTTCGCGCGCAATGCCACGGCCCGGGCCCTCTACGCATCCCTGGCCTACGCGCCCACGAAGATCGTGATGGAAAAACTCCTCACCGACCCCGCGACCTGAGAGCAAAGCACCCAAAACCCGCCGAAACCGGGCCTTGACTCACAGTTCGCGGCGCCTAGAGCCCGCCCCGGCTCCGTCGACGGGCCCTCACAGGCTGGCTGCACTAGAATCGTGCCCGATGACACGTATCTATGACTGCTCGGTCGATGAGGAACGCTCGACGGGCATGAGACTGGCACGCTCGGCGATCGGCCGCGGTGCGCTCGTCGTCATCCCCACCGACACCGTCTACGGCCTCGCCGCGGACGCATTCAACCCCGAGGCCGTGCAGAAACTGCTCGACGCCAAGGGTCGGGGCCGCCAGTCGCCCCCGCCGGTGCTCATTCCGGGCATCCCCACCCTCGACGCCCTCGCCCAGGACGTGCCAGAGCCCGTGCGCGCCCTGGTCGCCGAGTTCTGGCCCGGCGGTCTCACCGTGGTGCTCACCGCGCAGTCCTCCCTGGTCTGGGACCTGGGTGAGACCCAGGGCACCGTCGCCCTGCGGATGCCCCGCAACCAGGTGGCCCTGGACCTGCTGGCCGAGACCGGCCCACTCGCCGTCTCGAGCGCCAACACCAGCGGCCTACCCTCGGCCATCGACGTCATCGGCGCAGAAGAGATGCTCGGCATCAGTGTCGCCGTCTACCTCGACGGGGGAGTCGCGGGACTGGACTACGAGCCGATCGGCGACCGCGCCGGCGACACCTCCTCCACAATCGTGGATGCCACCGGCTTCGACACCAACGGCGGCAAGTTGGTCATCGTGCGGAACGGTGTGATCTCCCGGGCCGCGATCGAGGCCGTCATCGGCGACGCTCTCGCCCCAGTGGACGTGTAATGACCCTTTTCTTCCTGTTGGCTGTGGTGTCGGCGGTCGTGACTTTCGTCATGTCGATCGTGGTGCTCAAGCTCACCCACAAGTACCGGCTGTACCCCAAGATCCGTGAACGTGATGTGCACACCCGGCCCACCCCGCGGCTGGGCGGCATCGCCATGTTCCTGGGCATCCTGGTCGCCTTCGGGGTGTCCTACCTGGTGGCCTCCCAGTTCGCGCCGCTTCGGTTGATCTTCGCCGACCCGCACCAGATCATGGCCATCCTCGGCGCGGCCCTGCTCATCGTGCTGCTCGGTGTCGCGGACGACATCTGGGATCTCGACTGGATGACCAAGCTGCTTGGCCAGTTCATCGCCGCCGGCCTGGTGGCCTGGCAGGGCGTGCAGGTCTTCTCCCTGCCGATCGGCGGACTCACCGTCGGATCGTCCTGGATGTCGATCGTGATCACGGTCATGGCCATCGTCATCGTGATGAACATGATCAACTTCATCGACGGGCTCGACGGGCTGGTCGCCGGGGTCGCGCTCATCGCCAACGGTGTGTTCTTCATCTACAGCTACCTGCTGGTGCGCGACACCTCGCCCACCAACTACTTCAACCTCGCCTCCCTGATCGCCGCGATCCTGGTCGGCGCCTGCGTGGGGTTCCTGCCGGTGAACTGGCGCCCCGCCAAGATGTTCATGGGCGACGCCGGCGCCCTCCTCGTCGGGCTGCTGATGGCCACCTCGGCCATCGCGATCACCGGCCAGGTCGACCCAACGGCCGTCAACCGGTCCCAGCTGTTCCCGGCCTTCATCCCGCTGATCCTGCCGGTGGCGATCCTCATCATCCCGCTGCTCGACTTCGGCCTGGCGGTGTTCAGGCGGGTTCGCGCCGGAAAGTCGCCGTTCAGCGCCGACCGCAAGCACCTGCACCACCGGCTCCTGGACATGGGGCACTCACACTTGCACGCCGTGCTGATCTTCTACGCCTGGACCGCCGCCGCATCGGTGGGCTGCCTGCTCTATTACCTGCTCCCGGTGTTCTTCGGTCTGCCCACCTGGTGGGCCACCGTCTTCCTGGTGAGCGCCCTGGTTATCTGCACGGTTGTCACCCTCGCCCCGCTGAGCCGCCGCAAGGCCATCGAGGCCGCCAGCCAGCTCGCCCCGGCGACCGGCGCCATCGGCGTCCCCACCATTGCCCGGCTTGATCCCCTCGACGAAGCGTCTGACGCCAAGGAGCCCGTATGACCCCCGCACCCGATTCCCCCGACTCCGCAGGCGCGCCAGCCACACCGACCAGGACGACGCCGGTGGATGCCAAGAAGATCCTCACCGAGGTCCTCAAGTACACCGGACTACTGGCCATCGCGATCGCCGTGATCGGCGGCGGCCTCGGCTACCTGTTCGCCGGAACGGAGGGCCTCATCAGCGCCCTCATCGGCACCGCTCTGGCTGTTCTGTTCGCGTCCATCACCGCCGCCAGCATCATCGGGGCGATGAGGTTCGACATCGCGGCGTTCTTCGGAATCGTCATGGGTGCCTGGCTGCTGAAGATCGTCGTCTTCATCGTCATCCTGGCCCTGCTGCGCGATGCCCCCTTCGTGCAGACGATGGTGCTCTTCCTCACGGTGATCGCCGGGGCCGTCGGCACCATGCTCATCGACGTGATCGTGGTCTTCAAATCACGTCTGGGTTACGCGAGCAATGTCACGCTTCCGAGCGCACCGAATGAGACCGCGCGCTGACCGCGCACCGGTCACGTCGATTAGTCCCCAAGAGCGATTGTTGGTAAAGTGAAAACACTCTCAGGTGGCAGTGTGCGCCCCCGAGCCGTAGACCGAATTCCCCCACTGTCGCCTATGTGCGTCCGCACAGAAACAGGAGATAGCGCTGTTGTCTAACGCTGCGTACTTGCTGATTCCCATGGCATCCGAGGAGGGCGAATTCCACGCTCCGGGGATTGGCGAATTCCTGGGCCTCCCCGCGCTGTTCTTCGCAGACACGCCCTTCGAGATCAACCGCATCATCCTGGTTCGACTGCTGGCCATCGCGCTCATGCTGTTCCTGTTCTGGTTCGCACTGCGCAAGCCCACCCGGGTCCCGGGTCGCAACCAGAGCATCGCGGAGCTCGCCCTCGGCTTCGTCCAGGTGCAGATCGCAGACCAGATCCTGGGCAAGGACATGGGCCGGCGTTACCTGCCCCTCCTGGCCGGGCTGTTCTTCGGCATCCTGGCGATGAACATCACCGGTGTGGTGCCGTTCATGAACATCTCGGGAACATCGATCATCGCGATGCCGCTGCTGCTCGGCCTCGTCGCCTACGTCGTGTTCATCTACGCCGGCATCAAGGCGTTGGGACCGGGCAAGTTCTTCAAGAACTCGCTCTTCCCCGCCGGTGTGCCGTGGCCGATCTACATCCTGCTCGCGCCGATCGAGTTCATCAACATCTTCATCGTCCGGCCGCTCTCGCTGGCCCTGCGACTCCTACTCAATATGATGGTCGGGCACCTGCTGCTCGTGCTGTGCTTCAGTGCCACGAACTTCTTCTTCTTCACTGCCGGTGGATGGGTCGGACTCTTCGGCGTTGGAACACTCGCGTTCGGGTTCATCTTCACCTTTGTTGAATTCGCCGTCTACATCCTCCAGGCGTACATCTTCACCCTTCTGACCGCCGTGTACGTGCAACAAGCCGTGGCTGAAGAGCACTGACACAACTGAACTGGCTACGTCGACCGACGTCGTTTTTCGATTGAAAGGAAACACCTAGTGGAACCCACCATCCTCGCCGAGATCACCGGCAACATCGCGACCGTCGGTTACGGCCTTGCCGCGATCGGCCCCGGCATCGGCATCGGTATCGTCGCCGGAAAGACCGTTGAAGCCATGGCTCGCCAGCCCGAGCTCGCCGGCCGTCTCCAGGTCACCATGTTCCTCGGCATCGCGTTCACCGAGCTCCTCGCGTTCATCGGTGTTGCCGTATTCTTCATCTTCGTCTAGGGATTACCACAATGCCTGAGCTTGTTCTCGCAGCAGAAGCGGAAACCAACCCGTTTCTTCCTGCCATCTACGACATCACCTGGTCGCTTGTCGTCCTCCTGGTTGTCATGGTCTTCTTTGTACGCTTCGCGATCCCGCGTTTCCGTCAGATCCTTGACGACCGTGCGGAGGCCATCGAAGGGAACATCGCCAAGGCAGACGACGCCCAGCGCAAGGCCGAAGCTGCTCTCGAGCAGTACACCGCCCAGCTGGCCGTTGCCCGCGTCGAAGCCGGCCAGATCCGCGAGCAGGCACGCGCCGACGGTCAGCGCATTCTCGCCGAGCTGCGGGAACAGGCCACGTCAGAGGCCAACCGCATCACGGCAACCGCGAAGGCACAGATCGAGGCCGAGCGTCAGTCCGCTGTCCAGTCGCTGCGCAGTGAAGTCGGATCCCTCGCCATCGACCTCGCCTCCGGCGTGATCGGGGAGAGCCTGAACGACGATGCGCGTGCAAGCGCCATGGTCGAGCGGTTCCTCGCTGACATCGAAGCCACCGAGAACACGGCCCCTTCGGCCGGAAAGAACTAAGACACATGGGAAGCGCCACCAGAGAAGCCTTGGCCACGTCGCGGGCGGCACTCGCCGCCCACGCCGACTGGGCTGATCTGGCGACGGGTGAGAACCTGTTCGACGCCGGCCGGGTCATCGGTGAGTCGTCTCAGCTTCTCGCCGCTCTCGGCGATTCGTCTGCGGAGGAGTCACACAAGATCGCGCTCGTTCGTGCGGTCTTCGGTGCCACCGTCACGCCCGCCGCTCTCGAATTGCTGCTGAGCGTGGCTGTCGGCCGCTGGTCGAGCCACCAGGATCTGCTGGCCGCGCTCGAAGAGCTGGCGTTGCGGGTGACGGCGGATTCGGCCGAGCCGAACGTGTCGATCCGATCCGAACTGTTCCAGTTCGGTGCGGCGGTGTCCTCGGATGCCGAACTCGAGTTGGCCCTGACCAGCAAGCTGGGTAAGTCCTCAGCCAAGGTCGGACTCATCCAGGCGCTCCTCGCCGACAAGGTGTCGCCCCAGACCCTCGTCATCGTTCGCCACCTGGTGCAGCAGCCTCGCGGCCGCCGTATCGGCGAGCTTCTCACGGATGCGGCCACCATCGTCGCCGATCAGGCCGACAGCATCCTTGCGACGGTCACCGTGGCGGCAGCGCTGCAGCAGGGGCAGTTGGACCGCCTCGCCGCGACGCTCTCGGCCCGGTACGGACGCAACGTCGCCCTCAACCAGGTCATCGACGCATCCGTCATCGGTGGCCTCAAGGTACAGATCGGCGATGACGTCATTGACGGCAGCGTCTCCACCCGTCTCAAGGACTTGAGACTGCAGCTTGCTGGCTAACCTTCGGGTTGCCAGAACACACATATCTCGAGACGGTAACGTGTCGAAAAGACAAAGCCTGTACTGCTGTACAGAAAAGGGAAGATGATGGCAGAACTAACGATCAGCCCCGATGAGATCCGTGACGCTCTCCAGGACTTCGTCAAGTCCTATGAGCCGAACAAGGCCGCAACGACCGAGGTCGGCTACGTCACCACCGCGGGCGATGGCATCGCCCACGTGCAGGGTCTCCCCGGCGTGATGGCCAACGAGCTCATCAAGTTCGCGGACGGCACCCTCGGCCTTGCGCTGAACCTCGACGAAGACGAGATCGGTGTTGTCGTCCTCGGCGAGTTCGCCGGCATCGTCGAAGGCATGGAGGTGTACCGCACCGGCGAGGTCCTCTCCGTTCCCGTCGGCGACGGTTACCTCGGCCGTGTCGTCGACCCGCTCGGCGCCCCGATCGACGGTCTCGGTGAGATCGCCACGGACGGTCGCCGCGCCCTCGAGCTGCAGGCTCCCGGCGTCATGCACCGCAAGAGCGTGCACGAGCCGATGCAGACCGGCATCAAGGCCATCGACGCGATGATCCCGATCGGCCGTGGCCAGCGCCAGCTGATCATCGGTGACCGCCAGACCGGCAAGACCGCCATCGCGGTGGACACCATCATCAACCAGAAGGCGAACTGGGAGTCCGGCGACTCCAACAAGCAGGTTCGCTGCATCTACGTCGCAATCGGCCAGAAGGGCTCCACCATCGCTTCGGTGAAGGGTGCGCTCGAGGATGCCGGAGCGATGGAGTACACGACCATCGTCGCGGCTCCCGCGTCCGACCCGGCCGGCTTCAAGTACCTCGCGCCGTACACCGGCTCGGCCATCGGCCAGCACTGGATGTACGCCGGCAAGCACGTTCTCATCATCTTCGACGACCTGTCCAAGCAGGCCGAGGCCTACCGTGCGGTGTCGCTGCTGCTGCGTCGCCCGCCGGGACGCGAAGCGTACCCCGGCGACGTGTTCTACCTGCACTCCCGTCTGCTCGAGCGTTGTGCCAAGCTCTCCGACGAGCTCGGTGCCGGATCGATGACCGGCCTGCCGATCATCGAGACCAAGGCCAACGACGTTGCCGCGTACATCCCGACCAACGTGATCTCGATCACCGACGGTCAGATCTTCCTGCAGTCCGACCTCTTCAACGCCAACCAGCGCCCCGCGGTCGACGTGGGAATCTCGGTTTCGCGTGTTGGTGGCGACGCCCAGGTCAAGTCGATCAAAAAGGTCTCCGGTACCCTCAAGCTCGAACTGGCCCAGTACCGTTCTCTCGAGGCGTTCTCGATGTTCGCATCTGACCTCGACCCGGCCAGCCGTCGCCAGCTTGCTCGTGGCGCCCGTCTCACCGAGCTGCTCAAGCAGCCGCAGTACTCGCCGTACCCCGTCGAAGACCAGGTCGTTTCGATCTGGGCCGGCACGAACGGCAAGCTGGACGAGGTTCCCCTCGAGGACATCCTGCGCTTCGAACGCGAACTGCTCGACTTCCTCGGCCGCACCACCAGCATCCTCACGACGCTCCGCGACACCAACGTGCTCAGCGACGACACCGTCGCCGAACTGACCACCGCGGTTGACACCTTCAAGCGCGAATTCCAGACCGGTGAGGGCAAGCCCCTTGCTTCCGTCGGCCGCGAAGAGTTCGTCGCAACCAAGGCAGAAGACGTCAACCAGGAAAAGATCGTCAAGCACAAGCGCTAACCGCGCATCCGGTCCGAGCCGCCCCAGGTGGCTCGGACCGGGTACTTGACACTCATCGACACGATATCTAAGCAAGCACAGGAGACACATGGGAGCGCAACTTCGGGTCTACCGGCAGAAGATCAAGTCTGCCCAGACGACCAAGAAGATCACTCGGGCCATGGAGTTGATCTCCGCTTCGCGCATCCAGAAGGCGCAGGCGCGAGTCGCGGCTTCCACCCCGTATTCGCGTGCGATCACGCAGGCGGTGTCGGCCGTCGCCACCTACTCGAACGTCGAGCACGTGCTGACCACCGAACCCGAGGTCATCAACCGTGCCGCGGTCGTCATCTTCGCCTCGGACCGTGGACTCGCGGGCGCGTTCAGCTCGCAGGTACTTCGTGAGGCTGAACAGCTCAGTGAGCTGCTGCGCAACCAGGGCAAGGACGTCGTCTATTACCTCGTCGGCCGCAAGGCCCTGGCGTACTTCAGCTTCCGCCGTCGTGTGTCCGAGCAGTCGTGGACCGGCGGAACCGACCGTCCCGAGTTCGACACCGCCCAGGAGATCGGCGACGCGCTTCTGTCGGCCTTCCTGCGCGAAGCCGATGACGGTGGCGTCGACGAGATTCACATCGTCTACAACCGCTTCGTGAGCATGGTCACCCAGGTTCCCCAGGTTGTGCGCCTTCTGCCCCTGGAGGTCGTCGAGGGTGAAGCCGGCGACGTGCCGGCCACGCTGCCGCTCTACGAATTCGAACCGGACCCCGAGACCGTGCTCGACGCCCTGCTGCCGGTCTACATCGAAAGCCGCATCTTCAACGCCATGTTGCAGTCCGCGGCCTCGGAGCACGCCAGCCGCCAGAAGGCGATGAAGTCGGCCAGCGACAATGCCGACAAGCTCATCAAGGACTTCACCCGGCTGTCGAACAATGCGCGCCAGACCGAGATCACGCAGCAGATTTCCGAGATCGTGGGTGGAGCCGACGCGCTCTCATCCGCCAAGAACTAATCCAGAGAAGAGAGAGCAATGACTGACACCGCAATCGCGCCAGTCCTCGAAGAGGGCACAGCCGGCGCTGTGGGCCGCATCGCACGCGTCACGGGCCCCGTCGTGGACATCGAGTTCCCGCACGACTCGATCCCTGGCATGTACAACGCGCTCAAGACGACCATCGTCATCGGCGACGAGTCGACCGAGATCACCCTCGAGGTCGCCCTGCACCTCGGTGACGACCTGGTTCGCGCCATCGCCCTGAACCCGACCGACGGCCTCGTCCGCGGCCAGGAGGTCCGGGACACCGGCTCGCCCATCATGGTTCCGGTCGGCAACGTCACCAAGGGCCGCGTCTTCAACGTCATCGGCGAGGTCCTCAACGCCAAGCCCGGTGAGAAGATCGAGATCACCGAGCGCTGGCCCATCCACCGCAAGCCGCCGCCCTTCGACCAGCTGGAGTCCAAGACTCAGCTGTTCGAGACCGGCATCAAGGTCATCGACCTGCTCACGCCGTACGTGCTCGGTGGAAAGATCGGCCTCTTCGGTGGTGCCGGTGTCGGCAAGACCGTCCTGATCCAGGAAATGATCCAGCGTGTTGCGCAGGACCACGGTGGTGTGTCGGTGTTCGCCGGCGTCGGAGAGCGTACCCGTGAGGGCAACGACCTTATCGGCGAAATGGAAGAGGCGGGCGTCTTCGACAAGACCGCCCTCGTGTTCGGCCAGATGGACGAGCCGCCGGGAACGCGTCTGCGTGTCGCGCTCTCCGCGCTGACCATGGCCGAGTACTTCCGTGACGTCGCCAAGCAGGACGTGTTGCTCTTCATCGACAACATCTTCCGCTTCACCCAGGCCGGATCCGAGGTGTCGACCCTGCTGGGCCGCATGCCGTCCGCCGTGGGCTACCAGCCGAACCTGGCCGACGAGATGGGCATCCTGCAGGAGCGCATCACGTCGACCCGTGGCCACTCGATCACCTCGCTGCAGGCCATTTACGTGCCTGCCGACGACTACACCGACCCGGCTCCGGCGACCACGTTCGCGCACCTCGACGCCACCACAGAGCTGTCGCGTGAGATCGCGTCGAAGGGCCTGTACCCGGCCGTCGACCCGCTCACCTCGTCCAGCCGTATCCTCGACCCCCGCTACTTGGGCGCCGACCACTACAACACGGCCGTTCGCGTCAAGGCGATCCTGCAGAAGAACAAGGAACTCCAGGAGATCATCGCGATCCTCGGTGTTGACGAGCTCTCTGAAGAGGACAAGGTGACCGTGGCCCGCGCCCGGCGCATCCAGCAGTTCCTGTCGCAGAACACCTACATGGCGAAGAAGTTCACGGGCGTCGAGGGTTCGACGGTGTCGCTCAAGGACACCATCGAGTCGTTCACGGCCATCGCCAACGGTGACTTCGACCACGTGTCGGAGCAGGCATTCTTCAACGTCGGTGGCATCAACGACGTCGAAGAGAAGTGGGCTCAGATCCAGAAGGAGAACGGCTAAGCATGGCTTCGGCTTCGCTCACCGTGACTCTCGTCTCGGCGGACCAGCAGGTCTGGTCCGGCGAGGCGTCCATGGTTGTCGCGCGCACGGTGGAAGGCGAGATCGGTATTCTTGTCGGCCACGAGCCGTTGCTGGCCATCCTGTCCAGCGGCGAGGTTCGCATCACGCTGCTGGACGGAACCAAGGTCGTCGCCGAGGCTGACGACGGGTTCCTGTCCGTGGACAACGACATCATCTCCATTGTCGCCCGCCGGGCCGCACTCGTTTAGGCGCCGCCTGATTTAGGATCCTCGTGTTTGTATTGCTACCGCCGTCGGAGACGAAACGCTCCGGCGGCGTTTGCATGCCCCTGGCGATTGACTCCCTGGCCTTCCCTGCGCTGACCGGTCGCCGCCACATGCTCACTACCGCCCTGGCCGCGCTGGCCGCCGACCAGGACGCCACCGTGCGCGCCCTCAAGCTCGGCCGCACCCAACTCGCCGAGATCGACCGCAACGCCGCCCTGCTGTCCTCCCCGACGACCCCGGTCATCGACAGGTACACCGGGGTGCTCTATGACGCGTTGGCCGCCGACACCCTGTCGCCGGCGGCCCGCGACTTCGCAGGCCGGCACCTGCTGGTGCACTCCGCGCTACTCGGACCCGTCGGGGGGCTCGACCTCGTGCCCGCCTACAGGCTCTCGCACGACTCCCGGCTGCCGGGCCTGCCCCTCAAGAAGCACTGGGCTGCCGACGTGTCCGCGGCGCTCGAGGCCACCGCGTCCGATGGTTCGGGCGGGCTGCTGCTCGACCTGCGCTCGGAAGGGTACGTGTCGCTGGGACCTGCGGCGGGGCATCCGCGGCGGTTCTACCTGCGGGTGGTGACCGAGAGCGCCGACGGTCGCACCCGCGCCCTCAACCACTTCAACAAAAAGGCCAAGGGCGACTTCACCAGGGCGCTGCTGCAGCACGGCCAGGCCTTCGACACCGTCGACGCGCTCCTCGCCTGGGCGCCGACGGCCGGATTCGCCCTGCGGCCCGGCGCTGCCGGCGAACTCGAACTCGTCGTCGCCGGTCACCTCTAGTATGAATTCGTGCAGAGACAACGAGTAAACGTCACCGTCACCGGCGCCGGAGGCAACATCGGCTATGCGCTGATGTTCCGCATCGCCTCGGGCCAATTGCTCGGACCTGACGTTCCCGTCGCGCTCCGCCTGCTCGAGATCCCCAGCGGTCTCCGGGCCGCGGAGGGCAGCGCCTTCGAACTGCAGGACAGCGCCTTCCCGCTGCTGCGCGAGGTGCTCGTGACGGATGACCCGGTGCAGGCCTTCGACGGCGCCAACGTGGCCATCCTCGTGGGCTCGCGGCCCCGCGGACCCGGCCAGCAGCGTGCGGACCTGCTCGAGGGCAACGCCCGCATCTTCGGCCCGCAGGGCGCCGCCATCAACACCGGCGCCGCCGACGACATCAGGGTGGTCGTGGTGGGCAACCCGGCCAACACCAATGCCCTGGTCACGGCCAGCCACGCGCCGGATGTACCCGCCGACCGTTTCACCGCCCTGACCAGGCTCGACCACAACCGCGCGGTCGCCCAGCTCGCGGCGCACCTGTCGGTGGCGGTCACCTCGGTGAGCGGTGTGGCTATCTGGGGCAACCACTCGGCTCTGCAGTACCCCGACGTGTCCCACGCCACCATCGACGGACGCCCGGTGCGGGAGCTCGTCGACGAGGCCTGGCTGGTGAACGAGTTCATCCCGCGGGTGGCCAACCGCGGCGCCGAGATCATCGCCGTGCGCGGAGCGTCCTCGATGGGGTCTGCCGCCAGCGCCACGGTCGACCATGTCTACGACTGGGTGAACGGCACCGGTCACGACTGGACCAGCGCCGGAGTGTTCTCCGACGGGTCATACGGCGTGCCGGCCGGCCTGGTGTCGTCCTACCCCGTGCGCTCCCTGGGCGGCCGTTGGGCGATCGAGCCGGGGCTGGCTGTTGACGACTTCTCCCGCGCCCGGATCAACACCTCGGTGGCCGAACTGCAGGCGGAGCGCGCCGCCGTCGGTGCACTGGGGCTGCTCGGCCCGCGAGAATCCGCCTAGGCCGGCGCCGGCGCCAGGTGGCAGCCGAGAACGTGGTCGTTCACGAGCCCGCTCGACTGCATCAGCGCGTACATGGTGGTCGGGCCCACGAACCTGTAGCCGCGGGCTCTGAGTGTCGTGCTGAGCGCGGTGGACTCCGGCGTGATCGCCGGCACCTCGGCCAGATCAGTGAGCGGCGTGCTCCGCGGTGCTGGTGCGAAGCTCCAGATCAGCTCGGTCAGGCTCTCGCCCAGGGCCAGGGTGGTTCGGGCGTTGTCGATGGTGGCGGTGATCTTGCCCCGGTGCCGGATGATGCGCTCATCGGTGAGCAGCCGCTCCACATCCGCCTCGGTGAACGCGGCGACGGCATCGACGTTGAAACCGGCGAACGCGGCCCGGAACGCCGGCCGGCGCCGGAGGATCGTGATCCAGGACAGCCCCGCCTGGAATCCCTCCAGGCACAGCTTCTCGAACAGGCGCTGCTCATCGCGCAGCGGGCGGCCCCACTCCTCGTCGTGGTAGCGCCGGTACTCGGCGTCGTTCGCGGCCCAGCCGCACCGGGCGACTCCGTCGTCACCGACGACGACGGATGGCCGCGGAATCACGGTTTCCTCGGTTGTCATCCGACGTACTCGATGCCCTCGTGCCGCAACAGCCACTGTTTGGTGGGGATGCCCTCGCCGGCGCTGAAACCGGTGATGCGCCCGTTAGAGGCGAGCACCCGATGGCAGCCCACCAGGATCGGCGCCGGGTTCGCGCCGACGGCGCCGCCGATCGCCCGGCCGGCGCCGCTCCTGCCGATCGAACGGCCCAGCTCACCGTAGGAAAGATGATCGCCGAAGGGGATGGCGGCCAGACCCCGCCAGACGCTCTGCTGGAACTCGGTGCCGCGGTTCAACCGCACCGGCACATCGAAGGTGACCCTCGCGCCGGCGAAGTACTCGCCGAGTTCAGCGGCGGCGCGTCCAAGCAGCGCGTTGGGAGCCTCCGGCAGGCCTTCCAGGGGGAGGTGGCCGTCCCTGACGATGGCCAGGGACCAGACCTCGGTGTCATCGCCCGTGAGCTCGAGGTCGCCGAGGGGACTCTGCACGCGGATCAGGTTCGGGGGAGTGGGGGCTGCGCTGGTCATAGTGTGACTGTAGTCGGCGGTCCCGAACGGTTCCGGCGGTTTTCGGACAGGGGAATATCCGGCCGGTCAGGGGCCTGTGGAGGAGGGGCCGTAGGTGGTCACATCATCGCCGCACAGGAATAGTCTGTAGCAATGGCTCAGATCGACTATCGCACTCTCGGCAACTCCGGCCTCGTCGTCTCGACGATCGGTCTGGGCTGCAATAACTTCGGCCGTAACGGCACCAGCACCGAGACCCAGGCGGGTACCTCCCTGGTGATCGATGCGGCCATCGACACCGGTGTGACCCTGTTCGACACCGCGGACATTTACGGCGCGGAACGCGGACTCAGCGAAACCCTGATGGGCAACGCCCTGCGCGGCAAGCGCGACCAGATCGTGCTCGCCACCAAGTTCGGCATGGACATGGCCGGCGCGAACGGCCCCGACTGGGACGCCCGCGGCTCCCGCCGCTACATCCGTCTGGCCGTCGAAGCGTCGCTCACCCGGCTGCAGACCGACTGGATCGACCTGTACCAACTGCACCGGCCCGACGCCAACACCCCCATCGAGGAGACCCTCGAGACCCTGGACGACCTCATCCGTGAGGGCAAGATCCGCTACATCGGCCACTCCAACCTGGCCGGCTGGCAGATCGCCGAAGCCGAATTCACCGCCAGGATCAACCATCACCCGGCCTTCATCTCGGCACAGAACGAGTACAGCCTGCTCGTGCGCGACGCCGAAGACGAGGTCCTGCCCGCCGTGAACGCCTACGGCCTGGGCTTCCTGCCGTTCTTTCCGCTCTACAACGGTCTGTTCACCGGCAAGTTCAGTCGTGAGGGCGGCCCGGCGGACAGCCGCATCATGACCATCCGCCGGCACCTGCTCGACGACGCCCCCTGGGACACCATCGAGCGTTACCAGCAGTTCTGCGACGACCGCGGCGTGAGCATGCTGGCCGCGACCCTGGCCTGGCTCCTGGCCCAGCCCGGTCTCACCAGCGTGATCGCCGGCGCCACCAAGCCGGAGCAGATCGTGCAGAACGCCGAGGCCGCCACCACCTGGCGGCCCACGGCTGAAGACGTCGCCTACATCTCCGCCCTCTTCGCCTGATGCTCTGGACACTGCTCGTTCGCTACCTCCGGCCGCACTGGCGCCTGCTGGTGGCCGTCGTCGTCTTCCAGCTGGCGCAGTCGATCGCGTCGCTCTACCTGCCATCGTTGAACGCCGACATCATCGACGAGGGCGTGGCCACCGGCGACACCGGCTACATCCTCCGCGTCGGCGGGATCATGCTGATGATCACCCTCGGCCAGATCATCTGCGCCATCATCGCCGTCTACTTCGGCGCCAAGGCGGCCATGGCCCTCGGCCGTGACCTGCGCGGGGCGGTCTTCACCAGGGTCGGCGAATTCTCCGAGCAGGAGGTCAGCCGATTCGGCGCCCCCTCGCTGATCACCCGCTCCACCAACGACGTGCAACAGGTGCAGATGCTCGTGCTCACCACCTGCACCCTGCTGGTCTCAGCGCCCATCCTCTGCATCGGCGGGGTGATCATGGCGATGCGCCAGGACCTCGAACTGTCCTGGCTGATCGCCGTCAGCGTGCCCGTGCTGCTCGTGGCCGTCGGGCTGATCATCGTGCGCATGGTGCCGCTGTTCAGGGTGATGCAGGTGCGCATCGACACCGTCAACCGGGTGCTGCGCGAACAGCTCACCGGCATCCGGGTCATTCGCGCATTCGTGCGCGAAGACGTGGAGACCCGCCGCTTCGGCCAGGCCAACACCGACGTCACCCACACCGCCCTGCAGGCCGGCCGGCTGATGGCGCTGATGTTCCCCGTGGTGATGCTGGTGCTCAACGTCTCCAGCGTCGCCGTGATTTGGTTCGGCGCGTTCCGCATCGAAGACGGATCGATGCAGGTGGGCACCCTGATCGCGTTCCTCAGCTACCTGATGCAGATCCTGATGGCGGTGATGATGGCGACCTTCATGGCCGTGATGATTCCCCGCGCCACAGTGTCGGCCGACCGGATCGGCGAGGTGCTCGACACCGCCTCCAGCGTGCGTCCGCCAAAGAACCCCGTGAACCAGACGCACGGGCACGGCGAGCTGGAGCTTCGGGGCGTGAGCTTCGCCTACCCCGGCGCCGAACAGCCCGTGCTCAGCGACATCAGCTTCGTGGCCAGACCCGGGTTCACCACCGCCATCATCGGCAGCACAGGTTCGGGCAAGACCACCCTGGTCAACCTGCTGCCGCGCCTGTTCGATGCCACCAGCGGCACCGTGCTGTTCGGCGGTGTCGACGTGCGCGAGCTGAACCCCGACCTGCTCTGGGGCCACATCGGCCTTGTTCCGCAGAAGCCCTACCTGTTCTCCGGCACCGTGCGCAGCAACCTGCTCTACGGCAAGCCGGATGCCACCGAGGCCGAGATCTGGCAGGCGCTGGAGACCGCGCAGGCCCGCGACTTCGTCGAACGGCTCGACGGTGGCCTCGACGCCGCCATCGCCCAGGGCGGCACCAACGTTTCCGGCGGGCAGCGGCAACGCCTCGCAATCGCCCGGGCGCTGGTGAAACGGCCAGAGCTATATATCTTCGATGACTCATTCTCGGCGCTCGACCTCGCCACGGATGCCCGGCTGCGGGCGGCCCTGGCCGCGGACGTCGCCGACGCCACCATGATCATCGTGGCCCAGCGGGTGTCCACGATCCTCGACGCCGACCAGATCCTCGTCGTCGAAGACGGCCGCATCGTCGCGAGCGGCACCCACGAACAGCTGCTTGCGACCTCGTCGACCTACCAGGAAATTGCGGCATCCCAGCTGGCAGCGGAGGCCACCTCATGAGCGACACCGAAACCGCCGACGACAAGGTACCGGCACGCCCACCGCGGGGCGGCGGCCCGTTCGGCGGCATGAACATGCCGGCCGAGAAGGCGATGAACTTCGGGCCGAGCGCCAAACGCCTGATCGGCACGCTCCGCCCCGAGCGGGTGTGGCTGGTGCTGGTGCTGGCGCTCGCCGTGATCAGCGTCACATTCTCGGTGATCGGCCCCCGACTGCTCGGCGAGGGCACCAACCTGATCTTCTCCGGCGTCGTGAGCAAGGCCCTGCCGGCCGGGGCCACTCAGGCCGAGGTGATCGCCGGACTGCGCGCATCCGGCGACACCGCGCAGGCCGACATGCTCAGCGCCATGACCCTCACCCCCGGCCTCGGCATCGACTTCGCGGCCCTGTCTGCCGTGTTGTTCTGGGTGCTGGCGCTCTACATCCTCGCGTCGGTGTTCAGCTGGCTGCAGGCGCTGGTGCTCAACGCCGTCGTGCAGCGCACGGTGTTCAGGCTGCGCGAGGAAATCGAGGCCAAGATCAACCGGCTGCCGTTGGGCTACTTCGACACCGTCAAGCGCGGTGAGCTGCTCAGCCGGGTGACCAACGACGTCGACAACATCTCGCAGAGCCTGCAACAGTCGCTCAGCCAGGTGGTCACGTCACTGCTCACCGTCATCGGCGTGATCGTGATGATGCTGCTTCTCTCGCCGCTGCTCGCCGTGATTGCGCTGGTCACCGTGCCGCTGACCCTGGTCACCACGGTGCTGATCGCCAAGCGGTCGCAGAGGCTCTTCGTGGCGCAGTGGGCCCACACCGGGGAGCTCAACGGCCAGATCGAGGAGACCTTCTCCGGGCACGCCCTGGTCAAGGTCTTCGGCCGGCAGAAGGAGGTGGAGCAGCGCTTCGCCGCGAAGAACGACGAACTCTACGAGGCCAGCTTCGGCGCCCAGTTCGTCAGCGGCATGATCATGCCCGCCATGACCTTCATCGGCAACCTGGTCTACGTGGCCATCGCCGTCGTCGGTGGCCTACAGGTGGCGTCGGGGGCCATGCAGCTCGGTGACGTGCAGGCGTTCATCCAGTACTCCCGGCAGTTCACCCAGCCGCTGGCGCAGCTGGGCTCGATGGCCAACCTGCTGCAGTCCGGCGTCGCCAGCGCCGAGCGGGTCTTCGAGCTGCTGGATGCCGACGAGCAGACCCCGGACGCCGACCCGGCCGAGACGCCCGCGGAGACCCGCGGGCGACTGGTGTTCGAGGACGTGTCGTTCAGCTACAGCGCCGACAAGCCGCTCATCCAGGGCCTGAACCTGGTGGCCGAACCCGGCCAGACCGTGGCGATCGTGGGCCCGACCGGCGCCGGCAAGACCACCCTGGTGAACCTGATGATGCGCTTCTACGAGCTCGACGGGGGCCGGATCACCCTGGACGGTGTGGATATCGCCGGGATGACCCGCAACGACCTGCGCGGCCGGATGGGCATGGTGCTGCAGGACACCTGGCTGTTCGGCGGCAGCATCCGCGACAACATCGCCTACGGCCGGCCGGACGCCACCGAGGAGCAGATCCTCGAGGCCGCGACGGCCACCTACGTGGACAGGTTCGTGCACTCGCTGCCGGACGGCTACGACACCGTGCTCGATGACGAGGGCGGCAACGTCAGCGCCGGGGAGAAGCAGCTGCTCACCATCGCGCGGGCGTTCCTGGCCCGGCCCAGCGTGCTGATCCTCGACGAGGCCACCAGCTCCGTCGACACCCGCACCGAGGTGCTCGTGCAGCACGCCATGAAGGCACTCCGCGCCGATCGCACCAGCTTCGTGATCGCGCACCGACTGTCGACCATCCGCGACGCCGACCTGATCCTGGTGATGGAGGCGGGCCAGATCGTGGAGCAGGGCAGCCACGCCGAGCTGCTCGAAGCCGACGGCGCATACAGGTCCCTCTACGACTCCCAATTCGCAGCAGCCATCGAGTAGCCCCGGCCCCGCGAACTGTGAGAAAAGCCCCAGAAACGTCGAGTTTCTGGGGCTTTTCTCACAGTTCGCGAGGGGGAGGGAGTGGGTTACTTGGCGGGCCAGACGGGGAGGACGGCGCGGCCGGCGGTGGAGTTGTAGACCACGGCGAACGAGCCGTACCAGGCCAGCAGTGCGGTGAGGATGCCGAACCAGCCGCCGAGCTGGTGGATAGCGGTGATCCCGGTGTACGCGCCGATGGCCAGCAGCACGAAGGTGATCGAGAGGGCGACGAAGACGATGAAGATCGAGCCGTTGGTCTTCTTGGCGGCCACGGTCATGTAGAGCGTGAAGATCGCCCAGGCCAGCAGGAAGGTGCCCATGCCGGCGGCGCCGGCCTCGACGTTGCCGCCGGTGCTCTCCAGGTACCAGAACGCCAGCCAGAACGCACCGAACGAGGTGAACGCCGTGGCGCCGAAGGTGTTGCCGTTGCGCAGCTCCCAGATGCCGGCAATGACCTGGGCGATGCCGCCGTAGAACAGCGCGAGGCCGAGGACGGCGACGCTGGAGGGAACGATTCCGGTGTTGGACATGCTGAGCACGAAGGTCGTGAGCGCGAACGCGCCCAGGCCGAGGGCGCCGGGATCGGCGAGGGGGCCGTGGGACGGGGCTGCGGGGGCTGCGGACACGGGTGCGGCGGGTGCTGTCGCGGAGACCGCGGGGGCCTCCGGATACGTCGTATTGATCTGATTCATTTGTTTTGAGATTATCAGCCGCACCCGGCCCCACCCCGCCGACCGAGTAGTGCACAGGCCACCGGCCCGGCAGTTTCTGCACAGGTCAGCCGGCGTCCGGTCGCCCTGGCCGCATCCGGCGCACCGTCGATGCATGCAGAAGACAATCGTGAAGACCCCGACTCCCCAGGATTTCCTCGCCCTCGTGCCCCAACTTGTGGGCTTCCACCCCGCCCAAAGCCTGGTGCTCGTCGCGTTCCGCGGCAACCGCACCTGCGGTGCGCTGCGGTTCAACCTCCCCAGCCCCGACGCCGGTCCGCAGGAACTCCGACGCATCGCCGGCGCCCTGCTCGGCACCCTGTGCAAGATTCCCGGCGTTGACGCCCTCGTACCGGTGAGCTACACCGACGAGTCGATCGGCGACGCCCCGGCGACCGACGTGGCCGACCTGCCGCAGGGCGCGTTCCTGCGGGCGATCCTCACCCGCGCCGGCCAGGCCGGCTTCCTGGTGCGCGACGCCCTGTGCGTGGCCGCGGATGGCTGGGCCTCCTACCTGGACGCTGCACCTGACCGTGGCCGGCCACGCAAGCAACCGCTGCGGCATCCGCTCCGCGAAATCGAGGACTCCAGCGTCAGCGAGGGAATCCCAGGCGACGCCCGCCGTGAACTGGGCCGGCTGCACACCGGCGCCGAGTTGCCCAGGGTGGACCTCGCCACCCGGGAACGCTGCGCCAGGCGCCTGGCCCGCTACCAACGGCTCGGCCCCGACCTGGGGCCGGTCCCTGAGCTGATCGAGATGGTCGGCGACATGCTCGACCCTGTCGGCACCGCGGAATCCGCGCTGGGCGTGAACCCCGCCGAGCTCAGCATCGACGAGGCAGCCGCGCTGCTCTTCCTGATTCAGGGTCCGGCCACCCGCGACCAGATGATGCTGCAGTTCGCCTTCGGCGAGGCCGAGGGCCACCGCAGCCTGGCGCTGAACCGGCACTACGCCAGACGGCAGCGGGAGACGGGCCTGAGCATGGACGACGTCGTCGAGGCCGACATGGCGGCCGGCCGGGCCCTGCAGGAAGACTCGCCGACGACCGGGGACCTGATGCTCGGCCTCAGTCGGGACCGGCCGGACCCGGAACGGGTCAGCCGGGGCATCCGGCTGCTCAAGCTGCTCGTGGCGATGGCACCCCGGTCGGCCAGGCCGGCGCCGCTGTGCATGCTGGCCTGGCTGAGCTGGACGCTGGGCCACGGGTCGGTCGCGGGAATCTACATCGACACGGCCCTGGACATCGACGGCGAGTACGGCATGGCACGGCTGCTGTTGCAGCTGATCGGCAGCGGCCACCTGCCGGAGTGGGCCTTCGAGGTGCCCGACGAGAGAGCTCTATAGGCGTTCTCGGTCTCTCACGATTGTGAGAACTTCAGTGTCGGTGAGACGGCTCAAGTGCTCGGCTGCGGGGAACTCGTCGGCCCATTGTCGCGACAAGGGGTTCTTATAGATCAGGAACCAGCCGCACACGCAGACGTAGAGGCCTTCGTTGGACCCGACGTTGTGTAGCGTCTGCTCCTCGGCCGTGCCTGAGCGGAGGAGATGCGCCTGGCGGACACGCCGTTCCGCCTCGAACACCACGGTCAGGTCAGGACGTGTCGCGAGCACATCCCGGCCCGCCTGAGTGATGACAGCCCCGTCCTCTCTCTGCTGCGCGTATCCGCGATCGACGAAGTCGGGAACATAGACGAGCGCTTGGCGCGAGCTCGGTACCCGGTAGCTCTCGTTCTGCAGGTCTCGCGAGACCCCCTGATCGTTCCACGCCGTGTCTCGTCTCCGCACTGCCGGACCGTCCAGATCGAGAAGCCACAATTGGCGGCAATAACTTTCCGCGTGAAACCAATCTCCCGCGATGTGGTGCTCGAGCCAGGCGGGGCTTTGGCGATCGAACAAGGAACGGGTGCTCAGTGGCGCGAGTTGAGGAGGCGGCCGGTGCTCTGCTGCGACGGAGGAGTTCAGAGCGCGCCGTCCTCGGGCCGTGAGAATCACTGGTCGAGCGCCGGGAAAGCGTGAATGTGAGCTTGCTTGGCCGGGCTCGAACGAGGACAACCTCACCATTCCCCCGTTGAGAAGAGCTCCCGCAGCGCTGTTGTTTCCGGGGATCCCGTCCCACTGGCTGTAAAACCAGATGACGGGAGCGCCCTCGATCAGAGTGAAAATCGGCTTGCTTTGTGAAATCTGCCACAAAGTGCGCCACTCCAGACTCGTCATGGGGCAACGTCTCGGGTGTGCTCGAAGTGGCGGCCAGATCATGGTCACCATTCTGGCCGAGTCTCCTCGAGGGCTAGGCAGCCGGGGCCTGCGCGATGCGCACGATGTTTCCGGACGGATCCCGGAAGGCGCAGTCGCGTGGGCCCCAGGGCTGGTCGGTGGGCTCCTGGAGCACCTCGGCGCCGGACGCACGCACGGTCTCGAACGTCGCGTCGACGTCGTCCGAGCGGAACACGAGCATCGGCAGGACCCCCTTGGTGAGCAGCTCCTGGAGCGCATCGCCGTCGGCCGGCGACCGGCCGGCGTGCGGCTCCGACAGCACGATCTCGAGACCGGGCTGGGCATCGCTGCCGAGCGTGACCCAGCGGAATTTTCCGGACGGCACGTCGCTGCGCACCTCGAGCCCGAGCGCGTCCCGATAGAACGCGATCGCCTCGTCGACATCGTTGACGGTGATGTTGCAGTACTGGAGTGAGATTGTCGTTGTCATGCGACGAATCTAGGCCGCTACCGTCCCGTGCGCTTCTTGGATCCTGCTCGATTCGCGGGCAGTGCCCGGCGGGCGCCGAACCGGGCGGGTGTGAGTCTGGGCGACACAGGCCGGCATGGCCGTCACGGACGCGTGCGTGCGCGCCCGATAGGCGCTCGGAGCCTCGCCGACGATCTCGGCGAACCGGGTGCTGAACGAGCCCAGCGAGGTACAGCCGACCCTCATGCAGGCATCCGTGACGCTCGCGCCACCGCGGAGCAACGCCATCGCCCGCTCGATCCGGCGGGTCATCAGGTAGCTGTACGGCGTCTCGCCGTACGCCGCCCGGAACCGGCGGGAAAAGTGCGCGGGCGACATCAGCGCCCGGCGCGCCATGGTGGGGACGTCGAGCGGGTTCGCGTACTCCCGATCGATCAGGTCCCGGGCCCGGCGCAGGCAGGCGAGAATCTCGAGTTCCTGCGGAGTCACCATTTCACGCTAGCACCGGGCCGAGCGACCGGCTAGAGGTGCTTCGGCGCCTCCGACAGCACGCCGTGCAGAATGTCGCCGATCTCGCGGATCTCGGCCGGGCCGATGGTCAGCGGCGGTGCGAGCTGCACGACCGGGTCGCCCCGGTCATCCGCCCGGCAGTACAGCCCCGCCTCGAACAGCGCACCGGACAGGTATCCGCGCAGCAACCGCTCGGACTCCGCGTCGTTGAAGGTCTCCTTGGTGGCCTTGTCCTTGACCAGCTCGATGCCGAAGAAGTACCCCTCGCCGCGCACATCACCCACGATCGGCAGTTCGAGCAGCTTCTCCAGCTCCGCCCTGAACACCGGCGAATTCTCCCGCACGTTCTCGTTGAGCTTCTCCTCCTCGAAAATGTCGAGGTTGGCCAGCGCCACCGCTGCGGACACCGGATGGCCGCCGAAGGTGTAGCCGTGATAGAACGCCGTGTCGCCGTGCTTGAACGGTTCGTAGATGCGGTCGCTGATGATCGTCGCGCCGATCGGAGAGTACCCGCTGGTCATGCCCTTGGCGCAGGTGATCATGTCCGGTTCGATGCCGAAGGTCGTCGAGGCGAACATGTTGCCGATCCGGCCGAACGCCGTGATGACCTCATCGGCCACCAGCAGCACGTCGTAGGTGTCGCAGATCTCGCGCACCCGCTTGAAGTAGCCCGGCGGCGGTGGGAAACAGCCGCCGGAGTTCTGCACGGGCTCCAGGAACACCGCGGCCACGGTCTCCGGCCCCTCGAACTGGATCATCTCTTCGATACGGTTCGCCGCCCACAGGCCGAACGCTTCCACGTCGTCGCCGTGCCCCGAACCCATCTCATCGGCTCGGTAGAAGTTGGTGTTCGGCACCCTGAACCCGCCGGGGGTGACCGGCTCGAACATCTCCTTGAGCGCCGGGATACCCGTGATCGCCAGGGCACCCTGGGTGGTGCCGTGATAGGCGACCGAACGGGAGATCACCTTGTGCTTGGTGGGCCGGCCCTGCAACTTCCAGTAGTACTTGGCCAGCTTGAACGCGGTTTCGACGGCCTCGCCACCGCCGGTGGAGAAGAACACCCGGTTGAGGTCGCCCGGGGCATGCTCGGCCAGCCTGTCGGCGAGCTCGATGGCGCTCGGGTGCGCGTAGGACCAGAGCGGGAAAAACGCGAGTTCCTCGGCCTGCGTTGCGGCCGCCTGGGCGAGGCGTTTGCGGCCGTGACCGGCGTTCACCACGAACAACCCGCTCAGGCCGTCGATGTAGCGCTTGCCGGTGGAGTCCCAAATGTGGTGGCCGAGCCCCTTGGTGATGACGGGAACACCGGCACCGGATTCCAGCACCGACTGGCGGGCGAAGTGCATCCAGAGGTGGTCCTTCGCCTTCTGCTGCAGGTCGGCGTTCTCGGCGTCGGTGTAGACGCGCGGGCCGATGGTGGGCTCTGTGATGGTCATCGCGGTTACCGTGTTCCCCAGTTGTACAACTGTTTGTGAAGCTTGAGGTAGACGAAGGTCTCGGTCGAGGCGACCCCCTCAAGCGCGCGGATCTGTGAATTGAGCAGGGCGATCAGTTCGTCGTCGTTCTCGCAGACGACCTCGGCCAGGATGTCGAAGGAACCTGCGGTGAGCACGACGTAGTCGACGGCGGCGATCGCGGCGAGCTGATCGGCCAGGACCCGGGTGTCTCCGGTGGCGCGGATGCCGATCATGGCCTGCCGGTAGAAGCCCAGCTGCATGGGGTCGGTCACCGCGACGACCTGCATGACCCCGGCCTCGGTGAGTTTCTGCACACGTTGGCGCACCGCGGCCTCGCTCAGACCGACAGCCTTGCCGATCTCGGCGTAGGACCGCCGGCCGTCCACCTGCAGCTGCTCGATGATCTTCTTGGACACATCGTCCAGTTGCGCGGGCCGACCCGCACTGCCGCGTCCATTGCTGCTCATCACCCGATTGTGACAGTGAAGGGGCTATGCGGCAAGTGAATCAGTCGTGAAACACGAGTTTCACAACGGATTCCGGGCGGCTAGGCTGACGCGCATGAGCGCGCTACGCAACTTCATCAACGGCGACCACGTCGAGTCCACCTCAGCGACCACCATCGACCTCATCGACCCTGCCACCGAGCAGAGCTACGGCTCCAGCCCGGTGTCGACCGCCGCCGACGTGGATTCGGCCTACCGGGCCGCCGCGGCCGCGTTCGAGGGTTGGGGCGAATCCACCCCCGCCGAACGCCAGCTGGCCCTGTTCCGCATCGCCGATGCCGTCGAGGCGCGCGCAGAGGAATTCGCCGACGCGGAATCCCGGGACACCGGCAAACCGCGCAGCACCCTCGTCGACGACGAAATCCTGGTGTCGGTGGACCAGATCCGGTTCTTCGCCGGTGCCGCCAGGGTGCTCGAGGGCAGAAGCGGCGGCGAGTATATGAAGGACCACACCTCTTTCATCCGCCGGGAGCCGATCGGCGTCGTCGGTCAGGTGACACCGTGGAATTACCCGCTGAACATGGCGGTGTGGAAGTTCGCCCCGGCGCTCGCCGCCGGCAACACCACGGTGCTCAAGCCCTCCGACACCACCCCGAGCGCCACCCTGCTGCTGGCGGAAGTGGCTGCGGAGTTCCTGCCGCCGGGCGTGTTCAACGTGGTGATGGGGGATCGCAGCACCGGAGCGGCGATGATCGACCACAAGATCCCGCAACTGGTCTCGATCACCGGTTCGGTGCGCGCCGGCATGGAGGTGGCCAGGGCCGCCGCCACCGACCTCAAACGGGTGCACCTGGAGCTCGGCGGCAAGGCGCCGGTCGTCGTCTTCGACGACGCCGACATCGCGCAGGCCGTTGAGGGCATCAGCGCGGCAGGCTTCTTCAACGCCGGCCAGGACTGCACGGCAGCCACCCGGGTGCTCGTGCAGGCCGGCATCCACGACGAGTTCGTGGCGGCGCTCGCCGCCCACGCCGCCCAGAACGCCCGCACCGGGCCGCCGAGCGAGGCGGGCTTCCTGTTCGGACCGGTGAACAACCGCAACCAGCTGGACCAGGTGACCGGCTTCATCGACCGGCTGCCCGACCACGCCGTGGTCGAGCTCGGCGGCCACCGGCAGGGCAGCACCGGCTATTTCCACGAGGCCACCGTGGTGAGCGGGCTGCGGCAGACCGACGAGGCGGTGCAGCGGGAGATCTTCGGCCCGGTGATCACCGTGCAGAGCTTCACCGATGAAGCCGAGGCCCTGGCCTGGGCCAACGACGTGCAGTACGGGCTGGCCTCGTCGGTGTGGACCTCCAATCATGGGCGGGCCATGCGGATGGCCAAGCGCCTGGACTTCGGCTGCGTCTGGATCAACACCCACATTCCGATCGTCGCCGAGATGCCGCACGGCGGGTTCAAACACTCCGGCTACGGCAAGGACCTGTCAATGTACGGCTTCGAGGACTACACCCGGATCAAGCACGTGATGAGCTACATCGGCTGAGTCGACTCGGCCGTCGGGTTTAGCATCAAAGGAACGAGGGAGCCTGATGCAACTGGGACGGGTCGGCTGCGAGACCGCGCCGTTGGAGAGCGCCGAATGGACGTTCGTGGTGGGCCGCGGGTTCCTGGCCGTTGTGCCCGCCAGCACCGCCAGCCCCGTCGTGGCCGCCCTGCACGCCCTCGCCGCTGAGACCGCCGTCACACTCGAGGCGCTCGTGTCGCTGATCCCGCTTGGCGGTGCTGGAGAACCGGACGCGTTCGCGGTGATCGTGCCGGGCGTCCGCCGCGCCGGCGACGGGACAAACGGAGACGACCCGACGCAAGACGGCATCCCCGTGCACGCCGTCGTGCGTGGAGCCATCGCCGTGGACGTCTTCTCGATCGGGGGATCCCGCCGGTTCACCGACCGCAACATCAGGCCCTGGCTGCTGGCGGAGTTCCAGTCCGTGACCGGGCTGGTGATCGGCTCGCCCCTGGCCGCCGTCGCTCGGTCCGACCGGCTGGCTGCCGGGCGGATGCTGGGCACGGGCATCGACGCCGGCGACACCCTGTTCTGGTCGGTCGCCGGCGAACCGGACGACACCGCTGACACGGTGCTTCGCCCCAGACGGATCGTGGACGACACCGTCGTGCTCGACCGGCGGATGCGTGACCGCGTTGTCGTCGTGGCCGCCGGTGCACCGGCCGTCGAGCCCTCGGACGAACCGGCCGACCCATCCGCCGACGAACCCGTCGACCGGCCGGGGCCCCACGGGTTCAGGTTGGCCACCGGCGAGGTGGTGCGACTGGGCGCGGTGTACCGGATCGGGCGAAGCCCCCGGCCTCGGCGCATCCAGCCCGGTGAGCGGCTGGAGCTGATCGTGGTGGCCTCAGCGACAGCGCTCGTCTCGGCGAATCACCTCGAAATCCGGCAGGACGGCGACGCCGTCGTCGTCACCGACCTCGGTTCGACGAACGGCACACTGGTTCATTTTCCCCTCGGTCGCACCCAGCGGTTGCGCTTCGGAGCCTCGCTCACGGTGTTGCCCGGTACAACGGTGGACATCGGGGACGGTAACCTGATCGAGATACTGCCAGCGGACTGACCGTCGTTCGCTGCGTTGCCGCACGTTTGTATTCGGAAGGCACCACCCGTGACCCAGATAGGTCAAGGCTCACCCAGCCACACGATCGCGCTCCCCGCGGTGAAGAAATCCGTCACCCTGGCCTGGTCCGCGCTCACCGACGTTGGTCATCGCCGCGAAGTCAATGAAGACAGCCTGGTGACCCGATCACCCATTTTTGCGGTGGCCGACGGCATGGGCGGCCACTCCGCCGGCGATGTCGCCAGCAAGGCCGTGGTGACCCGGCTCGCCGAACTGGGCAGCGACGCTGATACGACGGCAGAGGCCATCAACCGGGCCCTCGCCCTCGCCGTTGACGACATGAAGGCCGGCGAAGGCGTCACCGACCTGGGCACCGGCACCACCGTCACCGGCGTTGCCGTGGCCATCGTCTCGGATGCCCCGCAGTTCATCGCGTACAACATCGGCGACTCGCGGGTCTACCAGCTCAGCTCCGGGGTCCTGGAGCAGGTGACGGTCGACCATTCGGTGGTGCAGGAGCTCGTCGACGCGGGCCGGATCACCCGTGAGGAAGCGGATGTGCATCCGCACGGAAATGTGATCACCCGGGCCGTCGGATTCCACGAACCACCGGTGCCCGACTATCGCATCCTGCCGCTGACGGCGGGCCAGCGCATCCTGGTCTGTTCGGACGGTCTCACCAAGGAGCTGACCGCATACGGCATCCGGCATTTTCTGCTGTCGAACCCGAAGGCCGAGGACGCCGTCGCGGCCCTGGTGACCGCGGCGCTGGAGAACGGCGGCCGCGACAACGTGACCGCGATAGTCCTGGACGTGCTCAGCGTCGACGATCTCGACGGTAGTCATGACGAGAGTGTTCATGACGCCGGTGTTCATGACGACGATGTTCATGACGCCGGTGTTCATGACGACGCGGCCGACGCCGCTGCCGGGGCCTGACGACCCGCAGCCGTAGAATTGTGCAGGGTCGTCGATACCCGTGACGACGACCACATCCTGCGATCAGGCAGGGCAAGCAGGCAATCCGGTCGGTTCCTTCGACCGTTCGAGACGATTCACGGGAGGCGCCATGGCGGTAAGACTGCCGTCGACGCCCCCGGCCCTGCCGGGGTTCTCCTACCTGAGGCCGTTGGGTGCCGGTGGCTTCGCCGATGTGTTCCTGTACGAACAGAACCTGCCGCGGCGCCAGGTGGCAGTCAAGGTCCTCATCGCCGAGGTTGTCAGCGACCCGGTCAGGCGTCTGTTCCAGGCCGAGGCGAACCTGATGGCTCAGCTGTCAGCCCACCCGTCGGTGCTCACGGTGTTCCAGGCCGGGGTGTCCGCCGACGGCCGCCCGTTCCTGGTGATGGAGTACTGCTCCAACGCCCTCGAGCAGCGCTACCGGTCGGGCCGCCTGCCGGTGTCCGAACTGCTCCGGATCGGGGTGACCATCGCCAGCGCCGTGGAGACCGCCCATCGGGCCGGCGTGCTGCACCGGGACATCAAGCCGTCGAACATCCTGATCACCGCGTACGGGCATCCGGTGCTGTCCGACTTCGGCATTGCGGCCACCCTCGGTGAGGTGGAGGAGAGCGACCAGGTCGGGCTCTCGATCCCGTGGTCGGCGCCCGAGGTGCTGTTCGACGAGAGCCCGGGCTCGGTGGCCGCCGAGGTCTGGTCACTCGGGGCGACGCTCTACACGCTGCTGGCCGGCCGGTCGCCGTTCGAACTACCCGGCGATCGCAACGGGCCCGCCCAGCTGATGGCCCGCATCCAGAAGATGGCCCTGCCGCCCATCGGTCGGCCCGACGTGCCGGAGCGCCTGGAGCTGGTGCTGGCCCGGGCCCTCTCCAAACGCCCCGAGCGGCGCCAGGCCAGTGCGCTCGAGCTGATCCGGGAGCTGCAGGCCGTAGAGGCCGAGCTCGGGCTCGCCCAGACTCCGCTCGAGCTCGCGACGGCCGAGTGGGAAGCCCAGGCCGCCGGGGACGCCGACGATCAGACCCGCATCACCGGCCTGGTCTCCGTGGACGCTCAGCCGGCCCGCCGCCAACGTCGGGAGTCGGGCGCCGCCCGCACCGCTGCTTCGCCGGCCCGCGCCGACCCGACCCGCGCCGACCGTCCGCGCCCCGCCCAG
>NZ_SOFX01000040.1:0-56743 GCF_004402745.1 Cryobacterium sp. TMN-39-2
GACCGCCGGCACGACGTCCAACGGCCGGTACCTCTACGGACCCGCCGGCGGCTTCCCGACCAACAGCTGGCAGGCGGAGAACTACTTCGTCGACGTGGTTTTCACACGATCCGGCTAGAGAATTCGGTTTCACCGAACCCGCGGTGAAGCCTCGCATGACAGGCCCGTCACCCGAGCGGTCCTGAACGCCCACAACACCCTGGGGGTATCAGTGAACACGAAACTTCGAATCGCCGTCGTCGGCGCCGGATACTGGGGGCCGAACCTCGCCCGCAACTTCCGAGCTAACCCGGAATGGGACCTGGTCGCGATCTGTGACCTCGACAGGGACCGCGCCCAACGGGTCGCCGACGGTGTCGGCGGCGCCCGCGTGGTGACATCGCTCAAGGACCTGCTGGAATCCGATGACATCGATGCCGTGGCTATTGCCACGCCGGCCTCCACCCACCACGGCATCGCCAGGGCCGCCCTGAGCGCAGGCAAGCACGTGATGGTGGAGAAACCTCTCGCCGACACCGGGGTCAAGGGCCGGGACATGGTTCGAGTGGCCGCCGACAGGGGACTGGTCCTCATGGCCGACCACACCTACTGCTACACGCCCGCCGTACTGAAGATCCGGGAGCTTGTCGCGGAGGGAGCGCTCGGCGACATCCTGTTCATCGATTCGGTGCGCGTGAACCTCGGCCTGATCCAGCCCGACGTCGACGTTTTCTGGGACCTCGCCCCTCACGACCTGTCTATCATCGACTTCGTGCTTCCCGGCGGGCTGCGGCCGCTGTCGGTGTCGGCCCACGGCGCTGATCCGCTGGGGGCGGGTAAGGCGTGCGTGGGATACCTCGCGCTGCCGTTGGCGAACGGGGCGATGGCCCACGTGCACGTGAACTGGCTCAGCCCCACCAAGATTCGCCAGATGATCATCGGCGGCACCAAACGAACCCTGGTCTGGGACGACTTGAACCCGCAACAACGGGTCAGCGTCTACGACCGCGGCGTCGACCTGTCGCTGCAGGCCGTCGGCGGGGAGGCGCGTCGGGAGTCGACGATCTCCTATCGGTTGGGTGACACGTGGTCGCCCGCCCTCCCCGAACACGAGGCCCTCGGTGCGATGGCGACGGAGTTCGCCCGCAGTATCCGGGAGAAACGTCCCGCCAGGACCGACGGGGAGTCGGGACTGCGGGTACTGGCGGTGCTGGAGGCGGCGACCAGGAGCCTGGCGGCGGCCGAACTCGCACCCGTTGCCGACGTCCGTGCCAGTGCCGATGACCTGAGCCTGATCGGTGAGGCGTCATGAGCGCCCTGGTCGGAGCGACTGTCCTTGTCACCGGCGGCGCCGGCACCATCGGATCGGCTATCGTCGACCAGCTCCTTGATGCCGGTGCGGCGCACATTGACGTGCTCGACAACCTGGTCAGGGGCCGGCGCGACAACCTCGCCGGGGCCCTGGCGTCTGGCCGGGTGACTCTGGTGGAGGGCGACCTACGTGACCGTGACCTGGTCCATGACATCGTCGCGGGCAAGGACCTGGTCTTCCACGAGGCAGCACTCAGGATCACTCAGTGCGCCGAAGATCCGCGCCTGGCCCTCGAGGTGCTCGTCGACGGCACCTTCAACGTCTTCGAGGCGGCGGCCGACCGGGGCGTCGAGAAGCTCATCACCGCGTCCAGCGCTTCGGTGTACGGACTCGCGGAGCACTTCCCCACCTCGGAGCGCCACCACCACCACAACAACGACACCTTCTACGGTGCGGCGAAGTCGTTCAATGAGGGCATGCTGCGCAGCTTCAGAGCCATGCGCGGCCTCGACTTCGTGGCGCTGCGGTACTTCAACGTCTACGGTCCGAGGATGGACGTGCACGGCCTCTATACCGAAGTCCTGGTGCGGTGGATGGAGCGCATCATCGACGGGAAAGCACCGCTGATCTTCGGGGACGGCCGCCAAACCATGGACTTCGTGTTCACCGCCGACATCGCCAGGGCGAACCTGCTCGCTGCGACCAGTGACAGCCGTGACGGCGTGTACAACATCGCCAGCGGGGTGGAGACGAGCCTGCTCGAACTGGCTGAGCACCTCCTGCGAGCGATGGATTCGACGTTGCCGGTTGAGCACGGCCCCGACCGGGCAGTTAACGGAGTGGCGCGCCGACTTGCTGATGTCTCCGCAGCCCGGCGGGATCTCGGGTTCGAAGCCCGGGTCGGGCTCGATCAGGGGCTCCGGGAACTCGTCGCCTGGTGGGCACCCCTCCGCGAGGAAATCGCCGCCGGCCGAACGCTGGTGACCTCATGAGCCGCATCAATGTCATGAAGCCGTGGATCGGCGCCGACGAGATCCAGGCGGTCACCGAAGTGATCGAATCCGGCTGGGTCGCGCAGGGACCCCGGGTGGCCCGGTTCGAGGAGGAATTCGCGACGGCCATGGGCGCCGAGCACGCCGTGGCGACGTCGAACTGCACCACGGCCCTGCACCTGGCACTCGTCGTTGCGGGCGTCCAGGCCGGGGACGAGGTGATCGTCCCCTCCTTCTCGTTCATCGCGACCGCCAACGCGCCTACGTACGTCGGCGCCCGCCCGGTCTTCGCCGACGTGGACCTGGCGACGGGCAACCTCACCGCGGAGACCGTGTCCGCGGTCATCACCGATCGCACACGAGCGGTGATCGTGGTGGACCAGGGCGGGATCCCGGTTGACCTCGCCGCGATCCGTGCAGTGTGCGAACTGCGCGGGATCTTCGTCATCGAAGATGCGGCCTGCGGCGCCGGGTCCACCTACCGGGGGCGCCCGGTCGGTGCCGGGGCTGACATCGCCGCGTGGTCCTTCCACCCGCGCAAGCTCCTCACCACCGGCGAGGGCGGGATGCTGACCACGTCGACAACGGCGTGGGCGACCCGCGCCCGGCAGCTTCGGGAGCACTCGATGAGCCTCTCGGCCGCCAGCCGCCAGGCAAGTGTGCTTTCACCGGCCGAGGAATACCGGGAGATCGGATTCAACTACCGGATGACCGACCTTCAGGCCGCGATCGGGATCGTGCAACTCGGACGCTTGCCGGAAGTCGTGCGCAAGCGACGGGAGCTGGCGGAGCGGTACAGCATCGCCCTGGCCGCAGTGCCGGGTCTGCGCGTGGTCAGCGACCCGGAGTGGGGAACCTCGAACTTCCAGTCCTACTGGGTCGAAGTGCTCCCGGATTTTCCGACGGATCGAGAGGGCCTCGTCGAGGCGCTGGCGCATGCGGACATCTCGGCCCGCCGCGGCATCATGGCGGCACACCGCCAACCGGCCTACCGGGATTGGGTCGAGCACAACGTTCCGCTTCCGGTCACCGAGCGCCTGAACGACAACACGCTGATCCTGCCGCTCTATCACGAGCTGGCGGATGCTGAACAGGACCGTGTGATCGATGCCGTGGTGCAGGTCTCGTCCACCCGTCGCCGGGGCGCCGCATGAGAGACGTCATCCTGCTCGCCGCCAGCGGCCTGGCGAGAGAGGTCGTCTCGGCGGAACAGCGTGAATTCCGCTGGGTGGCAATTCTCGACGACGATGAGGAGCTGCACGGCAGCCGCGTGGCTGGAATCGACGTGATCGGCGGATTGGAACTCGCTGCGAGGCACCGGACCGGGCTGCTGATCTGCGTCGGCTCCGGCGCCGGGCGACGCCGGGTGGCTGACCGGCTGGCCGCCCTGGAGGTGCAACCGGAGCGGTATGTCACGGTCATCGACGCCTCGGCACGTGTCCCCGCCTCCTGCACCGTCGGCCGGGGCAGTGTGCTGCTTGCGCACACCGTGCTCACTGCCGACGTCAGAGTCGGCCGTCATGTCGTGGTCATGCCGCAGGCAACCCTCACGCACGACGTGGTCGTCGGTGACTTTGCCACTCTCACTGCCGGAGTCTCCCTCGCCGGGGGAGTCACAGTGCACGAGGGTGCCTACCTCGGCATGAACGCCACCGTTCGGCAGGGCGTCGTCGTCGGAGCCGGAGCGATCGTCGGGATGGGCGCCGCTGTCATCGCCGACGTGCCGGCCGGAGAAACCTGGGCCGGTGTCCCCGCCCGGTCCGTCTATCAGAGGAGCGCAGTGTGAAGACCACCGAACGAGTCCCGATGCTTGACCTGGCCGGGCAGCATCAGCAGATCGCCGACGTGGTTCGGCAGGGCTTCGACCGGGTCATCGCGGCGAGTTCCTTCATCCAGGGCCCCGACGTCGCCCGGTTCGAAGGGGAATACGCGGCCTACTGCACCAGCCGGCACGTGATCGGTGTCGGTAACGGCACCGACGCGCTCGAGCTCGCACTGCGCGCCAGCGGCATCGGCGCAGGCGACGAGGTCATCGTTCCCGCCAACACCTTCGTGGCGAGCGCCGAAGCCGTTCTGCGTGCCGGTGCGCGGGTGGTCTTCGCCGACTGCGACGAGAATTTCCTCCTCGACCCCGTGAGTGTGGGCGAGCGGATGACCGCCCAGACCCGAGCGGTCATCGCCGTGCACCTTTACGGTCAAGCCGCGCCGGTCGACGAACTCCGTCTGCTGGTCGGCCCCGACGTCGTCCTGGTCGAAGACGCGGCGCAGGCCCAGGGGGCGCGGTCCCATGGTCGGCGCGCCGGGTCCCTGGGAGACGTGGCCGGCACCAGCTTCTACCCCGGCAAGAACCTCGGCGCCTACGGTGACGCAGGTGCCGTGATCACATCCTCCGACGCGATCGCCGCCGAGGTGCGCGCGCTCAGTAACCACGGCGGAGTGCACAAGTACGAGCACCTCAGCGTGGGGACCAACTCCCGGCTCGACACCCTGCAGGCCGTGGTGCTTTCCGCCAAGCTCGCCCTGCTCGACGGGTGGAACGCCGAACGCCGACGCCTTGCCGCCCGGTACACCGCCCTGCTCGACGGGGCTCCCGGAGTGGTCACCCCCCGAACCGCGCCAGGGAACGAGCACGTGTTCCACCAATTCGTGGTGCGGGTGCCGGAACGGAACCGGACGTATCAGGACATGAGCGACGCGGGTATCGGCGTGGGCATCCATTACCCGGTCCCGGTGCATCAGCTCCCCGCCTTCGCTGAGGTGGCCAGGGGGCAGGGCACGTTCCCCGTCGCCGAACGCCTGAGCGGGGAGATCCTCTCGCTGCCGATCTACCCCGGCCTCACCGACGAGCAGCAGGATCGGGTGGTCGACACCCTGCAATCATGCCTGTGACCGACGCCTCACCCGGCTCGGTCCTCGGCGATCAGGTGCGTAGGGGGGCGCTCTGGTCGGCCGGCAGCACCCTGTTCCTGCGCTTCGCCAACATCGCGATCATGGCGGTCGTCGCCCGGATCGTGGCCCCGGAGGCGTTCGGGGTGTTCGCCCTGGCCATGGTCGTGCAGGGGGTCGTCGTCAGCCTCGCCGAACTCGGCATCTCTTCGGCGCTGCTCCGTAACGACCTCGACCCCGACCGCATCGCGCCGACGATCGCCACGGTCTCGATCATCACGAGCCTCGTGCTGGGCACCGCGATGGCCGTTTTCGCCGACCCTCTCGCTGCTGCCCTCGGCTCCCCGGATGCGGCAGGGCCGCTTCGGGTGATGGCGCTCTCGGTGGCACTCATCGGGCCGTTCGTGGTGCCGGGGGCGCTGATCCAACGCGACTTCCGGCAGGATGTGATCTTTCGAGCGGCAGCGATCGCGTTCGTTCCGAGCAGCGCGGTCCTCTTATTGGTGGCACTCGCCGGTGATGGGGCGTTGGCGTTCGCCTGGTCGCGGGTCGCGGCGCAGCTGGTCACCGGGGTGATCCTCACCATGAAGGTGAAAAAACGCTACTGGCCGGGATTTCGGCGGGATCAGATCGGAATGCTGATTCGCTTCGGACTGCCGCTCGCACTGGCCAACCTGCTCAGCCAGGCGTTGCTCAATGTGGATTACGTCTTCGTCGGCCGCACCCTGGGCGTTGAAGCCACCGGGCTCTACTCTCTGGCGTTCACCATCGCCGCCTGGTCCACCGCCGTGATCGGATCCGTTCTGAACGGCATCGTTCAACCCGCGTTCTCCCGAGTGCGTCATGAAGGCGGGGACCTTCGCGGCGCCCTGCTTCAGGCCTGCCGAACTGTCGCCCTGGTGGCCTGCGCGATCGGCGCACTCACCCTCGCACTCGCCGAGCCGTTGCTCACCACCATCTATGGAACCCAGTGGACGGGAGCCGCACCGGCCCTCGTCGTCCTCGCCGTTTACGGGGTCATCTTCGTGTTGGGCCTCCTCCTGGCGAACATCATCATCTCCACCGGCCGCACCGGCGGTCTGCTCCTCGTGCAGGTCGCCGCTCTCGCGGTGCTCCTGCCCGCCATGGCGGTCGGTGTCCGATACGGCGGTCTGGTGGGCGTGGGACTGGCCCACATTCTGGTGAGCGCGGGAGTCATCCTCCCGTTGTATCTCCTGATGCTGCGACGAACGATCCCTCGACCGTTCGGTGTGATGGTTCGGGCGATTGCCTGGCCGGTGTGTGCCGGCACCGCGGCCGGAGGGACAGCGTGGGCCGTGGCGATGCTGGTGTCAGCGGCTCCGGCGAAGTTTTTGCTCGGAGGGTTGGCCGGCGGCATCCTCTACCTGGTGCTGACCGCACCGCTGCTTCTCCCGCTTGTGCCGCCGTCGCTTCGCCGTTCCCGAACCTTCGGCCGGGTTCTGGCCGGCCTCGCCTGGCCGTCCAGCTGGCTGGCCCGGCGCATGACCGGGGGGCGCGCATGACGCTCGGGGTGCTCGTCTACCCGCACGACCTCGGGATCGGCGGGAGCCAGCTCAACGCGATTGAGATTGCGGCCGCGCTGCAGCGCCGTGGTCACCGGGTTATTGTCTTCGGCACCCCGGGTGCGCTTGTGCAGCGAATCGCCGATCTGGGTCTCGAATTCATCGCGGCTCCACGACCGGGCCGGCGCCCGTCACCCCGGGTGGCCCGTGCGCTCGCCGACCTCGTGGTGGAACGGAAGATCGATGTGCTGCACGGCTACGAGTGGCCACCGGCGCTGGAGTGCGTCCTCGCCAGCCGGCTGCAGCCATCCGCCGTCGCGGTGTCCACCGTGATGTCGATGGCTGTCGCACCGTTCCTTCCGAAGTGCATGCCACTCGCGGTCGGGACCGAGGCGATCGCCGCCGCCGAGCGTGCCTTCGGTCGCTCCTCGGTCAGCCTGCTGGAGCCGCCGGTCGACCTGACGGAGAATCATCCGGGTGCGGTGCCCGCCGGGGTCTTCGGAGCCGGCGACGACGGTCGGTTCACGGTTGGCATGGTGACCAGGTTCGCCCATCAGCTGAAGCTGGAGGGAATCCTCACGGCGATCGACACCGTCGGAGCCCTGGCCCGGCACGCGGCCATTCGGCTCGTCATCGCCGGGGACGGGCCCGCCCGCGAGGAGGTGGTCGCCCGTGCCGCGCACGTCAACGCGGACTCGGGTGCCGGCACCGTGGTCCTGCTGGGCGAGGTGACCGATCCCCGGCCCGTCTACGAGTCAGCCGATGTGATGCTCGGCATGGGCGGGTCTGCGTTGAAAGCGCTCGCCTTCGCGAAACCGCTGGTGGTGCAGGGGGAGGGCGGATACTGGGAGCTTCTCACCCCGGATACCCTGCCGGAATTCCTCTGGGCCGGGTGGTACGGGGTGGGAGAATCGGCCGAAACGGGTCCGGCCCGGTTGGAGGGCATCCTCCGGCAACTGCTCGTGGACGCCGGTCTTCGAGCGGAAGTCGGCGCGTTCGGCCTGGCAACCGTGCACGGGCGGTTCTCGGTGGAGGCCGCAGCCGTGACCCAGCTGGCCATCTATCGCAAAGCGCTCCAGCTGCGGGTCACGCGCGGGCAGCAGGTCCGGCACGATGCTGCGGCCCTGACCCGGTACGCCCGGTATTACGCGGGGAAACGTGTGCGTCGGTTGATCGGAATCGAGCAGACCGACGACTTCAACGCCCGTCCGGCGAGAGTCCGGCCCGGGAGCCTGCCGGTGACGACGGGAGCGGGCTCGTGACACTGCCGTACATCGTCTACATCGCCGGCGCCGAATGGGATGCCGTTCCGGGAACCGACCGGCGTCTCACGGCGGCGCTGGCCCGACGCATCCCGGTGCTCTGGGTTGACCCTCCGGTTGCGGTGCAGCGGACATTGCGCCGGAACTACCGCTGGCCGTTGCCTCAGCTTGTCTCCGAGGGCCCGAACATCGTTCGGCTGCGCAGCGTCACCGTGCCGTTCGCGTCGAAGCGGGCAATGCTCTCCATCGCGGGTGCCCTGGGCGCCTGGGCAGTCCGCTGGGCGGTCAGGAAGCTCAACGCCGACGTGACCGCTGTCGTGGTGGCGACTCCCCGGGCACGGTTCCCGAGACGGGTGCGGGGTAGTCGGCTGCTCTACCTCACCGACGACTGGGTGGCCGGCGCTGCCCTGCTGGATCTGCCCCAGTCTGGTATTTCCCGGATCCTCCGAAGGAATGTGTCCCGGGCAGACGTCGTCGCCGCGGTCACCCCGGAGCTCGCCGCAACAGTCAGTGGTCTGGCCGTAGACCGCCCGGTCGAGGTCCTGCCCAACGGCTGCGAACCCGTTGTGTCTGACGGCCGGCGTCAACCGGACCGCGGGGACCCGGAAGCCGCTGCCGCCCTGGTCGGACAACTCAATGAGCGATTGGACTTCGACGTGCTCGAAGCGGTGCTGGCGACCGGGGTGCCGATCCTGGTCGTCGGACCGCGTACTGAGCGTGATCCCCAGATCACGGTCCGCCTCGACGCGTTTCTCGCCGCAGAGACGGTGACCTGGCTCGGGGAGGTTCCGTTTGCGGAACTACCCGGTCATCTCGTGGGGGCGGCGGTCGGCCTGACGCCGTATCGCATCACGTCATTCAACCGAGCCAGCTTTCCCCTGAAAACCCTGGAATACCTGGCCAACGGGTTGCCGGTGGTGTCGACCGATCTGCCGGCAGTCCAGTGGTTGAACACCGACCTGATCAACGTCGGGACTGATCCGCGGCACTTCGCTGAGCACGTGCAGCGAATCGTTTCCGATCCGGCACGCGGCGCGGAGGCTGAGACCGACCGCCGACGCCGGATCGAATTTGCGGCATCCCACAGCTGGGACGTCCGGGCGGGGCGGCTCCTGGACCTCGTCGTCCCCGCGGGCAGCTCAGGTGTCCCCGCGACGCCACGATCACGACCCGCAGCATCCGGCGCGCTCACCTGAGCACCCGGCAGTTCGGCCATCGCGAGGGAGCAGCACATGCCATCGGAACAGACCACCGTCATCACGGCGAGCCGCCGGCGGTGGGCGGTGATCGTCGCAGCGGGCGTCGTGGTCGTTGTGGCCGCACTGTCGCTGGTGGCCGGCGTCGCAGGACAGGCACGGGCAGAAGCCAACATCTTCGGTTCACCGACCCCCACTGTGGCCGCAGCATCGGACGATGCGTCGGTGGAAGTGGGCGTCCGCTTCACCAGCACCCGGGATGGCTGGGTGACCGGTCTCCGGTTTTACAAGGGCACAGGCAACACCGGACCACACCTGGGAACTCTGTGGGACGGTGACGGGAACCCGCTGACTCGGGTGGAATTCACCCGAGAATCCTCCAGCGGATGGCAGGAAGCCACCTTCGCCGAACCGGTGCCGGTTCACCGTGGCCACAGCTATGTCGCCTCCTACTTCGCGCCACGGGGTCACTACGCCTCGGATGCCGGCGCGCTCGCCGACCCGCATACCAACGGCGCGCTGTCGGTTCCGGCCGGCGGCGGCGTCTTCCGCTACGGGTCCGGAGGCTTCCCGACCGCGTCGTTCGAGGACACCAACTATTACGTCGACGTCAGGTTCCGCCCCGCCGCCCCGGGTGAAACGGTGCCGGAAGACCACCCGCGGGCCGCTAGTCCCTCGGCCCCGGCCGAGTCGGCCTCCACCCCGACCCCAGCTGCGCCCGACCCGATCACGGTGCCCCCGAGCGACACCGGGACCACGCTGGCCCTTCCGCGGATTCCCTGGGAAGGCGGGCCGGCCTACTGGAAACAGTTCAGCAAGGCCGACGCGGCCGGTTGGGACGACCCGACGTTTTTCCCTATCGTCTCCTGGTTCGGCAACTTCAGCACCGATGACGAGGTCGTCTACGACAAGTCACTCGGCATCAACACGTACAGCGGCATGTGGGATGGCACGCCGTACCGGCTCTTTGCCGACAACGGTGTGTTCTGGATCGGCGGAAAGCTCAACGACGGCTTCACCGCCGACAGCGGCAATTGGGTGGGCCAGTTCCTTGACGATGAGGTCGACGGCCGATTCACCCCAGCAGACGGCCACAAGCACCTCCAGGGGTTGGTCGACGCCCTCCCCGACGACGGGCGCTTCCGCTACGCGAACTTCACCCAGATGGTGATCGCAAGTGACCTCCCGCAGGAGGCAGCGCGCCAGTACGTGAACGGATACACCGATGTGGTGTCGGTGGACATGTACTGGTACAGCATCCCCTTCTGCGACCAGACCCCGTATCGGGATGTGTATCTGACCCCGGTCGCGCAGGCGACCTGTCGCACCGCGTCGAGCTACGGCGCCACTATGAACTCCCTCCGCGCCCAGGATGCCGCAGACGGAAAACTGCAACCACTCTGGCAATGGGTGGAGAACCTGAACGGCGGTCCGCCGGATGCTGCGCCGAAGTCCTACCTCACCCCGGGGCAGCTCACGGGGGCGGTGATGAACTCGATCATCAACGAAGCCCGAGGGATTGCCTATTTCAATCAGAGCCTCAGTGGAACGTGCCAAAGCAGCAACGTTTTCCGCCAATCTCAGGTCACCCCGGGCTTTTGTGGCAATGCTCAGGTCGCCGCAGTGAAGTCGGTGAACGCTCAAATTCACTCACTCGCCCCGGTGCTCAACACCCAGTCCTACGAGTACACCTTCGGTCCGAAGCTCGACACCATGCTCAAAACCCATGCAGGGTCGGCCTACATCTTCGCGATGGTCGACGGCTCTGCCGGCCCGGGGGAGCGCACTCTCACTCTGCCGCCCGGGGTCGAAGGCAAGAACGTCGAGGTGCTGGGAGAAGATCGCAGCCTGGCGGTCGACGGCAAGGGACGATTCACCGACGCCTTCGCCGAGGAATTCAGCTACCACATCTACCGGGTGCCCCTCACGGCAGGGGCGGGCAGCGAGTAGCGGGTGTCCGCGGGCTGAACCGCCGACTGCCCGGAGGAGTCCAGCTGTCCTATCGGGTCGCCACCGGCTGACCGGGCACGGGAGGCCCTGCAGCGAGCAGGTGCCGCGCACCCCCGGCCAGGCCGAGGACGAGGAAGAGCATCCCCGCAGACATCGAGAACGCGAAACCGTCGAAGAAGGCCATCAGCAGACTGCCCGCGACGAGCGCCGCGACGAGGGCCTGGGCCAGCTGCCGGTCCAGGCTGGCTGTGGCGGTGCGGCGGGCCTGCGCCGCACTGACGATGCCGGCGACGACCAGGATGAGGAAGGCGATGACGCCCAGGATTCCCAACTCGATCGCCAGGAGCAGGTACTGGTTGTCGAAGATGTGGTACTTCGCGATGAAGGTGCCGAATCCCTTGCCGACGACCGGGAACCGGCTCATGTAGTCGATGGCGATGTCGTAGCTGGTCGTTCGCGATGCGGTGCTCGGGTCCGACCCCAGTCCGGTGAACAGACCGCGGATCGTTCCGATCATCCCGGGGACGAGCACCGCGATCGCGACGGTCAGGGCGCCGCCCACCGTGACAATGAGCATCCGGACGTTGCGGGAGAGGGTCGGCAGCATGATGATCAGTCCAACGGCGAGGCCGATCAGGGTTGACCGGGAGACCGAGAGCAGTGACGCGACAGTGATCATGGCGACAGGCAGCCAGGGGAGCAGCCGATGCACCGAGCGATTCTCGACGGCCAGAGCGAGGGCGATCGGAAAAGCCATGGCTAGGACGACTCCGTACTCAAGCGGATGGATCGCCGTTCCCGACGCGCGGATGAAGCCGGCTCGCTGGTCGAGTGCGTCCGAGGTGGGGCCCTCCCACATCGTGAACGGCACGAAGTGCCAGAACTCCAGGAGCAGGTTGCCCGTCAGGAACTGAAGGATGCCCAGGGTCGCCATCGCGCCGCCCGCCCACGCGAGCCTGCGCAGCAGGACCCGTAGTTCGCCGACGCTGGGGAGACCGTCGATGCCGACGAGCAGGATCCCGGCCCACGCCAGCAGTCGCAGGAGCCCGTTGTCAGCCGGGCTGACCTCGTCGGTGGGCAGCCCGCGAAGCATGGCGCAGGCGTAGCTGAAGCCCGCCACCGCGAGGAGGGCGAAAAGTGCCGCGGATACGCGTCGCGGGCCCGGTGGCAGAGGGGACTGACGCTGCAGCTGATGCCAGCACCACCAGAGTCCCGCGCCGAGGGCCCAGAGCGTCGCGGGCCGTCCCGCCGACCCCAGGGCCGTGATCGTGAGTCCGGACGGAACCGCGAACAGCAGAACCACGTACACGGTGAGAACAGTCAGTCCGTCGATCCCCCGACGGGGACCTCGCTCCGTCGCGGCGGCGCGGGTCGCCGCGGGCGCCGGCCTGCTCATTCGGCGTGCTCGGGAGCGCGTGCGTCTGCGCCGCGCTTGACGGGGATCGTGCTGTCGTCAAAGCCGTCCGGGACGCCGGCAAGCACCCGGCGGTCGCCGGAACGGGACAGGTCCGGGTCCCTCGGACCCTGGGGTGCGCCGAGGTCGTCGTCGGAGTCCTCGGTTGCCCGGCCGTCTTCGAGCTCAACGTCATCCGGCGTGCCGGCGGAATCGGCAACGGGCGGATCCAACCGGCGTCTCCTGTCCCTGGACAGCAGCAGCCCGTCCACCAACCCGGCCAGGAGCAGGGTGAGAGCGAAGCCGGCGGCAGCTGTTGCGGCGACGGCTTCCAGCCGGCTCTTCTGGATCACCGTACTGGTTTCGTCTGTGGTGAGAGGCATCGCGGTGATGCGCTCAACCTCCGGAACGTCGGCTCGGGTCTGCAGGGAGCTGAGGTTTGTCTGCACGCCGGAGAGGGCGCGGTCGAGCACCAGGGCAACCTCACTGTTGGTGCTGCCGGTGGCGGTGACGGAGAGGAGCGGACCGCTGCTGGTCGCGATGCGCTGGACGGTGGCGTCCGCGGCCGGATGCCCATCCAACAACGACTCACGCACGGTCTGCGACGCCATCGTGTTCACCAACACGTCACTGGCCTGGCCGAGGCCACCGAGGAACAGGTAGGGGTTCTCTCCTTCGGGAACGCTCGAGGCCGCGGGCATGAGGAGCAGGGTCGCGTTGCGTTGGTAGGTGGGTTGCACCTCGGAATACACGACGCCGGCAGCGACGCCGGTGAGTACCAGACCGATCAGCACCACGTACCAGCGCCGTCCGAGGCCTCGCAGGAAGTTCTTCAATGTCATGTCACACGCTCCGTTTGCTGGGCGGTTGTGCCCGGTGAAGTAGTGGGCGGCAGGGTTTGGCCGGCCGGCCCGTCCTGGCGGCGGGGTCTGGGAGTCCGGCCGGCGAGCCGGTCGACGAGCGTTGCCGCGGTCGCGGCCACGCCGAGCCCGACGAGCCCGAGTACGAGCAGGGCCCTGGCCTGTGTTCTGCGGGATCCGCCGACGTGACTGACCGTGGCCTCGGCCGGGACCCGCTCCGTGCTGATGGCATCCCGGGGGTCCAGGGTGCTCTGCCGGTCGGCGGTGAGAACGTCGATCCGGTCGAGGAGGGTGTTGAGGGTCTCTCTGACCCTGTCGGGATCCTGACCGGCGACCCGTACCGACAACACTGGGTCGGGGAAGCTGTACTCCCACTGCCCGCCGGTGTTGGGTATGACGACCTGATACCCCTCGGACACTCCCGCGCCGAAGAGTGGGGCGTCCGGCGAGAGACGGTCGGGCAGCTTTCCGTCGTTGATCTCCTGCTCGATGGCCCCGACGAATTCCAACAGGGTGTCCCGCTGTCGGTCGTCGAAGACGCCGACGGCTGCGGCATCGGGAACCACGAAGACCACCTTCGATTGCGAGACGTAAGCGCCGCCGGCCTCATCGAGGGTGACGAACGTGACGCCCAGGACGGCGAAAACGGCCACGACGACATACCAGCGCCGCAGGAGAACTCGCAGCAGGCCGGCGGCGGTCATTCGCCCATCCCGATCGGAGAGGCGGCGGTGTTCGTCGCATGAGGAAGGGTCCTCCACCGGCGACGATCCAGCAGCACGGCCAGGGCGTAGCGATCGGCGGCCCGGTGGGCCCGGAGGGCCGCATGGAGCGTGACCGCAACGTGCACCAGCGCGGCGGCGGCGGGGGTGCCGTGCCGTTCGGCGTAGCGCACCCGGTTCACGGACATCAGCGCGGATTGCCCGGCGGACACACCTGAGCCGCCCTGGCGGTGAGCGACGGTCGCGGCCGGGTCGTACCACACCGTTGCGCCGGCGTTCCGGGCGCGGCGGAAGTAGTCGGTTTCCTCTGAGTAGAGAAAGTACCGCTCATCCCAATCACCGAGGCGCTCGGCGAGCGCCCGGTCGATCAGCAGGGCGGCTCCGGTGGCCCACTCCACGACGTGCGCGCGCCGGTAGCTTTCCTGGTCGTAGACGGTCTCGGAGAGCCAGCCCGGCCTCCGCCGGGCCCGAGAGCCGAACAGTGCTTCGCCGAACGACCGCAGCACCGTCGGTTCGCGGCGGAGCGACGCCTGGAGGACGCCGAGGGAATCCACCAGGCGGGGAACTACGACGCCGGCGCCGGTTGATTCCAAGCAGTTGAGCATCTCGCGCACACTGCCCGGCCGAACCACCAGGTCCGGGTTGAGCACCAGAATGCTGCGTGCACGGCCGACAAGCCTCAACGCCACGTTGATTCCGCCGGCGTAGCCGCGATTGCCGCCGCTGGAGCGCACGGTGATGTCGGCGTGCTCGGCAAGCACACCGAGGGTGCCATCGGTCGAATCGTTGTCGACGACGACGACGCACATCCGAACAGACGGCGTGGCCTCTCTCAGACTGGCGAGGAGCGGCCCGACGTCTGCCTCGCTGTTGTAGGTGACGATGATGACCGCGACATCGGCCGGCTGGTCAGCGCTGACGAAGGTGTCGCGCCCGGGGGCGGGCGACGGCGACCGGTCGGGCGTCAACGCGGTCATGGCAGGAACGGGCAGGGTCGACGTGATGAGTACACGCGTTCACCCCCTTGGTTCGGATCGGATGTGGCTGGTATTACGAGCCAGACCCACGGTGCAATTGACGGGACCAGGGTCCCCGTCGGAGCAGACAGTATCCCGGTCGAGGCAGACCGTCGGACCCCAGAGAGGGGGTGATTGGCCGAAGTCGTCAGGGTCACGCCGCGAGGTCCGGAGGGAGTGCTCGGCTGGACAGGTCGCGTTCCCAGCCCGCCCGGCCTCGGCTGACTACGCGGTGGGCCCTGAGCCGGCCGAGCACCGTGAGCAGCCCGTAGCAGACCACGTCGGCCGCGCTCGCCGGGCCGCGCACGGATGCGACGAGGGACCTGATGCTTCCGGCGGTCGTGGACTCGGTCCCCAATTCCGAGACCCCCCGATACTGGCGGGCGAGAACGGCGACGAGGCTGGCGACGGTCCGGGGTGTGAAGACCCGCACGGGAGAGCCGGTCGGTACGACGACCTTCTCGTCGGAGCGGAAGAGGCTGTCGACGTACGAGTCGTCGGCCGTGACGTCGGGGAAGCGGTCGAATCTGCCGTGCCCTGACGCGTTCAGGGCATAGGCACCGGCGCCCCAGACGGCGTCGCGATTGGTCGGTATTCTGCGCCGCGCGCGGTAGTAGCTCTTGACCAGGGCCGACGCGCCTGTGGTGTCATAGGTGTACTCGGGGCGTGCGGCCAGGATGCGCCCGGTCCCGAGAGAGTCGAAGATCGCGCGCACCGTGGTGGGTTCGATCGCCACGTCTGCGTCCAGGTAGAGACGCGGCCAGGCGTGGGCGGCGGCGTCGCCGACGTTGAGGGCCGCGGTCTTGGATGCTGTCTCGATGTCGTACACCGCGACGCCGGGGAACCGGCGGGCGACCGACGCCGTGCTGTCGGAGCAGCCGTTGCAGACGACGATGATCTCGGCCTGGTTCAGGGCCGCCATCGGGGCGATCAGGGCGAGGGTACGTCCGATCGTCGCGCGCTCGTTGTGGGCGGGGATGATGATGGTGCCGGCCGGCGTGGCGGACCTGCCCCACGGGCCGGGCTCTGTCGTGGTGACCGCGACCGGCTTTGGGGGAGCGGCCGGCGCCGTCCTCCAGGCAGATCCCGTCAGCAGGGTGCGCACGATCGTGCGCTGGGCGGGGTCGGTCCAGTGCCGGGCGGCGGTCACGGCCAAGGCAGCCTGGAAGGCGAGCGCGTAACCGAAGGACCGATAGCGGCGGGTGAAGCGGACCTGGTTCGCGGCGAGCAGCGCCGCCAGCGCGGGCGGGCGGACGCCGGGGCTGGCTTCGGACCTGATGCGCGCGGCAGGTTCGTACCAGATCGGCGCCCCCGTCTCACGCACGCGGCGGAAGTAGTCCGACTCCTGGGCGGCGGTGAACCGCTCGTCCCTGTCGCCGACGAGGTCGTCGACGTCCCGGCGCACCAGGAGCCCGGTGTCGAACCCCCAGCGCACTTGATGCGCATGCTCGTAGCTCTCAGCGTCGGTGTACACCGAGCTGAACCGGCCTCCAGAGCCGGAATCGTCCTTTTCGACGGTTGCGCCGAGGAGGGCCCGGCTCACCGTGGGTTCCTTGGGCAGGTGCCGACGGGTGGCGCCGTCACCGGTGAGCAAGCGGGGTACCACCGCGCCGGCGCCGGCGCGGTTCATCCGGTCGACCATGGTTCGCAGCGCGCCACGCTCCACCTCCCCGGTGCCGTCGAGCACGAGCACAGCGTCCGCCCTGCCGATGTGGGCTCTGGCGGCATTGATCGAAGCCGCATGGCCGCGGTTTCGTTCCGTTGGCACCAGGATCACGTCCCGTTGGAGCAGCAGCTCGGGCCGGGAGGTGCGACCGGGGTCCCCGCCGGTCACGATGCAGCGCAGTCGGAGGTCCTGACACTCCGCTCGGAGTTCCTCGAGCAGCGGGAGGACGCTGACCGTGCTGTCGGCGACGACAACGACGGCCACGTCGGCGTGCTCGTCCGGGTCGGCGAAGCCGACGAATCGGTTCTCTGTCGCACCATCGTGGGGGTGGACACCGATCACCGCCGGAGAGGGTGTCCAGGGGGCGGCGATCGACTCCCGCCGCCGCACCGCGAGGTAGGCAGGTGGGCCCTGCACGAGGTACCGGGTGCACAGGCGCCGGGGTTCCAGTGCGAGCCGCCACGCCCACTCCAGTCCGTGCGCGGAAATCCAGTGCGGAGCCCTGGTCACCCGTCCGGCGAGAAAGTCGACGACGGCGCCGAAGGCCAGCAGCACGCGGGAGCCCGTCGCCAGCCCGTGTTCTGCGATCCACAGCTCCTGCCGAGGCTTTCCGAGTCCGACGATCAGGAGCTCGGTGTCGGCATCGCGGATCTCGCGGGCGATCGCCTCCGATCGCACCGAATCGTTCAGTTCGTCCCTAGCGGGAGCCCAGAGACCGGCAACGCACAACGCTGGGTATCGAGCGGCGAGCTCGGCGAGGAGGCGGTCGTGGGTGTCGGCCGTCCCGCCCAGAAAGCCGATGCGGGTGCCGCGGCTTTCGCACAGCGCCAAGATCGGTCCGATCAGGTCGCTGCCGGCCAGGCGCGGCCAGGCGCGGCCGGTGATGCGGCCGGCCTGCGCGGCGAGCGGGGCACCATCGATGAGGTTCAGCCAGGTCAGCTGGCTGTGCCCCGCCTCCGGCGCCGGTACGTCGTCGTCGAGCGTTCCCGACCAGTCGGCACCCGCCCCGAAGTGATGCACATGGTCGAGGTTGATCGACGTGACCGCCAGGGGCGGGATGTCAGGCGCCTCGAGGTGCTCGGTTATCCGTTCCATGGAGTCGCTGAATTCGAGCAGGTCCACGGCGGACCCGCCGAGGACGATTCGGGCTGTATCAAGAGTCATGTTCGCACCACCGAGGGAGACCAGGCATGGATAAGGGAAGGGAGGGTGTGCAGATGCCGGACAACGAGATGTACACGGGCCTGCCTGTCAGTCCTGCGCGGTGAATGCGCCGAAGAGCACGTAACTGGACCCGCCGGCGACGGCGGTGACGGCGAGGGTGATGGAGTCGTCGCCTCGCGCGAAGCTCAGCGTCGTCGACCGTTTGGCGGCGGTGGTCGGGGACTCCAGAAGACCCAGCGGAGCGAAATGCTGCCGGTAGAACGCCAGGACGTCGGTGGTTCCGAGTGACGTCCTGGCCTCCAGAGCGGCCTGCATACGGTCGCCCTCGGTCGCGACGGACGTGTTGTCGATAACCGACTCCGGGATGCCGGGCATGACGTCCGTGGGGAACCCGCCGACCACGGTTCCGGTCGAGCTGGCGGTGGGGGGAAGCGGCAACGAAACGAGGGTGGTCCGGGGCTTCGATGGTGGCAGGATGACGCTCTCAGGCTGCTCAGGGAGCACTTCGGTCGACGTGCGCGGCGCGGCGTCGGCTTCGCTCCAGCGCTCGCCGTCCGCGCCGGTGTCCGTCGGCTCCTCCTCAACCGGAGCGGGCGTCGCACCGTCGGTGTCGGCCGGCGTCGGGGTGACACTCCGCTCGGAGGTCGGTTGCGCGGTGGGCGACGTCGACTCCGCCACGCTCTGGATCCGGTCGGTCGGGGGCAGCAGCTGCGCGACCACGACGCCGGCGCTGGCCACCAGCACCGTGAGGCCGAGCGCTGCCAGGCCGAGCTGACGCTTGTTCATCGGCGTCGCCGTCGAACGAGGAAGCGGTCGGCTGCGAGGCAGCCGGCCGCACAGAGGGGTCGACAAATAATGGTTGTGGTCACGTTCCATCCCTGCATTTCGGGTGTACAGGTTCAGCTCGGATACAGCCCGCGGCCGGAAGGGTAAGGCCCGGTACGGACTCGTGTTCAAACCTGAGGCAGGCTCAGGTCCTCACGAGCTGACCATAGCCGGGCAAGCGACGAGCCGCTGTGACCTTATCGGGGGGTAAAGTGACGCAGCTCGGGGCGGACTGGTGTCATTCCGTCGTCCCGCTGCGCCACTCCTTGATTCGGTCGACCCCGCGCTTGCCGACCAGGAATAGCAGGGTTGACTTCACCGCGGCGCGAGAGGAATCCCGCAGCAGCCTGGCTGGCCCGCTCAACAGGCGGTCGCGGAGCAGGTCGGTACGCGTCGGCTGGTCAAGATCGGTGGGCAGGGTGGGGAACAGGGCGGCGTAGCCGTTCGACGCGACGAGCCGGCCGCGAACCCGGTTGCTGACGTTGCTGCCGTGCACGACCTGCAGCCACGCCGGTGGGCCGGATACCGTAACGCTCGGCATGGACCTAGGGAGCAGCGTGTGCCAGTCCGCCCAACAGGTGACGGGATCGTTCCAGGTCTCCCTGACTGAGCAGAACGCGTTGAGCTTGTCGACGCGGAGGAACAACCCGTCGGGACCGAGGATCAGTCCCGACGCGAGGTACAGCGCCGAGCGCGGCCCCCTTGGAGGGATTCGCTGTAGGCGGTCGACAAAATCGGCGGCGAGTCCGTCGTCGTTGTCGAGATTCGTGGTCAGCAGGTCGGCGGAGGGTGTGGTTCGCCCGGCGCGGATGTCGTCGAGAATGATGGCCGGGGTGACCTCTGCCCGGTAGATCGGCTCGAAGACCTGGTCCCGCACGAACGGTGCCAGGCGTTGGACGAGCCATTCGGGGCTGTCCGGGTCGAGGTAAACGAGCCAGCGGAAGTTCTGGTTGGTTTGAGCGCGCACCGACGGCAGGCAGTATTTCTCGAAGAGGTCGGCGCGGCCGGTGAGCCATCCCTCGCGTTGGCGCACTCGACCCTCTGGGCCCGGGGTCGGCAGGTTGAACCTGGTGATCAGGACGTGATCGACCGTGGGGGGCGCCGTCGCGGGGTCATCCAGACGGGTCGCGTTCTGCCCGCGTTTGGCAGTCATGAGCGCACCACCGAGGGAGACCAGGCGTGCGGGATGAAGAGGCGAGGTTGGCTGGCCCCGTCGATGGAGATGGACCAGACATCGCTGTCACCGACGACATCGGTGCGGGCCAGCCCGTAGAGCAGTGTCGAGTCATCCAGCCATTCCACCTGGTCGTCGACGTTGCCGGGGGCGGGGAGGAGAGTTTCCGCCCCCGTCTCGAGATCGAGCACCGCGATGGACCAGACCGGCGACGCAGTGCCGGTAACGACCTTCTTGTAGGCGATATGACGACCGTCTGGGGAGAGCGACGGGCACTCGGCGCTTTCCCGGATGGCCGTCAGGGTGCGGGCGGTCAGGTCGCCCCGTACCAACCAGGTGCGTCCGGCCGAGGCCGCCGTGGCATAGAAGGTGGTGTCGTCGCTGCCGAAGGTCACGCCCCAGATGTTGCGGTCGGCCGCTGTGATGCGCTCACCGTCCACCAAGAGAGCGAAGTCTTCGAGATTGCCGTAGTCGGTGCCGTCGATTGTGGAAATCGTCGTCTGAGTCGAGAACGCGACCGTCCCATATGATTCCCCGGTCACGAACGCTGTCACGGCGACGAGGTGGGAGTTGGCGGATACCCGAGTGCGGCTGGGGATGCCGGGTAACGGCCAGGTGCGGAGCTCGGCGGCGTCCGCACCGCGCAGGGTGGCCGCGAACGTCGTGACGATCCCGCGGTCGATGTGGAGGCACATCTCCACGACTGTGGTTGCGTACACCCTGTCGCACGCCTGGGCCGTCACCGAGCGCTCACCGGCGGGATCGGCGAGCGGGACGAAGGCGACCAGCCCGTACCCGTCGCCGGATGCCGTATTGCGGAACACGATCCGGTCTCCTGTCGCCGCCGTGTCGGTGGTGACCGCCTGCACGGCGTTCCCGCCGGTCCGTCGTTCCTGGGAGCCTGCCCAGGCCACGATGCCGTAGCCTCCGGCTCCGCCGAGGAGCACCGCGCTGACCAGCACGGCGGCGATGGTGCGTTTGCGTGCGGTCATGTCGTCTGCGTCCGGTCGAACGCGCCGCGCAGGACGAGAGCGGCCAGCGGGATCAGCAGGGCGAGTGCGCCCGCGATGATCAGCATGGCGTCGCCGCGGCCCACCGCGAACCAGAGCACACCGAATCCAGTGGACGCGATCAGCCGGGTGGCGGCAACGACGGTCTGGGCGGAGGCGATGGCTGTCGCACGGCTGGCCTCAGACGTCGACTGGGCCGCGAGCGCCGCGAGGATGCCGTCGGTGGACGCACAGAACACACCGAGGGCTATCAGACAGAGAATCGTCGTTGGAAGCCCGGCAACGGGGACCGCTGCAGAGGCGTAGGCAGCCAGGAGCGCGAGGTGGCCGCAGACGAAGACCCCGGCGCGGCCGAACCTGTCGGCGAGCTTGCCCAGCGGGATCGCAAGGAGGAGGAAGACGACGTTGGTGCCCACGTAGAGCAGGGGAAACCAGGCCGCCGCGAAGGCATCCCGGCTTTGCAAGACCAGGTAGATGAACCCGTCACCGATGGTCACGATGCCCAACAGTCCCGCGGTGAGGAGCAGGCGGCGCAGCCGCGGATCCCTCAGCTGAGCCCACCTGAACGACGCCCGGGAGGTGCCGGGTGCGGCGCGCTCTGCCGAGGGACGGGTGTTCGGTACGACCAGGCCGAGCACAAAGACGCCGACGATCGCGAAGGCGAGCGATACGACAAATACAGTGTCGTAGCCGTCCGGGATGGCGAACAGGATCGCGAAGGCGAGCAGTGGCCCGACCGCGGCCCCGACGGTGTCCAGCATGCGGTGCACTCCGAAAGACCTACCGAGGTTCTCCGGGAGCGATGACGCTGTAATCAGCGCATCGCGCGGGGCGGTCCGGACGCCCTTGCCGAGGCGATCGACAGCGATGACGGCCACCAGGGACGTGAATCCGGTTGCGAAGAGAAGTCCGGTGCGGGCCAGGGCAGACAGACCGTACCCGAAGAACGCGATCCATTTCGGCTGGTCCCCCCGGTCCGCCGCCCAGCCGCCGGCGATGCGCACGATGGCGCTGACGCCCTGGTAGATCCCGTCGAGAAACCCGTAGGCGACTGTCGACAGGCCCAGCACTCCCGTGATGTACAGCGGAAGGATTGCCGACACCGACTCCGAGGAGACGTCAGTGACCAGGCTGACGATTCCCAGCGCGATGACGACGGACGAGACCCGTGTCGCGACGGGGCGTCCGGGAGGGGAGGCCGTTCCTTGTGCCGACCCCCGGTCGGAAAAAGAGATGTACACGGGCCGGCCGCCGTCAACCCTGCGCCGTGAAAACGCCGAAGAGCACGTAGCTGGATCCGCCGGCGACGGCGGTGACCGACAGGGTCACCGAATCGTCGTCGCGGGCGAAACTGAGCGTTGTCCCGCGTTCGGTCGTGGTCACCGGGGTTTCGAGGAGTCCCAGGGGCGCGAAATGGTGCCGGTAGAACGCGAGGACGTCGTCGGTGCCGAGTGTGGTCCTTGCCTTGAACGCGGACTGCAGACGGTCGCCCTGCGTCGCCACCGAGCTGTTGCCGACGAGTGAGTTCGGGATCCCCGGCATGACATCGGTGGGGAACCCGTCCACAACGTCGCCGAGGGAGTTCACGGTTGGGGGGAGTGGCAGCGAGACGAGCGCGGACCGGGGCTTCGACGGCGGCAGGGTGACGTCGACCTGCCCGGGCGGGAGCACCTCGGTTGAGGTGCGGGGGCCCACCTCGGTATCGGTGTCGGGTGCGGGGTCGGCCTGCGGTCGCTCCGGAGCAGGCGGCACCGTCTCGTCGATCCGCGCGGTCGACGTGGGGGCGCCGCTCTCGGCGGCTGTCGGTGAAGCCGTGGCCGACGGTGTGGATTCCGCCACCGGGCGAATCCGGTCGGATGCCGGCAGCAGATGGGCCACGATCATGCCGGCCGTCGCCACTGCCACGGTGAGGGCGAGCGCGGTGAGCCCGAGCTGACGCTTGTTCATCCGGACTCACGTTCTGCCAGGAGGACGCCGTCACGTTCGTGAAAGTGCTCACCGGTGGCCGGGCAGGTCAGCCGGCCGTCCTCAGCTCTCCGCAGCGGGATCCCCGACCGACCGACCCAGCCGATGCGTCTGGCCGGTACGCCGGCGACGATGGCGTAGTCCGGGACATCCTTCGTCACCACGGCGCCGGCCGCGACGAGCGCCCAACGGCCGATGCTGACCGGTCCGATGCAGACGGCCCGCGCACCGATGGACGCGCCCGTGCCGACGTGCACACCCACCGGATGCCAGTCCTCTGCCATTTTGATGCTCAAATCGGGGTTGACGGCCCGCGGAAACATGTCGTTGGTGAACACCACGGCGGGACCGACGAAGACGCCGTCTTCCAGGACCGCCGGTTCGTAGATCAGTGCGTAGTTCTGTACCTTGCAGTTGCGTCCGAGGATGACGCCGGGTCCGATGTACGAGCCACGCCCGAGGATGCAGCCGCTGCCGATGGAGGCATTTTCGCGCACCTGGGCGAGGTGCCACACGCGTGTCTCAGCGCCGACTTCCGCGGCGGGGTCCACGTCGGCGGTCGCTTCGATGAGGGGGTGCCCGGCCGTCTCCGGTGCGGGTATCACGAGCGTCGACCTTTCGCGGGGCGGTGGGAGGCTGTGGGGCAGCCGGCCGCACGGAGGGGTCGCCGCAAAGTATTTCTTTTCACGTTCCATCCCTGCATGTCGGGTGTACAGGTGCAGCTCGGACAGAGCCCGACGCCGGCAATAGCGCACCCCGGAGACGGACTCGTGACGAGACCTGGCGCACGCCCAGGTCCTCACGACGTGACCATAGCCGGGCTGGGAAGGAGTCGCTGTGACCTTATCGGGGGGCAATTCCGAGGGGGCGGAGGGTGCCGTCGTGTTCGCTGTAGTGTGCGCCGGTCACCGGGCACCTGAAGAGTCCGGGGCCGACGTTTTTCAGGCGGGCGCCGCTCTGACCGACCCAGTGCACCCTCGTGGCGGGGATGCCGTCCATCAGGGCGTACTCGGGGACATCGGCGGTCACCACAGAGCCGTCGGCCACGATGGCCCAGCGCCCGATGGTGAGCGGTGCCACGCAGACGGCGTTGGCACCGACGGATGCGCCGGTGCGCACGGTGACGCCCACGAGGACCCAGTCCGCCGCGGACTTGAGGCGTCCGGACGGCACAACGGCGCGGGGAAACCTGTCGTTGGTGAAGACGGCCCCCGGCCCGACGGACACCCGATCCTCCAGCAGGGTCGGTTCGTAGAGCAGGGCGAAGTCCTGCACCGTGCACTGGCGGCCGAGGATGACGCCAGGCCCGAGGTACGCGGCGTACCCGACCGCACAGCCGGGGCCGACCCGGGCGAATTCGCGGACCTGTGCGCGGTCAGCCACCGTGCTGCCGTCGCCGAGCACCGCTCGGGGGTCGATGTCGGCGGACGGTGCGATCCACGTCGCTCTCACGGCGCCGGCGTCTGTCGTCACGAGTATCCCTTGCAGGTTGGGAGCCGGATGCCGCGGGGCACGTGCTGTCGTCGGCCTGACCGGGGCGACAGACACGAGTGAGTTATGCTCAGTTCTGGTGTGCGCTGCAGGGAACATAGCGCGTGCCTTCCGGCCCCGCTGTGACCACTCCAGGGGGGGTCTAGGCCAGCCTGGCCGGCCTGGTGACGTCATCCCGGGGTAGCTCGTCGACGACTGCGGTGACGGTGAGCGCGTTCAGTGCCACGGCGGCGCCGGCCGAGGACAGGAAGGCGGTGTCCGCGGCGTCCCGGCCCGTGGCGATGCGCATAAGCGATTGCCGTGGAGCGAGCCCGGTCGCGTCGACGACCTGCCAGGCACCGTCGAGGAACGCCTCGGCCACGGCGTGGAAGTCCATCGGCGACAGCCCAGGGGCGTAGACCGACACCAGGCGTGCGGGCACGTCGTGCGCGCGCAGGAACGCGATGACGAGGTGCGCGTAGTCGCGGCAGACGCCCTGCCGGGCCAGCAGGGTGCGCACCGCGCCATCCGTGGGCAGGCTGGCGCCGGGCACGTAGTTCAGGTGCGTGCCCACCCAGGAAGTGATCGCGTCGAGCAGGGCGGTACCGGTGAGCCCACGGAACTCGGCCTGGGCGGTAGGCCAGAGGTGGTCGGATTCGCAGTAGCGGCTGGGTCGCAGGTATCGGACAAGGTCGATGTCGGACACTTCTGCAGGCTCGGACTCGCCCGATACCTCCACTGTGTAGTCGATGTCGATCCGGCCGGCCTGCACCGACACGAGCTGGAGTCGCGTTCCGTGCACATCGAGGCTCTCCCGATAGGCCAGCGTGGCGCCGTCCTGCACGATGCGCAGACGTTCCGTGGCGTTCGCGTCTGCGGCGACGACGACGGACAGGACCAGCTCGGCGGGCCCGAACGCATGAAGTTCCAGGTGCGCGGAGGCGGAGCGTTTCATGTCCACATCGTGGCATAAAAAAAGGCCACCTGCGGTAGAAGCCCGCAGATGGCCAAGTGGCCCCGACCGGCGTCGATCCGGTGACCTTTCGATTTTCAGTCGAACGCTCTACCAACTGAGCTACAGGGCCTCGAAGGCGACTCGAGAGATGCCTTCGAAAGGACGAAAAGCCCCTTCTTTCGAAAGGGCTTGTCGCCTTGGCGACCCTGACCGGACTTGAACCGGCGACCTCCGCCGTGACAGGGCGGCGCGCTAACCAACTGCGCTACAGGGCCAAACTTTGATGCTTTGTTTCTTGTGATTCTGCGGTGTTGCTGTCTAACTTTTTGTGCCGAGTACAACCTACAGTATCCGTAGCCCCAACGGGATTCGAACCCGTGTTAACGCCGTGAAAGGGCGCCGTCCTAGGCCGCTAAACGATGGGGCCTTGCTTACCGGAAGCTGATGACTTCCGACGCATAATCATAAGTGTTGGCAGAGCGATAGTTCAAATCGGCCCCAGCGTCCGGTGCGCGTGGTGCCGGATTGCGGGTTCGTTCGCCGCGTGATTCCGGGCCAGAACCCGAATCGGACCCGATTCTCAGCTCGGCGTGTCGCTTTTCACCGCGCCCACGAATGGGCGGCAAACCGGAGCACCCTGGGGTTAGGTTTTATTCGAACCCTGGCCACTCAGCGGGGTTTGTTATTGTGACGAGAGTTACCACAGTGACGAATGTGACAAAGCACGAGCCCGATCGGGGAGTTATGAAGCGCACGGCCACCGTGATCAGCCGCGGAGTCAACGCCGGCCTCAGCCGGCTGCGGCCGAACCGGCAGCAGCCCCGACGCGGGCGCATCAGCGTCCGCCGGGCGACCATGGGCGTGACCGGCTTCGCCGCCGCCCTGACCCTCGCGGTGACCCTCGCCAGCCCGATCAGCCCGGCCATGGCCGTGGACTACCCGAGCTGGCCAGACGTGCTGGCCGCCAAGTCCAACACCAACGCTGCCGCCGCCCAGGTCACCGAGATCCAGAACCTCATCGCCGGCCTGCAGACCGAGGTGGAACGCACCCAGGCGGAAGCCGAGGCCCGCGGAGTCGAGCTCCAGACCGCCCAGGAGAAGTTCGACGACGCCAGCCGTCGCGCCGGCGACCTGCAGGCTCAGGCCGACACCAGCAAGACCGAGGCGGACGCCGCGACCACCCAGGCCGGTCAGCTTGCCGCGCAGCTGTACCGCACCGGCGGCACCGACCTCAGCGTCAACCTCTTCATCGACGGGCAGAAGAGCGGCGAGGGTGCCGACGAGTTGCTGTCCAAGCTCGGCAGCATGAGCAAACTTGTCGAACGCAGCACCGACGTCTACGACCAGGCCCAGACCGCCAACAACACCGCTCAGGCCCTGGGCGACCAGGCCGCTGTGGCCCAGGCCGAGCGCGAGGCCCTCCGGATCGAGGCCGAAGCCGCCATGGTGGCGGCCCAGGAGGCGGCGGACGCCGCAGCTGGTGCGCTGGCCGACTCCGAAGCGCAGAGCGTGATCCTCGAGCAGCAACTGCAGTTCATGCAGGACGCCCAGGCCACCACTACCGCGGGTTACGAGGCCGGCGTCGCCGAACGGGCCCGGATCGCCGCGGAAGCCGAAAAGGCGCGCCTCGCCGCCATCGCGGCGGAAGCCGCACGCGCCGCGGCCTCCCGACCCGCCCCCTCGTCCGGCGGCTCAACCGGATCTCCCGGCGCAGGCCTCAGCGGCGGCCAGGTCGGCAGCCAGGGTTGGGGTGTTCCCGCCGGCGGACGCATCACCGACGGCTATGGCGCCCGCGCCGTGCTCTGCGGCAGCGGCGGCTGCAGCGGCGGTTTCCACTACGGCACCGACATCGGCACCGGCTGCAGCGCTCCGATCTACGCGGCAGCATCGGGAACCGTCGAATACGCGGGCCGCAAGGGCACCTACGGCAATTTCGTCCAGATCAGCCACGGCAACGGCATCATGACCGGCTACGCCCACATCCGGGACGGTGGCATCTTCGTCTCGGTCGGCCAGCAGGTCTCGGTCGGCCAGAACATCGCCAGCTCCGGCACCACCGGCGCCTCCACCGGCTGCCACCTGCACTTCGAGGTGTTCAGCGGCGGCAACCGGATCAACGCCGTTCCGTTCATGTCCGACAGGGGAGCGCCACTTGGCTGAGCACACGTCCACCCGCCGCTCGCGGCGTACCTCGGCCGCGCTGCTGTCGGCAGCGATGATCGGCTCCGTCACCGCCGCGGCCGGCGTGGCCGTGCCGGCCTTCGCCGACGAGGACTACCCGAGTTGGGACGAAGTTGCCAAGGCCAAGCTGAGCGAGGCCACCAAGGCGAAGGAAATCGAGAACCTCACCGGACTGCTCAAGGGCCTGCAGGAGTCGTCGGCGGTGGCGTCGCAGGGCTCCCAGATGGCCGCGGAGGCCTACAGGGTCACCCAGGACGACCTCGATGCGGCCACGGCCCGGGAGGATAGCCTGGACAAGCAGTCCGCGGTGGCGCAGAAGGCCGCTGACACGTCCAAGATGCGCGCCGGCTTAATCGCCGCACACCTGGCCAAGACCGGAGCCCAGGACCTCTCCCTCAACCTGTTCCTCAACGGCAACACCGCCGACGACCTGCTCAGCCAGCTCGGCACGGCCAGCAAGCTCAGCGAGCAGTCCGAGACCATCTACCGGCAGGCCGTGCAGGACAAGAACACCGCGGAATCGCTCATCGCCCAGGCTGCCGCCGCCACCGCGGAACGCAAGCGCCTCAGCGCGGAGTCCAAGGAGAAGTACGAATCGGCCAGCGACGCCGCACTGGGCGCCCAGGCCGCACTCGACGTCGAGCTGAAGAAGTCGTCGGAGCTTTACGAACAGCTGGCCCTGCTGAAGGACACCACCGCCGACGTGGAGCGCGAGTACCAAACCGGGCTGGACGCCGCCGCATCCGCCGCCGCGCTGGCCAAGGCCCAGGCCGCCGCTGCGGCCGCCGTCAAGAACAATCCGCCGGCCGCTTCCGCGCCCGATGCTCCGGCCGCTGCGGCTCCCGCGGCTCCAGCTCCCGCGGCTCCAGCTCCCGCCGCTCCGGCTCCCGCCGCCCCTGCGGCCCCGGCTCCCGCTGCTCCGGCGCCGCCGCCCGTCGTGTCCGCCCCGGCCGCACCCAACGCTTCCGCCGTCGGCACCGCCATCGCCTTTGCCCGTGCGCAGCTCGGCGACGCCTACAAGCTCGGCGGCTCCGGCCCCGACGTCTGGGACTGTTCCGGTCTGACCAAGGCCGCCTACGCGGCCGCGGGCATCTACATCGGCACGCACTCGGCGACCAACCAGTACAACACCATGGCCGGTCAGGGCAAGCTCGTCTCGTTCTCGCAGGTGCAGGTGGGCGACCTCGTCTTCTGGGGTTCGCCGGGGAATTACTATCACGTGGCCATTTATGTCGGCGGCGGACAGATCCTCGAGGCGCCGGACGTGGGCAAGCCCGTTCGGGTGCACAGCATCTGGTCGCCAGGCCAGGTCGCGCCGTACGTCGGCCGACCGTCCTAAGCAACAGACCCCGGCACACAGCAGAAGCCGCCTCCCTGATGGGAGGCGGCTTCTGTCGGTTCAGCGCGTCGCTGTGGGTCAGTGACCTTCGTCGACGAGCTTCTTCAGGCCGTCGCGCACAATCTGGTCGGCCTCGGCGGCGTCGCCCCAGCCCTCGGTCTTGACCCACTTGTTCGGCTCAAGGTCCTTGTAGTGCTCGAAGAAGTGCTCGATTTCCTTGCGGGTGTACTCCGGGATGTCGGTGACGTCCTGGATGTAGTCCCAGCGCGGGTCGCCGGCCGGAACCGCGATGACCTTGGCGTCTGAGCCGCCGTCATCGGTCATGTTGAACACGCCGACGGGGCGTACGGACACGCCGACGCCGGGGAACAACGGGAAGTCGAGCAGCACCAGAACGTCGACGGGGTCGCCGTCCAGGCCCAGGGTGTTCTCGAAGAACCCGTAGTCGGTGGGGTACACGAAGCTCGTGTACAACACCCTGTCGAGGTAGACCCGACCGGTTTCGTGGTCCACCTCATACTTGTTGCGGCTACCGCGTGGGATTTCAATGACTGCGTCGTATTCGGCCATGGCCTGATATCTCCCTTATTCGAAGTCTGCGGATAACGTTACTGGATGGAGTCCACCCGCCGCCCGCGACTGTCGCCGGCCATCGCCGACCTGCGCCGTGCCGTGCGCGAGCTGCTGCCTGAGGCCGGTCTGGTCCTGGTGGGGCTGAGCGGGGGAGCGGATTCGCTGGCCCTGGCCGCCGCGACGGCGTTCGAGGCGCCCCGGGCCGGGCTCACCGCCGGCGCGGTGATCGTGGACCACGGCCTGCAGGCCGGCTCGGCCGACATCGCCGCCGTCGCGGCCGGACAGGCTCAGTCTCTCGGCCTGGATCCGGTGCTGATCGTGCCGGTGACGGTGACGCCAGACACCGGCGACGGCCCCGAAGCCGCCGCGCGGACCGCGCGGTACGCCGCGTTCGAGCAGGCACTGGCCGGCACGGGCGCGATCGCGGTGCTGCTCGGCCACACCCTCGACGACCAGGCCGAGACCGTGCTGCTAGGCCTGGCCCGCGGCTCGGGGGCGACGAGCCTGCAGGGTATGGCGTCGATCAGCGGGCCGTACCGGCGGCCGCTGCTGGGCATCCGCCGCGTCGTGACCCGGCAGGCCTGCCTGGATGCGGGCCTGCCGGCCTGGTCCGACCCGCAGAACGCCGACCCCCGCTACGCCAGGGTGCGGGTGCGCCAACGGGTGCTGCCGGTGCTCGAGGCGGAGCTCGGGCCGGGCATCGCCGAGGCGCTCGCCCGTACCGCCGAGACGCTGCGTGAGGATGCCGACGCCCTCGACGCCATGGTGCGGGACCTCGTCGAGGAGATCTGCGAACCGGCCGAAGCCGGCATCGGGGTGTCCGTCGCCGCGCTGGCCGTGCACCCGGCGGCCCTCCGCCAGCGGATGATCCGCCTCGTGGTGGCGCGGGAGTTCGGGGTTGCCTGGGAACGCAGCCACACCTTGGCCGTCGCCAGGCTCGTCACCGACTGGCACGGGCAGAATGCGCTCGACCTGCCAGGCGTTAGAGTGGAACGTCTGGGGGGAACGCTCGTGTTTTCTGCTCCTCGACCCACCTAAACAAAGGACTCTTCCACTCCCATGGAACCTCGTGACATTGACGGCGACCTCACCGAAATCCTGATCGAAGAGACCGAGATTCGCGCTCGCCTGGCCGAGATGTCGCGGCAGATCGAAGCGGACTACGCCGGCAAGGACCTGCTCCTGGTGGGCGTGCTCAAGGGCGCGGTTATGGTCATGGCCGACCTGGCCCGCGAACTCGTGCACCCCGTCACGATGGACTGGATGGCCGTCAGCTCCTACGGGTCAGGCACCCAGTCCAGCGGTGTGGTGCGGATCCTGAAGGACCTCGACACCGACCTGCACGGCCGCCACGTCCTCATTGTCGAGGACATCATCGACTCCGGCCTCACCCTGTCCTGGCTGATGGCGAACCTCAAGTCCCGCGGGCCGGCCTCGCTCGAGATCTGCGCCCTGCTCCGGAAGCCCGACGCGGCCCGCGTCGAGATCGACGTCAAGTACCTGGGCTTCGACATCCCCAACCAGTTCGTTGTCGGCTACGGTCTGGACTACGCCGAGAAGTACCGCAACCTGCGCAGCGTCGGGGTGCTGGCTCCACACGTGTATTCCACCGGCGAGTAGGCTCCGCTGCACCACGTCCTCCAGTTCACCTTTGGGCGAACACTCGGTGTTCCCCCAGTACGAGAGCGGTAGCCTGTGACCACCATGAACGTCAAGAAACTTCTGCGCGGGCCGCTCCTCTACATCATCCTGGCTGTCATCGCCGTCTGGGTGGGGTCGAGCCTCCTGACCATGTCTGGCTTCCGCGAGATTTCCACCCAGCAGGGCCTGGATTTCTTGAAGGACGGGAAGGTGTCTGAGGCGAAGATCGTCGACGGCGATCAGCGCGTCGACCTCACCCTCAGCAAGGCCGATTCGACCTACGGGGAGCAGGTGCAGTTCTACTACGTGGCCCCCCGCGGCGAAGAGGTCGTCGCCGCCGTCACCGACGCCGACCCGAAGGACGGCTTCACTGACGAGGTTCCCCAGGCCAGCTGGTTCCTGTCGCTGCTGGGCATCCTCCTGCCGGTGCTGCTGATCGGTGCGTTCTTCTGGCTGATGCTCTCCGGCATGCAGGGCGGCGGCAACAAGGTCATGCAGTTCGGCAAGTCGAAGGCCAAACTCGTCTCCAAGGAGACCCCGCAGGTCTTCTTCACCGACGTCGCCGGCGCGGACGAAGCCATCGAAGAGCTGCAAGAAATCAAGGACTTCCTCAAGGAACCGGCCAAGTTCCAGGCCGTCGGCGCCCGGATCCCGAAGGGCGTGCTGCTGTACGGTCCTCCCGGAACCGGAAAGACCCTTCTGGCCCGCGCCGTCGCCGGCGAGGCAGGCGTTCCGTTCTACTCGATCTCCGGTTCCGACTTCGTCGAGATGTTCGTCGGTGTCGGCGCCAGCCGGGTGCGCGACCTGTTCCAGCAGGCCAAGGAGAACTCCCCGGCGATCATCTTCGTCGACGAGATCGACGCCGTCGGGCGCCACCGCGGCGCCGGCATGGGCGGCGGCCACGACGAGCGCGAGCAGACCCTCAACCAGCTCCTGGTGGAGATGGACGGCTTCGACGTCAAGACCAACGTGATCCTCATTGCGGCCACCAACCGGCCCGACATCCTCGACCCGGCGCTCCTGCGTCCGGGACGTTTCGACCGTCAGATCGGCGTCGACGCCCCCGATATGCTCGGCCGCAAGCGCATCCTGGAGGTGCACTCCAAGGGCAAGCCGATGGCCGCCGGCGTCGACCTCGAGGTGCTCGCCCGCAAGACGCCGGGCTTCACCGGCGCCGACCTGGCGAACGTGCTCAACGAGGCCGCACTGCTGACCGCGCGTTCCAACGCCCAGCTGATCGACAACCGCGCCCTCGACGAAGCCGTCGACAGGGTCATGGCCGGTCCGCAGCGCCGCACCCGCGTGATGCGCGACCAGGAGAAGCTCATCACCGCGTACCACGAGGGCGGGCACGCTCTCGTTGCCACGGCCATGCGCAACACCGACCCCGTGACCAAGATCACCATCCTGCCCCGCGGCCGCGCCCTGGGGTACACCATGGTGATGCCGCTCGAGGACCGCTACTCGGTCTCTCGCAACGAGCTTCTCGACCAGCTCGCCTACGCCATGGGCGGCCGGGTCGCCGAGGAGATCATTTTCCACGACCCCACCACCGGCGCCTCGAACGACATCGAGAAGGCCACCGCCACGGCTCGCAAGATGGTCACCGAGTTCGGCATGAGTAGTGATGTCGGACCGCTCAAGCTCGGTTCGGCCTCCGGCGAAATGATGTTCGGCCGCGATATGGGCCACCAGCGCGACTACTCGGAGCGGCTTGCCGAGCGGGTGGACACCGAGGTGCGCCAGCTGCTCGAGAACGCGCACGACGAGGCCTACACGGTCATCAACGCCAACCGGGCGATCCTCGACGACCTGGCCGCGAAGCTGCTCGAACACGAGACTCTCGACCAGACAGCGCTGGTGGAGATCTTCGCCGACGTGCAGAAGCTGCCGCCGCGCCCGCAGTGGCTCTCCAGCGACAAGCGCCCGGTTTCCGACCTACCCCCCATCGCGATGCCGACGCCGAAAGCGCCCATCGACGGTGCGGCGGTCGACGGTGGCGTCACCAGCGGCGGCGCCGATGCGGACAAGCCCAAGCGCGCCCCCGCACTCAAACCGCGCCCCGCAACCGCGTAGACCGGCCCCCGTGGGAGTCGACCAGCCACGCATCGAAGCGGCCGTCGCCGAGATCCTCGCCGCCATCGGTGAGGATCCCGGCCGGGCCGGCCTGGCGTCGACCCCGGAGCGGGTGGCGTCGGCCTACGCCGAGTTCTTCGCCGGTCTCGGCCAGGACCCGCTCGACCACCTGAGAGACACCGTGCCGGTCGGAGACCGGACCGGTGAACTGGTGCTGCTGCGTGACATCGAGTTCCGTTCCGTCTGCGAACACCACCTGCTGCCGTTCCTCGGCACCGCCCACCTGGCCTACCTGCCCGGTGAGCGCATCGTGGGACTGGGCAAACTGGCCAGCGTCGTGACGACCCTTGCCGCCAGGCCCCAACTGCAGGAACGGCTCACCGAAGAGATCGCCGACACCCTAGAGACCGGGCTGGCGCCGCGCGGGATCCTGGTGGTCCTCGATGCCAGCCACGGTTGCGTGACCACCAGGGGCCCCCGCCAGACCCACAGCTCCACCGTGACCATGGCCAGCCGTGGGGACCTGGCCTTGCCCGTTGCTCGCTCGGAGATCATCGCCCTCATCGGCGGGACGCAGGTCGTGCGGTGACCCTGGTGATGGGTGTGCTCAACGTCACCCCCGACTCGTTCAGCGACGGCGGCCGGTGGGCGAGTACCGACGCTGCCGTGCGGCACGCCGTGGACCTGCACTCCTCGGGAGCCGACCTCATCGACGTCGGCGGGGAATCCACCCGGCCCGGCGCCGACCGGGTGTCGCCCCAGGTCGAGCAGGACCGGGTACTGCCCGTGATCACCGAGCTGCGCCGGCTGGGCATCATGACCAGTGTCGATACTCTCAACTCCCAGACCGCCGAACGGGCCGCCGACGCCGGGGTCGACATCATCAACGACGTGTCCGGCGGCCTGGCCGACCCCGGTATGGCGGCGGTGGTCGCCCGCACCGGCCTCACCTACATCGCGATGCACTGGCGCGGCCACGCCCGCACCATGGACACCCTCGCGGAGTACGACGACGTGGTCGCCACCGTGGTCGCTGAATTGACCGAACGAGTCGCCGTGCTCGAGGCTGCCGGGGTGGCGCGCAGCCAGATCGTGCTGGACCCCGGACTCGGCTTCAGCAAGGACGCCGAGCAGAACTGGCGGGTGTTCGCCAGGCTCGACGCCTTCGCTCCGCTCGGCCTACCCGTCATGGTCGGTGCCTCCCGCAAACGATTCCTGGCCGGCGTGCTGCCGGAAGACGCCACCATCATCGACCGGGATCTGCCGACCGCCGTGCTCAGCGTGCTCGCCGCCCAGGCGGGCGCCTGGGCTGTTCGGGTGCACGACGTGGTGGGCACCCGGGCCGCCCTCAACGTGCTCGCCCGGGTTGATTCGGCCAGAATAGGGTCATGAGCACCGACTCGATCACCCTCACCGGGCTGCGGATCACCGCGCACCACGGTGTCTTCGACTTCGAACGCGAGAACGGCCAGGAGTTCGTCATCGACGTGACGGTCTGGCTGGACTTCCGTGCGGCGGCGTCCGGTGACGACCTGACCCGCACCATCCACTACGGCGAACTCGCCGAGGAGGTCGCCGACGCCGTTCGTCGTGACCCCGTCGATCTCATCGAGACCCTCGCCGAGCGCATCGCCGACGTGGTGCTCGCGCACGGCGCCGCCGAACGCGTGCAGGTGACAGTGCACAAGCCGCAGGCTCCCATCGAGATCCCCTTCGCGGATGTGTCGGTGCAGATCGAGCGCACGCGAATCGAACGCACGCAAACCGAAGGGAGCCGCGCATGACCGACGCCGCAGCCGCTCCGGCACGCACCGCCGTGCTCGCACTGGGCAGCAACCTCGGTGACCGCGAGGGCACCCTGGCCGCCGCCGTGCGCGCCGTCGCCGAACTGCCGGGCGCGCAACTCACCGCGATCTCCCCGGTGTACGCCTCCGACGCCGTGAAGCCCGACGGGGTGGACCGCACCGCACCCGGATACCTCAATCTTGTGGTGAGCGTGCTCTGGACGGGCGAACCGCACGCCCTGCTCGACGCCGTCAACGCCATCGAAAACGACCACGGCCGGGTCCGGGAGGAACGCTGGGGCGACCGTACCCTGGACATCGACCTGATCTGCCTGGGCGACCTCCGCATCGACGACGACAGGCTCACCCTCCCGCACCCGCGCGCGGGGGAACGCGACTTCGTGCTGGCTCCCTGGCTCGACATCGACCCCGACGCCGAGCTTCCCGGCCGGGGCCGGGTGCGCGAACTCCTGGCCGTCGCCGCACGCACCGCCAGGGCGCATCCGGTGACCGCGAGCACCGACCCCGCGCATACCGAGGTCGCCCACACCGAGACCCTGCACGAGACACCGGGCCGGCCACGACCGGGCACACCGGACGACCTCACCGACGATCTCCCCGAGAACGAGGACGATCGCCGATGAAGCGCACCCACCCCACACCGCTGATCGCGCTGGGCCTGGCCGGGCTCGTCGTCGGGTTCCTGGTCGAACTGGCGGCGACGGCTTGGAGCGCGCCGATCATAGTTCCGCCGTTCACCCTGCCCCTGGCCCTGATCCTGATCGCGGTGATCCTCGTCTGCCTGGCCTGGCCCATCCGCCAGGCCACCAGAGGTCGGGCGACAAAACGCGTCGACCCGTTCCTGGCAATGCGGATCGCCCTGCTCGCCAAGGCATCCAGCCTGTCCAGTGCGCTCCTGCTCGGCGTGGGCCTCGGCATCGTGGCTTTCATCCTCACCCGGTCGGTGGTACCGGCGGTAACATCGTTGTGGCTCGCAATCGGGATGGCGCTCGGCGCCGTGCTCCTCCTCGCGGGCGGTCTCGTAGCGGAGCATTTCTGCACACTGCCGCCGGACGACCACGATCACGACAATGGGGGACCGAACGATGGCGGAGCAGCCCGTGCCTGACTACCCCGGCAGCGATCCCATCGAGGCCGTGGCGCCCGTCGGTGCCCGCCTCGACCTGCCGGAGGCGGGCGAATGGAAGCGCGTGTCGCCGAAGTACGTCATGGTCGAAATCGTGGGGACCGTCATCTTCCTGCTCATAGTGTGCGCCGCCGCCGGGGCCCTCTGGCTGCTGCTTGACCAGGTCTGGGCCGCCTGGGTGGGCGGCTTGATCGCGCTGATCACCCTGGTCTCGCTGGCATTCGAGCCCCGCCGGGTGCGCTCGATCGGGTACCAGCTGCGCGCCGACGACCTGCTCTTTCGGCGCGGCATCATGTACCAGCGGTTCGTGTCGGTGCCTTACGGCCGCATGCAACTGGTCGACATCACCCGCGGCCCGGTCGCGCGCCTGCTCGGCCTCGCCGACCTCAAGTTCGTCACGGCCGCCGCGTCCTCCGGCGTCGCGATCCCCGGCCTCGCCGAGGCCGACGCGGATGCCCTCCGCGACCGCCTGGTGGAACTGGCCGAGAGCAGGCGGGCCGGGCTGTGACCTCCCTCGCCGACGGGGACTGGCACCGCCTGCATCCAGCGAGCCCGGTGCTGCGCGGCGGCATCTTCGTCTTCGCCCTGCTCGGCTTCGTCATCGCCAACCTGCGCGAGCGCTTCGTCGACGTGGTCTTCGGGATCCCACGGCAATCCGGCGACCCCCTCGATGAGATCTACGAGCGCGGCGCCGTGGGCTGGGCGCTGCTCATCGCCGCCGCGATCCTCATCGTCATCCTCATCGCGTTCACCCTGTCCTGGCGGATGCACACCTTCAGGGTCAGCGACGAATCCGTCGAGGTCCGCAGCGGCATCCTGTTCCGCAGCCACCGGCAGGCGCGCCTGGACCGCATCCAGGGCGTTAACATCGTGCGCCCCCTCATCCCGAGGCTGTTCGGTGCGGCCAAGCTCGAGGTGAGCGTGGCCGGTCAGGACGCAAACGTGCAGCTCGCCTATCTCGGCTCTGCGCTGGCCGACGGGCTGCGCCGCGACATCCTGCAGCTGGCCTCCGGTGCACGCCAGCCCCGGCCCGTCGCGGGCGAGAGCGTGCCAGAGGCGCCGCTGCCGGCCGGCGACCCCGCACAGATCCCCGCCGACACGGCGACCGCCGCGCACGCCGGCCGCCGCCAGGCCCTGAACGACTACGCCACCAGCCGGGTGGGCGAATTCCTCGCCCCCGAACTGGACCCTGACGCCGCCCCGCCGGAGTCGGTCGTCCGGATCCCGGTGCTGCGGCTGATCGGCTCGATAGTGTTCAGCGGCTTCACGGTCTTCGTCGCCGTGGCCATCGTCGCTCTCATCGTGAGCGTCATCGTCGGCGGCAGCGAGTGGTTGCTGATCGCGATCTTCCCCGGCCTCATCGCGAGCATCGGATACTACGTCTCCAGGTTCACCAAATCGCTGCGGTACAGCATTGCCGGTACCAGGGACGGCGTGCGGGTGGGCTTCGGGCTGCTCACCACGAGCAACGAGACCCTGCCGCCCGGACGCATCCACGCCATCGGCGTGACCCAGCCGCTGGCCTGGCGGCCCTTCGGGTGGTGGCAGATCAGCATCAACAAGGCCGGCCACTCCACCAACGACGGCGCAGCCGGACAGGCGGCGACCACGGTGCTGCCGGTCGGGTCGCTGACCGACGTGGCGAAGGTCCTCGAGCTGATCCTGCCCGGGTTCGCGCTCGACGAGCAGCGGGTCCTGATCCAGCACGGCCTCATCTCCCGCGGCGGCGACGACGGCTTCCGCAACGCGCCCCGCCGGGCGGCCTGGCTGCGACCGTTCTCCTGGCGCCGCACCGGCTACGCGGTATCCGCCGGCGCCGTCCTGCTCCGCCGCGGCGTGCTGTCCAGGGAACTCGTTCTGGTGCCCCTGGCCCGTCTGCAAAGCGTCGGCATCAACCAGGGACCCGTCCGACGCCGTCTTCGACTGGCCACCGCCAGGCTGCACACCGTGACCGGACCGGTGACCGCGACCCTCGGCGTGCTCGACGTGGGGGAGGCCGTGCGCCTGCTGGAGACCGTCACCGCCGGTGCCGTCGCGTCCGCGGAGTCAGACACCAGCCACCACTGGAGTCGCATCGACCAGGACCCAGCGCCGACCCCGCGACCCGCCAGCCCGGTCGGTCCCGCCGCCGCCGCGGAGGTGACCTCGTGACGGTGCGACCGGGCCGTCTGGGGATCGGCGTCATCGGCGCCGGCCATGTCGGACCCATCCTCGCCGCCGCTCTCGCCGGCGCCGGGCACGCCCTGATCGGGATCTCCGCGATCTCGCAGGCCAGCCGCGACCGCGCGGAAGCGATCCTGCCGGGCGTTCCCGTGCTCACGGTGCCCGAGGTGGTGGAGCGCAGCGAATTGGTGATCATCGCGGTGCCGGACGACCAGCTCGACAGCCTCGTGACCGGCCTCGCGGCCACGGGAACCTGGCAGCCCGGCCAGCTCGTTCTGCACACCTCCGCACGCTACGGCACCAACGTGCTGCTGCCCGCCCAGCGGGCCGGCGCGATCCCGCTGGCCATCCACCCGGCGATGGCGTTCACGGGCACCAGCCTGGACATCAGCCGCCTGGCCGACAGCTACTTTGCCGTGACCGCCCCAGCCCCCGTGCTGCCGATCGCGCAGGCCCTGGTAGTGGAGATGGGCGGCGAACCGGTGATCGTGGCCGAGGGCGACCGGGAGGTCTACTCCGAGGCCATCGAGACCGCCACGGCGTTCTCCAGCTCGATCGTCGACCAATCCACCCGGCTGCTCAGCGAGATCGGCATCGAGGCGCCGGGAGCCGTGATCGCGCCGCTGGTGCGCTCGGCCATCGAGAACGCCCTCACTCGCACCGGCGCCAGGCATCCGCTCGACGACCTCGCCGATCTGGGCGACACCACCCACCTGCTCGACCCGCCATACCCGCCCCACCCGTTTGACCCGGAGGACCAGTGACCGTGCTCACCAAGCCAGAAGTCATCGACACGATAGACGAGCTGCGTAATAGCCTCTGCCTCGCCAAACAGAACGCCGCGGCCAGGGGCGGCGATGCCCACGTCGTGCTCGTTCCCACCATGGGCGCCCTGCACGCCGGGCACCGGGAGCTCGTGCGGCGTGCAGTCGCCGTCGGCGACATCGTGGTCGTGTCGGTCTTCGTCAACCCGCTGCAGTTCGGGGTGAACGAAGACCTTGACACCTACCCGCGCACCCTCGACGCCGACGTGGCGGCGCTGGCGGAGGAGGGCGCCGCATTCGTCTTCGCCCCGCACGCCCAGGAGATGTACCCGGACGGCGCCTCGTCGACCCGACTGACCGCAGGCGCGGTCGGCGGTCTCTACGAGGGTGCCGCCCGGCCCGGCCACTTCGACGGCATGCTCACCGTCGTCGCGAAGCTGTTGAACATCGTCGAACCCGACATCGCCGTCTTCGGTCAGAAGGACGCCCAGCAGGTTTTCCTGGTGGAGAGGATGGTCGCCGACCTCAATCTGCGGGTGCGCATCGAGGTCGTGCCCACGGTGCGGGAAGACAACGGCCTGGCCCGCTCGAGCCGCAACCGCAACCTCGACGAGCCCGCCCGCACCGCGGCCAGGTCGCTGTTCGTGGGCCTGACCGCGGCCGCGGCCGCGGCCCACTCCGGGGTTCCCGCCGCGATCGTTGCCGCCCACGCGGTGATCGGGGCCGCGCCTCTGGTTAAACTGGACTATCTGGTTGTCGTGCACCCGCACACCTTCCTGCCGGTCGACGACGACTACCGCGGCCAGGCCAGGATGCTGGTCGCCGCGGTGGTCGGCAGCACCCGGTTGATCGACAACATTTCACTGGACATCCCCTAACCGCTTTCAACGGGGTGCCGGGCCTGGCCCGTGTACGCCCACCGACGGAGAACCGCATGAGCACCACCCCCGACGCCGTGCCCGGCGACACGCCCAGCAACGATGACGCACAGGCCGCGGCCGAACTGACCGAGCAGAAGGCCGTGCGCCTGGCCAAGCGTGACCGCCTGAACGCGGCCGCGACCAGCCCGGCCGGCGGCGCCTACCCGGTGTCGGTGCCCGTCACCCACACCATCCCCGCCGTGCGCGCCCGGTACGGCGAGCTCGAAGCGGACGCCGCCACCGGCGAGACCGTGGGCCTGGCCGGTCGGGTGGTGCATCTGCGCAACACCGGCAAGCTCTGTTTCGCGAGCCTGCAGGCCGGCGACGGCAGCCGCATCCAGGCCATGGTGTCGCTCGCCGCCGTCGGCGACGAATCGTTGGCCGCCTGGAAGGACCTCGTCGACCTCGGCGACCACGTCTTTGTCGCCGGTGAGGTCATCTCCTCCCGCCGCGGCGAACTGTCGGTCATGGTCACCGAGTGGCAGATCGCCGCCAAGGCGCTGCTGCCGCTGCCGAACCTGCACTCCGAACTCAGCGAAGAGACCCGGGTGCGCAGCCGCTACCTCGACCTCATCGCCCGTGAGCAGGCCCGCCGCACCGTGGTGCAGCGCTCCCAGGCCGTCGCGAGCCTGCGCGCCACCTTCACCGCGCGCGGCTTCCTCGAGATCGAAACGCCGATGCTGCAGACCCTGCACGGCGGCGCCTCGGCCCGGCCGTTCTCCACCCACAGCAACGCGTTCGACACCGAACTGTTCCTGCGCATCGCACCGGAGCTGTTCCTCAAACGCGCCGTCGTCGGCGGCATCGACAGGGTCTACGAGATCAACCGCAACTTCCGCAACGAGGGCGCCGACTCCACCCACTCGCCCGAATTCGCGATGCTCGAGGCCTACGAGGCCTACGGCGACTACACGTCGATCGCCGAGCTCACCCAGACCCTGATCCAGGATGCTGCTGCAGCCATCACCGGCGGCTCGCACGTGGTCACCTGGGCCGACGGCACCGAGTACGACCTGGGCGGCCAGTGGGATCGCATCAGCATGTACGACAGCCTCTCCGCCGCCGTGGGACGCACCATCAGCCCGGCCACCCCGCTGGCCGAGCTGCAGGCCCTGGCCGCCGCCGAAGGCGTCGAGGTCGACCACCCCATCCACGGCAAGTACGTCGAAGAGCTGTGGGAGCACTTCGTCAAGGGCGGCCTGATCCGGCCCACCTTCGTGCTCGACTTCCCGGTGGACACCAGCCCGCTGGTGCGCGGACACCGCTCGATCGACGGCGTCGTGGAGAAGTGGGACCTCTACATCCGCGGCTTCGAACTGGCCACCGGCTACTCCGAGCTCGTCGACCCCGTCGTGCAGCGCGAACGCTTCATGGAGCAGGCCCGGCTCGCCGCCGGCGGCGACCCGGAGGCGATGCGTCTGGACGAAGAATTCCTTCGGGCCCTGGAGCACGGCATGCCACCCACCGGTGGCATGGGAATGGGCATCGACAGGTTGCTGATGGCCCTGACCGGCCTCGGTATCCGGGAGACCATTCTGTTCCCGTTGGTAAAGTAACCCGCATGATGACTTTTCTGCCCAAGGACCAGCTGAAGCCGGATGACGACGGCAAGAAGAAGGGCCCGTCGACCAACCGGATCATGATCTGGATCGTGGTGGGTGGCGTCGGCCTGTACCTGCTCGGTTCCGGGATCTTCGGCATCCTCACCAAGTAGCCCGGCGGCGGGCGCGTCCAGATCGCGTAGGCTGAAGGGACTATGGATAGCTTCTGGGCCAACGCTTTGTACTCGCTCGCGCCCACGGTTTTGGTCGGGGTGCTCTTTTGGATCATCGTGCGCGCCATCATCCGTTCAGACCGCACCGAACGAAACGCCTACGCGCGGGTCGAAGCCGAGGAGCGGGCCAGACTCGGCCTTGACAAACCGGCCGCCTAACCGTGTTCGGTATTGACCTTTCCACCATCCTTCTCGTGGTGGCATTCCTTGTTGACTTCGCCATCCGGGTGATCGCGATCATCGTCGTACCCCGCAACCGCAGGCCCACCTCCGGCATGGCGTGGCTGCTGGCGATCTTCCTGATCCCCTACCTCGGTTTCCTGCTCTTCCTGCTGATCGGCTATCGCACCCTGCCCAAGCGTCGGGTGGAAATGCAGGCCGAGATCAACCAGTTCATCCTCGACAGCACCGCCGGCATGGAACGCGTGCAACGCGACCACCCGTGGCCGGGTTGGCTCGAATCCGTGGTCGCGCTCAACCGCAATCTCGGCGCGATGCCGCTCGTCGGCGACAACCGGGCGCGGCTGCACGGCAACTATGAGGAGACCTTCGCCGCGATGGTCGCCGATATCGACAAGGCCCGGAAGTACGTGCATGTCGAGTTTTACATCCTCTCCCTCGACCCCACCACGACGCCGTTCTTCGACGCTTTGGAGAACGCCGTCAAGCGCGGCGTGACGGTGCGGGTGCTGATGGACCACATCCAGTCGATGCGGAAGCCGGGCTTCAAACAAACCAAGAAACGGCTCACCGAATCCGGGGTGCAGTGGCAGCTGATGCTGCCGCTGCAGCCGTTCAAGGGCCAGTGGCAGCGGCCCGACCTGCGCAACCACCGCAAACTCGTCATCGTCGACGGCCGGGTCGGGTTCATGGGCTCGCAGAACGTGATCGACCGCACCTACAACATGAAGAGCAACATCCGCCGCGGCCTCAAATGGAAAGACCTGATGGTGCGGCTCGAAGGCCCCATCGTCTCGGGCCTGAACGCGATCTTCATCACCGACTGGTACAGCGAGACCAACGAGCTGCTCACCCGCGACATCGAGCCCGTGCACCCCGAGGACATCTCGGATGCCATCGACTGCCAGGTCGTGCCCAGCGGACCCGGCTTCGAGGGCGAGAACAACCTGCGCCTGTTCCTCGCGCTGCTGTACTACGCGCAGGAACGCATCGTGATCACCAGCCCGTATTTCGTGCCGGACGAGTCGATCATGTACGCGATCACGACAGCCGTGCAGCGCGGCCTGCACGTGGAACTTTTCGTCTCCGAGATCGGCGACCAGGCTCTCGTTTACCACGCACAACGTTCCTACTACGAGGAACTGCTGCAGGCGGGCGTGAAGATCTACATGTACAAAGCGCCGTACGTTCTGCACGCCAAGCACTTCACCATCGACGACGACGTCGCCGTGATCGGCTCGAGCAACATGGACATGCGTTCGTTCAGCCTCAACTTCGAGGTGTCCCTGATGGTGCGTGGGGCGTCATTCGTGCAGGCGCTGCGGGCGGTGGAGGACGGCTACCGGGCAGACAGTCGGGAGCTCACCCTCGAAGAGTGGATGAAGCAGCCGTTGCGCTCGACGATCCTCGACAACCTGGCCAGGCTGACCTCCGCCGTGCAGTAGCCGCGGCCGGCGAACCGCGGTTCAGCGGCGGGGTTTGAGCCGCACGGTGGGCAGCATCGGCGCAGGCAGCGGAGCACCATGGTACGCGACGTGGCCGAACCGGCCGGCGGCATCCGAGCCGTCGATCACCTCCGCCTGCCACCGGTCCCGCCAGGCGGTGATCTCCTCGTGGCTGCGGCCGATGAAATTCCACCACATCACGATCTGCTCGCCGAGCGGCTCACCGCCCAGCAGTAGCACCCGGGTCGGGCTGTCGCCGGTGTTCTCCAGGCGGATGACCGGACGTCCGCTGTCGATGAAGCCCAGTTCGTTCCGGTGCACTGGTGCGCCGCCGACACTGACGGTGCCGACGTCGACGAGCACCCCGTGTTCGAAAGACCGGTCGACGTCGAGGTCGATCGACGACCCGGCCGGCAGGTCGATCTGAGCGCCGACCAGCGGGGTGTCCCCGGCGGCGGCGGCGGTCTGTCCGGCCAGGGTGCCCAGGAACACGTGCAGGGTGACCGCGCCGCGCGTCACCGGTGTGATGACGTGGTTCTCGAAGTGCGGCGCCTGGTGTCGGGTGAGCTCGGGCAGGGCGATCCACAGCTGCACCCCGTGCAGCGCCGTGGTGTCTGGTGTGGACACCTCGGAGTGGCTGATACCGGAACCCGCGGTCATCAGGTTCAGCTCGCCCGGCCGGACCAGGGCGAGGCTGCCGACGCTGTCACGGTGCTCGACCTCGCCGGCGAACAGCCAGCTCGCCGTCTGCAACCCGGTGTGCGGATGCGGCGGCACCACCATCCCGCCGGTGACCGACACGTCGTCCGGGCCGTAGTGATCGACGAAGCACCAGGCGCCGATCAGGCTTCTCGCGCGCTGGGGGAGAGTGCGACGCACGCCCATCGCCCGCAGACCGCCCAGGGGAACATCCCGGGGCTGCAGGATGACAATATCCACCTCGGTGGTCGTGCTGGGGTCACAGACGAGTTCGACCGGTTCGGTTTCGAGGTTGCTCACACTGTGAGCTTATTCCGGGCGTGCCGGGGTGCGTAGCGGTTCGAGGGGCTCGGTCGGGCCGGTCTGCCCGCGCAGATCGTCGGGGTCTGCCGGCGGCAACGGGAGGGTGGGGTTGACCGGTTCGGTGCCGGCCGCGGCCGTCGGTTCCTGCGGCCCCGGGGGCGTGTCCGGCCTCGTCCCGGGGACCGTTGGAATCCCGGGCGCGACCGGCGGCCGCTGCAGCAACTCGACGAGCAGAACGGCAATCAGCGCCAGGACCGCCGTCCACATGATCACCGGTACAGCAAGCGGGCGCCAGAAGATCGCGACCGCGGCTGCAGCAAGCCCGATCAGCACGTGGGCCAGGCGCCGGTAGTGATAGAGGAAGTCCCCGAAGCTGCCCGTCGTGACCCCGGCGTTCGCCGCCGCCGCCCGGAGCCGGGCGCTGGTGCCGATGGTGGCCCGCCGCACGATCGTCGACCCACGGAACGGCCCGGCCAGGTACGCCACCACGGCCACGGTGAAGCCGACGAGCCCTACCGACAGGGCCGTGGTGTTGATGAACGGCACCACGGCGTCATACAGCGCCTGGGCCACGTTGTTGGGGAGGTACGTGGGCGACAGCGCGCTGATGAAGAGGATCCGCCCCACCGCGATCCCGGCGGCGAGCACGGCCATGGCCAGGGCCAGGGTGAGTCCGGCCCAGATCATGGTGCGGGAGCGTCGTTTGGCCACCAGCACGCCGAGGACGATCAGGCCTAGGCTCACCAGCGGCAGGACGAAACCGAGCACGTTCAGCAGCTGATACCCGGTGCGCGCCTGCACCAACGAGTCGGACTGGGCCACCACGATGGTGCGATCGACCTCGGGGATGTTCGTCGCCAACGAGAAGCCCCGGTCGACCAGTTCCTTCTTCACTTCTGCGATGATCGGCCCGAGCTGGATGCCGAGTTCGCCGGTGTCGCTGATCACCAGCGCCGTGGAGGTATCACCCTCCAGCGCCGCGATGACCTGGGTCTGGCTGGTGCGCAGCGCCTGTTCCCACAGCTCGGCGAAGGCATCCGAGGCGACGATATTGGTGGCTGCGGACTCGATCAGCTGCTGGACCCCCTGCGCGGCGGGTGTCTCGAGCAGCGCCAGGGCGTCTTTGGCGGCCTGCGGCAGGTCGAGGCTCTCCAGCCCGGTGAAGAGATCGCTGGTGATGGTGTTGATGTCGACGTTCTCGTTGACCACCGCGACGATCTCGTCAACCAGGTACGCCTGCACCGCGGGGTCGTCCGCGAGCGGGGCGAGCGAGGCGACGAACCTGTCGGTGTCATTGATGTAGCCCTTGGTCCAATAGGCCACCACGCTCACCGGGGCCAGGAGCACCCCGATCGTGATCAGCAGCGCCGCAAAAAACGCCCGCCACCTGGCGGACGCTCGGTGTTCGGCGGCCGGGCCGAGCTGTCCGCGCAGCCGAGCGTTCTCGGCGGAGAGCCGGGCGATCTCGGCGGCGGGGTCGGCGCGGCCGTTCGTGCGAGCCGGTTTGGCGAGGTTCGAGGAGCCGTCCATATGCCGCCGCCTTTCGCCTGCGGGTGCAGGTCGCAAAATCGTGGAGCCTGAGTGCTCACAGTATTTGCGCAGTCCGGTGCCCTCGCAAGGGCCTCACGCTGCTGGCCTGGCTCAGTCGGCGCGCACGAGCAGGTCGCCGACCTCGCAGTCCAGGGCGGCGCAGACCGCGGCCAGGGTCGAATACCGGATGGCCCTGGCCCGGTCGTTCTTGAGGACCGACAGGTTGACCACGCTGACTCCGACAAGCTCGCTGAGCCTGGTGAGTGTCATCCCGCGCTCGATGAGCAGCGCGTCGAGCCGGCAGTGGATGCCCGTGGCCTCGTCGTCGGCGGCGGGCGCCACTAGACGAGTCCGTCGGTCTCGCGTTGCAGACGCTGGCCGAGGGAAATGGCGGCGGCGGCGACGAGGAGCACGAGTCCGGTGCCGGCGGGTGCGAGGTCGACGAGGGTGGCCTGTGGCCAGAAGCCGTCGGGGGCGTCGCCGTTCAGCTCGCCCGCGGCGATCATGCGGCCCAGCCCGCCGAAGCCCTGCCCCAGCACGGTGCCCAGCAGCAGTGCGTAGCCGACCAGGGCGACCAGCCAGAAGACCGGACGGTTGAACGGGCGGCGGCGCAGTACGCTCCAGCAGAAATAGAAGACCGTCGCCGAGACCAGCAGCGCCGTGGCCAACGCGGTGGAGCCCTCCAGTGTGAGCAGAAACCTGGGCAGTGCGCTGAGCCCGGTGACGGTGACCTCGGCCGTGTCGAAACTGCCGCCGTGGATCTGCGCGGTGCCGGTTGACGCTGCCGACGGCAGGGGAGCATCCGCGAAGAGTGTGACGACGAACCTGTCGGTGAGGAGCTGCCGGACCAGGGTGACGGCGCCGATGCCGGTCGCCAGAAGCCCCGAGAGCACGGCCCCGATCAGTACCAGCCAGGTGAGAACCCTGCCGAGCCGGTGTTCCAGCCGGGACGTGCGTTGCGCCCTCTCGGCCTGGGCTGTTTTCATCACGAGATGCTCCTAACGATTATCGATATGAATACCGATCATGACCATATCGTTTTTCGTTGTGCTGAGCAAGGGCCTCAGTCGAGCTGCCCCGCTGCGGTCCACCTGCTCCGGTGCGCCGGCGCAACTCGTCCGAACGGGGGCAGGTCGGGGAAAATGCCGCGGAACCGCCGGTGCTGCAGGAGACGGAGGCGAGCGCGGGAGTCACATGTGTCACGCCCATGGCGAACAGAGGCACGCATCCGGGCATCCGCTGGTTACTCTCTTTGTATCGGTGCCATAACCGCCCTGGCGCCAAGGGAGTGTTCATATGTTTGAGAGATTTACCGACCGAGCTCGTCGTGTCGTCGTCCTGGCCCAGGAAGAGGCCAAGATGCTCAACCACAACTACATCGGAACCGAGCACATTCTGCTCGGGCTCATCCACGAGGGTGAAGGCGTGGCCGCCAAGGCCCTGGAGAGCCTCGGCATCTCGCTGGATGCCGTGCGCGAACAGGTGCAGGACATCATCGGCCAGGGTCAGCAGCAGCCGACCGGGCACATTCCGTTCACGCCGCGCGCCAAGAAGGTCCTCGAGCTGAGCCTGCGCGAAGCGTTGCAGCTCGGCCATAACTACATCGGAACCGAGCACATCCTGCTCGGGCTCATCCGCGAGGGCGAGGGCGTGGCCGCCCAGGTGCTGGTCAAGCTCGGCGCCGACCTCAACCGGGTGCGCCAGCAGGTCATCCAGCTCCTTTCCGGCTACCAGGGGAAGGAGCAGGTGCAGGTGGGTGCGAACGAGACCGCGGCCAACCCCGCTGGCAGCCAGATTCTCGACCAGTTCGGGCGCAACCTCACCCAGGCGGCGCGCGACAACAAACTCGACCCCGTCATCGGGCGCGAGAAGGAGATCGAGCGGGTCATGCAGATCCTCTCCCGCCGCTCCAAGAACAACCCCGTGCTCATCGGTGAACCCGGCGTCGGCAAGACCGCCGTCGTCGAGGGCCTCGCCCAGGCGATCGTCAAGGGCGATGTGCCCGAGACGCTGAAGGACAAGCAGCTCTACTCGCTCGACCTCGGCTCGCTCATCGCCGGCAGCCGCTACCGCGGTGACTTCGAGGAACGCCTGAAGAAGGTCACCAAGGAGATCCGCACCCGCGGCGACATCATCGTGTTCATCGACGAGATCCACACCCTCGTCGGAGCCGGTGCCGCCGAAGGCGCCATCGACGCGGCGTCGATCCTCAAGCCCCTGCTGGCCCGCGGTGAACTGCAGACCATCGGCGCCACCACGCTGGATGAATACCGCAAGCACTTCGAGAAGGATGCCGCGCTCGAGCGCCGCTTCCAGCCCATCCAGGTGAACGAGCCGTCGCTGCCGCACACCATCAACATCCTCAAGGGGCTGCGCGACCGGTATGAGGCGCACCACAAGGTGTCCATCACCGACGGCGCCCTCGTGGCCGCGGCCAACCTCGCCGACCGGTACGTCTCCGACCGCTTCCTGCCGGACAAGGCCATTGACCTGATCGACGAGGCCGGCGCACGCCTGCGCCTGTCGATCCTGTCCAGCCCGCCGGAGCTGCGCGAATTCGACGAGAAGATCGCCGTGGTGCGTGCCGCCAAGGAAACCGCGATCGAGGACCAGGACTTCGAGAAGGCCGCGGGCCTGCGCGACGAGGAGAAGAACCTCCTCGGCGAGCGTCTGCGTCTGGAGAAGAAGTGGAAATCCGGCGACGTCAAGACCACCGCGGTCGTCGACGAGGGCCTGATCGCCGAGGTCCTGGCCCAGGCCACCGGCATCCCCGTCTTCAAGCTCACTGAAGAAGAGTCCTCGCGGCTGGTCTTCATGGAGAAGGCACTGCACCAGCGGGTCATCGGTCAGGAAGAGGCCATCTCGGCACTCGCCAAGACCATCCGTCGCACCCGTGCGGGACTCAAGGACCCGAAGCGTCCGAGCGGTTCGTTCATCTTCGCCGGCCCCACCGGTGTCGGCAAGACCGAGCTGGCCAAGGCGCTCGCGGAGTTCCTCTTCGACGACGAGGCCGCCATGATCTCGCTCGACATGAGCGAGTACGGCGAGAAGCACACGGTCTCGCGCCTGTTCGGTGCTCCTCCCGGGTTCGTCGGCTTCGAAGAGGGTGGCCAGCTCACCGAGAAGGTGCGCCGCAAGCCGTTTTCCGTTGTGCTGTTCGACGAGATCGAGAAGGCTCACCCCGACATCTTCAACTCGCTCCTCCAGATTCTGGAAGAGGGCCGGTTGACGGATGGCCAGGGTCGCGTGATCGACTTCAAGAACACTGTCATCATCATGACCACCAACCTCGGCACCAGGGACATCAGCGGCTCGCCCGTCGGTTTCCAGCTCGAGGGCGACACGGCCACCAGCTACGACCGGATGCGCGGAAAGGTGAACGAGGAACTGAAGAAGCACTTCAAGCCCGAGTTCCTCAACCGCGTCGACGAGATCATCGTCTTCCCGCAGCTGTCCAAGCCCGAACTGCTGCAGATCGTGGACCTGTTCATCAAGCGCCTGGGCGACCGGCTGCTCGACCGCGACATGACCATCGACCTCACCCTCGCGGTGAAGGAGCACCTCATCGAGGTCGGCTTCGACCCCGCGCTGGGCGCCCGGCCGCTGCGTCGCGCGATCCAGCGTGAGGTGGAGGACCGCCTGAGCGAGAAGATCCTGCACGGCGAACTGAACGCCGGCGACCACGTGCACGTGGACTTCGTCGATGGGGAGTACGTGTTCACCACGACGAACCGCAACGAGGCCGTCTCGGTGGGCATCAATATCGCCGCGGCTGTCGGAACCGGACCGGGCACGCCCGATCTGGCCATCACCAGCGAATAGGCACAACAGCTCCACACGAACGGCCCGGCGGACATCCGCCGGGCCGTTTGTCGTCCGCCCCTAGACTTGACCTTCCGGCACAACAGAATCGGTCGCGGCTGGCGGCCAGGGAAGCGGGCGGACGTGACACACCAGGAGTTCATCGTGCGCCGGGCGCAGACCCGCGACGTGCCGCGCATCCAGGCACTCGTCGAACCTCTCGTGCAGCAACGCATCCTGCTCGGCAAGGACCGCGTCGTCTTCTATGAGGCCGTGCAGGAGTTCCGGGTGGTCGAGGACCTCGAGGGAAACCTCGTCGGCTGCGGCGCCCTGCACGTGATGTGGGAGGACCTCGGCGAGGTGCGCACTCTCGCCGTGTCGGAGGACTGGCTCGGGCGCGGTATCGGGCACGCGCTCATCGGCCGACTGGAGGCGGACGCCCGGGAACTGGGCCTGACGCGCCTGTTCTGCCTCACCTTCGAGGTGGACTTCTTCACCCGGCACGGGTTCGTCGACATGGGCACCGAAACCGTGGACCCCGCCATCTATGCCGAGCTGGTGCGCTCCCCGGACGAGGGCGTCGCGGAGTTCCTCGACCTCGCCCGCGTCAAGCCGAACACCCTCGGCAACACCCGAATGCTCAAGCGCCTGGCCTGAGTCGCCCCGGCCCGCTCAGATGTGGGCGCCGTCGGCATTTCTCTGCTCATCTGAGCATGTTGTCTGCGCCGTAACCAACCGGACATAGTCGGTCGTTAGGCTGCCCCCGAAGCACTCCGGCCGACCCGCACGGTTTGTGCGCCGCCCGCCCTGCGGGGTTCGTAGCGCGCCCACCGGCTCGTTCGGCGTGCCAGAAACCCGAGCTCCACCGCGCCTTGCCCTGCGCCCTGCCCTGCCCTGCTCTCTGTTCCGCCAGACCGTTCATCGCACCCACCCAGGAGACTCCATGTCGCTCGCCCCGCCCCGCCCGCTTCGGCTGGCCCTCGCTTCGCTGATCGGAGCGTGCCTCGCCGTCGCCCCGGTCGTAGCGTTCCCCGCCCAGGCCAACACCGCCGGCACCGGCGTCGTCATCAACGAGGCCTACCTCAGCGGCGGCAGCGCCGGCGCGGCGTTCTCGGCCAAGTTCGTCGAGCTGTACAACCCCACCAACACCGCCATCGACCTCTCCGCCTGGTCGCTGCAGTACCGCAAGGCCACCGGCGTCGTCACCGACAGCCCGGCGGCCGTCGCTCTGACCGGAACGATCCCGGCCAAGGGGTACTATCTCGTCTCCGGCGGGTCGAATGCGAACGGCGCGAACGGTGCGGCCCTACCCACCCCCGACCAGGTCTCCACCCTCAACCCCAGCGGCACCACCGGCACCCTGATCCTCGCCAACTCCACCACGCCGCTCAGCCTCGAGTCCGGCAACGCCGCCGGTAACCCGAACGTGATCGACCTGGTCGGCTACGGCGCCTCCCTCACCTTCGAAGGCGCCGTCGCGCCGGCGCCGAGCTCCAACACCGACGTCAAGTCGCTCAACCGCAGCGCCGCCGCCGACACCGACAACAACGCCGCAGACATCACCCTGTCGGCCACGATCACCCCCACCAATTCGGCCGGCCCGACCGGCGGAACACCCACACCGGCCCCGACCGACCCGCCCGTCGTCACGCCCACCCCGACCCCGACGACGGCCCCGCCCACCGACACCACCGCGATCAGCGCCATCCAGGGCACCGCGGATGCCAGCCCGCTGGCCGGCAGCACCGTGAAGACCGTCGGCGTCGTCACCGCCGCCTACCCCACCGGCGGCTTCGCCGGCTTCTACCTGCAGACCCCCGGCACCGATGGTGCCAACAATCCCGCCTCGCACGGCATCTTCGTCTACACCAAGACCCTCGGCGTCGACGTTGTTGTCGGCGACTACGTGAGCGTCACGGGCGCCGTCAGCGAGTACTACGGACTCACCCAGCTGACCATCAACGCTCTCGGCGACATCACCCGGCTCGACGGCGCCGGCATCACCGCCCCGGTCGCTGCCGAACTCCGGCTCCCGGCCGCTGACGCAGACCGCGAACGCCTGGAGGGCATGCTCGTCGCCCCCGCCGGTGCGTTCACGGTGACGAACAACTACACCACTAACCAGTACGCCGAAATCGGCCTCGCCGCCGGCACGACGCCCCTGGTCAACCCCACCGTCACCGACCGCCCCGGCAGTGCCGGTTACACGGCCGCCATCGCTGCCAACGCGGCGCGGGCAGTCACCCTCGACGACGGCGCGAGCACCAACTACCTCAGCTCGTCCAACAAGGGCCTGCCGGTTCCGTACCTCTCCACAACCGCTCCGGTACGCATCGGCGCCGCGGTCACCTTCACCAAGCCGACGATCCTGGACTATCGCAACAGCGCCTGGAAGCTGCAGCCGACAACAGCCTTGGTGCCCGCCAACGCCGCCATCGTGCAGCCGGCCACCTTCGAGAACACCCGCAGCTCGGCGCCGGAGAAGGTGGGCGGCGACATCCGCCTGGGCACCTTCAACGTGCTGAACTACTTCTCCACCACCGGGGACACCCTCACCGGGTGCCAGTACTACACCGACCGTGCCGGCGCCAAGATCACCGTCAGCGGCGGATGCGACGCCCGCGGCGCGGCGGACCAGGCGAACTTCCTGCGCCAGCAGGCCAAGATTGTCGCGGCCATCAACGCCCTCGACGCGCAGGTCATCTCACTCGAGGAAATCGAGAACTCGGCTGTCTTCGGCGCCAACCGGGACACCGCCCTGGCCACCCTGGTCGCCGCGTTGAACGCCGACCTCGGCCAGGATGCCTGGGCGTTCGTGCCGTCCCCGGCCGCGCTGCCGGCCAACGAAGACGTCATCCGCACCGCCTTCATCTACCAGAAGGCAGTTGTTGAAACCGTGGGCGGATCCACGATCCTCACCGGATCCGCAGCGTTCAGCAACGCCCGCCAGCCGCTCGCCCAGGCCTTCCAGCTGGTCGGCGATACCGACAGCCGCTTCCTCACGATCGTCAACCACTTCAAGTCCAAGGGGTCGGGCACCGGCGTGGACGCCGACATGGGCGACGGTCAGGGCGCCTCGAACGCCTCCCGCGTCAACCAGGCGACCGCGCTTGTCGCGTTCGCCGACACGATGTCGGCTCAGTCCGGCATCGACAGGGTGTTCCTCACCGGTGACTTCAACGCCTACGACCAGGAAGACCCGATCAAGGTGATCACCGACGCCGGTTACCTGAACCAGGAAGCCAAGAGCGGCGAGTACACCTACGCGTTCGGCGGGTCGGTCGGTTCGCTCGACCACGTCTTCGCTTCCCCCGAAGCGGATGCCGTCGTGACCGACGTGGACGTCTGGAACATCAACTCGGTCGAATCCGTGGCGCTGGAGTACAGCCGGTACAACAACAACGTGACCGACTTCTATGTCGCAGACGCCTTCAGGTCCTCGGACCACGACCCGGCGATCCTGGGCCTGAACCTGGCCAGCCCGACGGAGCCCACCCCGGTCCCGACGACCGAGCCCACCCCGGTTCCCACGACCGAGCCCACCCCGGTACCCACGACGGCGCCGACCCCTGTCCCGACGACCGAACCCACGTCGACGCCCACGGTCCCAGCAGCCACCGCACCGACGCTTGCCCCGACCGCGGCGCCGGAGAGTGCCCTCACCGCCGCCATGCGCGACAAGATCAGCACCAACGCGTCGCGCTACTCGGCCGGCTCGGCGATCACCATCACGGCCGGTGCCGCGTATACCGGTGACTTCGTGTCGGCCTGGGTGCGCTCCACCCCGGTCAACCTGGGTGGATGGCTGCAGGTCAGCGCTGCGGGCACCGTGACCACGGCGCTGCCGACGGACCTGGCCGCTGGCACGCACCGCATCATCCTGCAGGATGCAGCGGGCGCGGTCATCGGCTGGACCGAGATCACGATCGTCGCCCCCGGTTCTGGGGCGGCCGGCACCCTCGCCAGCACGGGTGTGGAGAGCGCCCCACTGCTGGCCGGGGCCCTGCTCCTGCTGCTGCTCGGCGCGCTGCTCGCCCGTCGTCGCCGCTCCACCCTGCCGAGCGCCTAACCGGCCGGCGCAAGCGGGCGTCCCCCAGCCGGGGGACGCCCGCTCCCCACCGCTCAGAAGTTGGCCTCGTCTGCCCTCCTGTGCTCATCTGAGCAAGTTGCCTCGCCGTAACCCGCCGGACATCCGGCGTCGTTAGGCTGCCCCCACAGTCAGTCCGTCCGCTGTTGTCGCCGATTTTCACGCGCGCCACACCGGCCCTTCATCTGCATCCCCGTCACCCCACGGCACCACTTTCGAGGAGAACAATGTCGCTCAACCCGTCCCGCCCGCTCCGGCTGGCCTTCGCTGCAGTGATCGGAGCGTGCCTGGTGGGCGCGCCCGTCGTTGCCGTCCCGGCCGTCGCGGCCCCGCTCCCGGTGCAGCTGAACCTGCTGAACATCAACGACTTCCACGGGCGAATCGACGCCAACACCGTGAAATTTGCCGGGACCGTGGAGACCCTGCGCGCCCAGCACCCCGAGAGCACCCTGTTCCTCTCCGACGGAGACAACATCGGCGCCTCGCCCTACGAGTCGGCGTCGCAGCAGGACACCCCGACCCTGGACGTACTGAACGCCCTCGAGCTGTCAGCCTCCGCGGTCGGCAACCACGAATTCGACCAGGGCATGGACGACCTCACCGGTCGGGTCTCGGAGAAAGCCAACTTCGACTACCTCGGTGCCAACGTCTACAAGGTGGGCACCCAGACGCCCGCTCTCCAGGAGTACGCGCTCCGCGAGGTGCAGGGCGTCACTGTTGCCGTGATCGGTACCGTGACCGAGGAAACCCCCACCCTGGTCTCGCCCAACGGCATCGCATCCGTCAGCTTCGGTGACCCTGTCGACGCGGTCAACCGGGTCGCCGGCCAGCTCACCGACGGCGACGACGCCAACGGCGAGGCCGACGTCATCATCGCCGAGTACCACGAGGGCGCCGGTGCCGGCACCGTGGAGAACGCCACCCTCGAGCAGGAGCTGGCCCTCACCGGCAGCGCCTTCGCCAAGATCGTCACGAAGACCTCAGCGGCGGTGGACGCCATCTTCACCGGCCACACCCACAAGCTGTACGCCTGGAACGCCCAGGTCCCCGGTGCCGCGACGGGCGTGACCCGCCCGGTGCTGCAGACCGGTAACTATGGTGAGAACATCGGCCAAGTTGTGCTCAGCTACGACACCGTCACTGGGGCCACCACCACGGTCACTAACCAGAACGTCAAGCGCAGCACGGCCGCCGACGCCGCTCTGGTCAGCGCATTTCCCAGGGTCGCCACCGTCAAGAACATCACCGACGCGGCCATCGCCAAGGCGGCCGTCACAGGCAGCGTGAGTGTCGGCACCATCTCTGCGCCGATCACCCGCGCCTCCATCGGCGGAGCGACCCCCGTTGTCGAGGACCGGGCCGCCCCGTCGACCATGGGCACCTTGGTGGCCAACGCACTGCTCGCGACTTTGTCCGACGAGAAGAAGGGCGGCGCTGATATCGGTGTCGTCAACCCCGGTGGACTGCGCAAGGACCTCCTGACCACACCGGACACCGACGTGAGCGTCTCGGAAGCAAACGCCGTTCTGCCGTTCGCGAACAACCTGTGGACCACCACCCTCACCGGAGCTCAGTTCAAGATCGCCCTGGAACAGCAGTGGCAGCGCGACAGCAAGGGCGCCGTGCCCAGCCGTCCCTACCTGCAGCTGGGTCTCTCCGACAACGTGAACTACACGTTCGACGCGACCCGTCCAGAGAGCGACCGGATCACCGGCATCTGGATCGACGGGAAGCCCATCGACCCGGCCGCCGGCTACACCATCGGCTCGTTCAACTTCCTGCTCACCGGTGGAGACAACTTCCGCGTCTTCACCGAGGGCACCGGCACCACCGACTCCGCCCTCGTCGACCGCGACGCCTGGATGTCCTACATCACGGCCAACAGCCCGCTGTCGCCGTCGTTCGCCGCCAACCAGGCTTCCGTGACCGGGGTGCCGAGCACGGCGGTCAAGCCCGGTGACACCGTGAGCTTCACCGTGTCGCAGCTCAACCTGACCTCCACAGGCGCCCCGAAGAACACCGAACTCGCCGTCACCTGGGCTGGCAGCAAGACGGTCTTCGCTCCGGCATCCGTCGACGCCACCGGCGCCGCAACGGTCACCGTCACAGTGCCCACCGACGCCGCGGCCGCCAGTGAGATCACCCTCACGGCCAAGGAATCCGGCACCACGGTGCGGGTGCCCCTGGCCGTCACCGTTCCGGTGACGGAGCCGACCCCGGTTCCGACGACCGAGCCGACCCCCGTTCCGACGACGGCTCCGACCCCCGCCCCCACCGAGCTTCCCCAGACCGGATCGTCCGCTCCCACGAGCGCACCGACGGCCGCGGCGGAGTCCGCTCTGACCAAGGCCCTGCAGAACAAGATCACGGTCAATGACTCCACGGTGGCCGCCGGTGACAAGCTCACCATCGGCGTCGGAACCGCGTTCGCCGGTCAGTACGTCTCCGTCTGGGTTCGCTCCACGCCGATCAACCTGGGCGGCTGGCAGCAGGTCAGCGCCGCGGGCACCGTCGCCGCGGTGGTGCCGGCCGGTCTCGCCGCTGGGACGCACAGCATCATCGTGCAGGATGCCGCGGGCGCCGTGATCGGCTGGACCGAGATCACCGTCGCCGGCGTCACCCCGGCCGCGACACTCGCCCAGACCGGACTGGACGCGAGCCCGTGGCTGGCCGGCGGCGCGCTGATGCTGCTGCTCGGTGCTGTTCTGGTCAGTCGTCGCCGGGTTTCGATGGATTCGTAACCGACACGCAGAGCATTACCGGCGGCGCCGGTAGACCTCGCTAGCCTTGGACCATGTCGACGATCAAGCATCCCGTCGGCCCCCAGGCCAGCACCGTCTACCGGCGCCGTCGTTTGGTGGTCGGCCTCGGTGTGCTCGCCGTGATCCTGATCGTCATCCTGATCGTCGTGCGCCCCGGCGGCGGCAGCGACCCGGCGTCGACGGCGGCGCCGACGCCGACCGGAAACGCGGCCGATCCGGCAATTGCCGCCGACCCGGCCGCCCCCGGCGCCGCC
>NZ_SOFX01000012.1:0-60612 GCF_004402745.1 Cryobacterium sp. TMN-39-2
ATCTCTTTCGCGGTATCCCCTAGAAAGGGACCCTACGACCGAGGTTTTTGGCATTTGACATTGTGCACGCTGTTGAGTTCTCAAGGATCGGACGCACCCAGCCGCCGGCCAATTGACCTTTGCACTGAGGCACTTCGATGTTGTTCTGTTTCCGTCAAGTCCGGCAGTTCGAATGAATTCGCTGCCAACACTTGGAAGTGGTCCCGCTTGAGGCCGGGAAGCTCTTCGGCTTTCCGCACCTGTGGGGTGACAAGAGATGACATTACGCGGGTTCCAAATGCCCCGCAATCCCGGGAGCATCCCGGGCGTGTCGCAGATAGACACCCGCCCGCAATGCGGCCGTAACCTGCCGGTCACACAGCGGGCTGGCGGGGTCTATTCGACGAAAACGCCGGCGAGGGTCTTCTTGCCACGACGGAGCACGGCCACTCCCCCGGGCAGGACCGATCCCTCAACGGTGGCCGTCTCATCGGTGACCTTCACGTTGTTCAGGTAAACGCCGCCCTGGCCGATCGCGCGGCGGGCTTCACCCAGGCTCTTGGTCAGTCCGGTGTCCACGAGTAGCTGCATTACCTGCGCCTGCGGGAACGTCGTGGTGTTCGGCAGCGCCCGAAGCGCCGACTCGAGGGTTTCGGCATCAAGATCGGCGAGCTCACCCTGACCGAAGAGGGCCTGCGTGGCCCGAATGGCCGCATCCGTCGCCGAGACACCGTGCACCAGGCTGGTCACCTCGTAGGCGAGGGTGCGCTGGGCTTCGCGCTTGAACGGCTCGGTGGCCACCAGCTCCTCGAGCGCATCGATCTGCACGCGAGTGAGGAACGTGAAGATCTTGAGCCGGGCGATGACGTCGGCGTCGTCGGTGTTCAGCCAGAACTGGTACATCGCGTACGGGCTCGTGAGAGTGGGATCCAGCCATACCGCGTTCCCCTCGCTCTTGCCGAACTTGGTTCCGTCGGTGTTCGTGATCAGCGGGGTGCCGATCGCGTGCACGCTCGTGCCCTCCGCGCGGTGGATGAGGTCGGTGCCGCTGGTGAGGTTGCCCCACTGGTCGCTGCCCCCGGTCTGCAGCACACAGCCGTGGCTGCGGTAGAGCTCGAGGAAGTCCATGCCCTGCAGCACCTGGTAGCTGAACTCGGTGTAGCTGATGCCCGCGTCGGAATTGAGCCGGGCGCTCACCGCATCCTTCTTGAGCATGGTGCCCACCCGGTAGTACTTGCCGATGTCGCGCAGGAAGTCGATCGCCGACAGCGGCGCCGTCCAGTCGAGGTTGTTCACCAGGGTGACGGCGTTGTCGCCCTCGGCGCTGAGGAAGCGGGTGACCTGAGCCTGCAGGTAGCCGACCCACTCGTTGACGACCTCCGGAGTGTTCAGCGTGCGCTCCGCCGTGGGGCGCGGGTCGCCGATGAGCCCGGTGGACCCGCCGACGAGCCCAAGCGGCCGGTGGCCGGCTAGCTGCAGCCGACGCATCAGCAGGAGTTGAACCAGGTTGCCGAGGTGCAGGCTGGCCGCGGTGGGGTCGAAGCCGCAGTAGTACGTGATCGGGTCTCCGGCGAGCAGGGCGCGCAGCGCCGACTCATCGGTGGAGACGTGGACCAGGCCACGCCAGGAGATTTCCTCCCAGACGTCGGCGAAGGTGGGATCGTTGGCTTGCTGAGCAAGGATGCTGGGGTCTGACACGAAGCCAGATTACCAGCGCAGGCGGCCGGGTTCTCGGGATTCAGCCTCCGACACGGGCCGGATATCAAGCCCTGAAGCTAAATACAGCTGGATTAATGCTTGAACCTTGATTAGGCTGTGATTAGGACGGAGGCTTAACCCATGTTTGTGATTACCGCCGATCAAATCGACAGCCGCCATGATCGTGATCGCGCCAGCGACATGATCGCCGAGCTGGTGCAGCGCCACGCCGAGGCTTTCACGCTGCCCCCCGACCAGACCTCCGGCGACGAGATCCAGCTCCTCGTCGCCACGGCCGCCGACGCGTTCGCTATTGTGCTCGATCTGCACCGCACCGGATTCTGGAGCGTCGGGGTGGGCGTCGGCCCGGTGCGTACCCCGCTGCCGGCCACCACCCGGCAGGCCACGGGTGACGCGTTCATCGCCGCCAGGGCCGCGGTGACCCGGGCCAAACGGGCCGAGGCCCGCTTCGCGCTGGACACCCCGCCCGCCGCGGGCCGGCCCGGAACTTCGACAGCCACGGAAGTGGAGGCACTCGTGACGATGCTGCTCCTGCTGCGCCAGCGTCGCAGCGGTGAGGGGTGGGAGGCGGTAGACCTGCTCGAGAACGGGCTCGCGCAGACCGACATCGCCCGCAGGCTCGGCATCTCCACGGCCGCGGTGAGCCAGCGGGTGAAAAGCGCGCAGTGGAAGGTGGAGCGCGCCGCGCACCCGGCACTGGTTAGGCTGCTAGACAATCTTGACAGTGGCACCCTCACCAGTGACACCCTCGACAACGACACCCACGACAGCGACACCAGTGAAATGGATGGCCTCCGCCGATGAATGCCCTGACTTCCCTCGACGTCGTGCAGTACCTGTACTGGGTGCTCCTGCTCCTGGTCACAATGGCCTCGTTGATCCTGGCCGTCCTCGCCTTCCGGCTGGGAAAGCAGCCGTTCGCGATCGCGTCGGCCGGGGCGTTGGGCGGGGCCCTGCTGCTCGCCGCCCTCCCCCTCGGCGAGGCGCCGGTGGTCTTCGGGGTGGTCATCGGCCTGGCCGCGCTTGCGCTGGCCGTGATCGGCGGCGGTCCGGCCGCCGTACTGGCCCTGCAGCTGGCCACGAAGAACTCGGTGGCGCCCGGCAGCCACGGCGGCATCCTCGTCGGCACCGCGTCCTCCCCCGCCGCCGACACGGCATCCGTCGGCGATGCGGTCCCGTCGACTGCGGTGCACGAGGTGCTGCGCGGCGGTCTCACCATCGGCATCCTGGAGCGTTTGGCCGTCGCCGGCGCGATCCTGGCCGGCTTTCCCGAGGCCCTCGCCGTTGTCGTCGCGATCAAGGGCGTCGGCCGTTTCACCGAGCTGGCATCCTCTGAGGCGCGCGAACGGTTCATCATCGGTACCTTCGCCAGCCTCATCTGGGCGTGCGCCTGCGCCATCCTTGTGAGCCTCGCGCAGTCCTGACGTCGGCTGCGGCCGCCCGCACACCTGAAAACAAGCCCGGCCCGCAGGATCATCCTGCGGGCCGGGCTTGTTGGTTGCGGGGTGCTTAGTCTTCGAGCACCGCGTCGAGGGTGATCTCCACGCCGGTGAGCGCCTTGCTGACCGGGCAGTTCTCCTTCGCGGCCTGCGCCGCGGCGAGGAAGGTCTCACTGTCGATGCCGGAAACCTCGCCGGAGACGGTGAGGTGGATGCCGGTGAGGCGAAAGCCACCGGCGGGGTCGGCACCGAGGGTGACATCCGCGGAGACGTCCAGGGCCTCGATGGTTCCGCCGCTGGCGGCCAGTTCGGCGGAAAGCTGCATGGAGTAGCAGGCGGAGTGGGCGGCGCCGAGCAGTTCCTCAGGGCTGGTGATCCCATTGGCGTCGTCAGCGGCGCGCCGGGGGAACGACACGTCGTGGGTGCCGAGCTGCGAGCTCGTCAGTTCGACCTGGCCTGCGCCGTCGTCGAGAGTTCCGGTCCAGGCTGTGCGGGCGGTACGTGTGGGCATTGATGCTTCCTTCTGTGTCGCTTTTCTGGGGATAGCCAGAGTAACTGGCCGGTAGGTATGAGAATCATTGGGGTGCGTGCGGATGCCGTCGGTACGCGGACACCGTCCGGTCCCCCGGAATCCAGAACCGCCAGGCGTACTCGGTGCCGCCGCCGGGGCCGCTCACTCCGGTCCGCGGGCCGGTCTGCACCGCCGGAGCCTCCTCGGCCAGGCTCAGCTCGAACGGTTCGGCGCCGAGGTCGGCACCGTCCTGGTGCAGCCCGATTCCCAACGCCTGGGTGAGGCGGGCCGGACCGCGCGCCAGGTCCCGCACAGCCACCGTCGGACCGCGACGGGCGCGAGCCGCCTCGTGGCCCGCCACGATCTCGCCGGCCCGCAGCAGCACCGCCGACGCCTCGCCCTCGGGAGAGCAGACGATGTTGGCGCACACGTGCATGCCGTAGCTGAAGTACGCGTACAGGTGACCCGGCGGCCCGAACATGGTGGTGTTTCGATCGGTGCGCCGACGGAAGGCGTGCGAGCCGGGGTCCGTTCCGGCCAGGTACGCCTCCACCTCGGTGATGCGCAGCACGGTGTCGCCGTGCCGGAGCAGGCCGCCCAGCAGCAGCGGAGCCACGTCGACCGCGCCCCGGGCGAACAGGTCAGGGTCGACGGTCATCCGCAGCGTTTTCGTCGGGGCGTGCCGGTGCTCAGCGGTACGCTCAGCGAGCCAACGCCGTGGCCAGGGAATGCACCCGGGCCACCAGGGCGGCGCGCTGCTCGGCGACCCGCACGGGCGCGGTGCCGGCCTGGCCGTCACGGCGGTTGACCGAGCCCTGGATGGTGAGCACCTCGCGCACCTCGGGAACGAGGTGCGGCGAGATCTCCGCGAGTCCGGCGTCGTCGATCTCATGCAGGTCGAGGCCCTGGGCCTCGGCGACCTTCACCAGGGTGCCGGTGATCTCGTGCGCGTCCCGGAAGCTGACGTGCCGTTTCACCAGCCACTCCGCAACATCCGTGGCCAGCGAGAAGCCCTGCGGCGCCAACTCGGCCATGCGCTCGGTGTGGAAGGTAATCGTGGCGATCATGCCCGTGAACGCGGGCAGCAGCACCTCGAGGGTTTCGATGGAATCGAAAACCGGCTCCTTGTCCTCCTGCAGGTCGCGGTTGTACGCCAGCGGCAGGCCCTTGAGAGTGGTGAGCAGCCCGGTGAGGTTGCCGATCAGCCGACCGGACTTGCCGCGCGCGAGCTCGGCGATGTCGGGGTTCTTCTTCTGCGGCATGATCGACGACCCCGTGGAGTACGAGTCGTGCAGCGTGACGAAACCGAACTCGCGGGTGTTCCAGAGGATGATCTCCTCGGCCAGGCGGGACAGGTCGATGCCGATCTGCGCCGTGATGTAGGCGAATTCGGCCACCAGGTCGCGGCTGGCGGTGCCGTCGATGGAGTTCTCCACGACGGCGCCGAACCCGAGTTCGGTGGCGATGAGGGTCGCGTCGAGGCCGAGGGTGTTGCCGGCCAGCGCGCCGGAGCCGTACGGGGAGAAATTCGCCCGCTTGTTCCAGTCGGTGAACCGTTCGAGGTCGCGCACCAGCGGCCAGCAGTGCGCGAAGAGGTGGTGGGCCAGCAGCACCGGTTGCGCGTGCTGCAGGTGCGTGCGGCCGGGCATGATGGCGGTCTCGTTCGCCTCGGCCTGCGCGGCGAGGGCGTCGATGAGGTCAACGACGAGCCGGGCGATGACGGCGGCGTGGTCGCGCAGCAGCATCCGCACCAGGGTGGCGACCTGGTCGTTGCGGCTGCGGCCGGCGCGCAGCTTGCCGCCGAGTTCGGTGCCGACGATGTCGATCAGCCCGCGCTCCAGCGCCGAGTGCACGTCTTCGTCGGTCGCGGCCGGCTGGAACCGGCCATCGTTGACGGCCTCATCGAGGGTGTCCAGGCCGGCGAGCATGCCGGCCAGTTCGTCCTCGGTGAGGTAGCCGGCAGCGGCCAGGGCACGCGCGTGGGCGCGCGACCCGCGGATGTCGTACCCGGCCAGCTGCCAGTCGAAATGGGTGGATTTGCTGAGGCGCGCCAACTCCGGCGACGGTCCGCCGGCGAAGCGGCCGCCCCAGAGGGCGCCCGCCTCACCCGCACGGTTGATGCTCGTGTCGCCGGTCATGCCGGGACCTACTTCGCGGCCTGGTCGCGGCGGGCCGCGATCTTGCTCGGCAGGCTCCACAGCTCGATGAAGCCCTTGGCCATCGACTGGTCGAACGAGTCGCCGGTGTCGTAGGTGGCCAGGTCGAAATCGTACAGGCTCTGCTTGCTCTGACGCCCGGTGACGACGGCGGTGCCGGCGTGCAGCGTCATCCGGATGTCGCCGGAGACGTACTTCTGGGTGTCGTCGATGAAGGCGTCCAGCGACTTCTTCAGGCCGGAGAACCAGAGGCCGTCGTAGACGAGCTCGCTCCACTTGGCTTCGACGCCGCGCTTGTAGCGGGCGACGTCGCGCTCGACGGTGACGTTCTCGAGCTCTTCGTGCGCCGTGATCAGGGCGATTCCGGCCGGGGACTCGTAGACCTCGCGGCTCTTGATGCCCACGAGACGGTCTTCGACGATGTCGATGCGGCCGACACCCTGGTCCCCGGCGAGCTTGTTCAGCAGCACCACGGCCTCGAGCGGGGTGACCGGCTTGCCGTCAACGGCAACGGGAACACCCTGGTCGAAGGTGATGATGACCTCGGTGGCCTCGCGCGGGATGGACGGGTCCTGCGTGTAGGTGTAGAGGTCCTCGATCGGCGCGTTCCACGGGTCCTCCAGGAAGCCGGTCTCGACGGCGCGACCCCAGACGTTCTGGTCGATGGAGTACGGGCTCTTCTTCGACTGCGCGATCGGCAGGTTGTGCAGCGCGGCGTACTCGATGGCTTTGTCGCGGGTCAGCGCGAAGTCGCGCACCGGAGCGAGCGAGGTGAGCTCGGGGGCCAGGGCGGTGACGGCGGCTTCGAAGCGCACCTGGTCGTTGCCCTTGCCGGTGCAGCCGTGCGCGACACTGTCGGCGCCGAGGGCGCGGGCGGTGGCGGCGAGGTGCTTGGCGATCAGCGGGCGGCTGATCGCGGAGACCAGCGGGTACCGCTTCTGGTACAGCGCATTGGCCTTAAGCGCCGGGACGATGTAGTCGTTAGCGAATTCGTCCTTGGCATCGACGACGATCGACTCCACGGCGCCGCAGTCGAGGGCGCGCTGTCGGATGACATCCATGTCCTCGCCCTCTTGTCCGACGTCGACAGCCAGTGCGACGACCTCTTTGCCGGTGGCGTCCTTCAGCCAGCCGATGCCCACCGAGGTGTCAAGGCCCCCGGAATATGCCAGTACAACCCGCTCAGCCATGGTTCTCCTTCATAAGTTTTGCGTGATTCAAGTTTATTGGTGGTGCGTGCGAGCAGGCGGTTAGCGCGCGTTGTGCGCGAGCAGCCAGACGAGCAGCGCCTTCTGGGCGTGCAGGCGGTTTTCCGCCTCGTCCCAGATGATGCTCTGAGGACCGTCGATGACGTCGGCCGTGACTTCGTAACCACGGTCGGCCGGCAGGCAGTGCATGAAGTGCGCGTCGGGTTTGGCCAGGGCCATCAGGTCGGCGTCGACGCGGTAGCTGCCGAGGGAGCCGAGCCGGATGGCCTTTTCCTCTTCCTTGCCCATCGACACCCAGGTGTCGGTGATGACGACATCAACGCCGGCAACGGCCGCGGCCGGGTCGGTGAACAGGGCCACGGAACCGCCGGTCTGGGCGGCGATGGCCTCCGCGTCGGCGACGACCTGCGGGTGGGGGGTGTACCCGGCCGGCGAGGCGATGCGCACGTGCATGCCGGCGGTCGCCCCGGCGAGCAGGTAGGACTGCGCCATGTTGCAAGCGCCGTCGCCGAGGAAGGTCAGGGTCTGACCGGCGAGGTCGCCGCGGTGCTCCCGGATGGTGAGCAGGTCCGCGAGCAACTGGCAGGGGTGGAAGTCGTCGGAGAGCGCATTGACCACGGGCACCGTGGTGTTCAGGGCCATCTCTTCAAGGCCGGCCTGGCCGTAGGTGCGCCACACGATCGCGGCGACCTGACGCTCGAGCACCCGGGCGGTGTCAGCGGCGGTTTCCTTGCCGCCGAGCTGGCTGCTCGCGGTGCTGATGATCAACGGGCTGCCGCCGAGGTCGGCGATGCCGACGGCGAACGAGACCCGGGTGCGGGTGGAGGACTTGTCGAAGATCACGGCGACAGTTTTCGGTCCGGCCAGCGGCTGGACCGAGAATCGGTCTCGCTTCAGTTCCAGGGCCAGATCGAGGATCTCGGCCTGTTCGGCCGGAGAAATGTCGTCGTCGCGCAAGAAATGGCGGGTCACGGGGTCACTTTCGCTGAATTCTGAGGTGTAATGCGGGATTCCTCCACCTTATCTCGTGGCGGGTTACCTAGTGGCGGGCACGAGACCCGAACTGGTCACACGGGCCAGGGCCGCCTGAAAACGCTCGTCGAAGTCGGCCAGCTCGGCATCACCGACGATCAGTGGCGGTGCGATCCGGATGCTGAATTCGTTCGCGGCGTTCACGATCAGGCCTTCAACCAGCGCGGCGGCGGCCAGCTTGAGGGCCACCGGTTCGCTCAGGCCGATGCCCAGCAGCAGCCCGCGGCCACGCACTTCACTGATCAGGGGCGAATCCATGCCGATGAGGAGCTCACGGATCTCCTCGCCGCGACGGGCGGCGTTGCCGACGAGGTCGTCGCGTTCGATGACGCCCAGCACCGCATTGGAGGTGGCCGTGACGAACGGGTTGCCGCCGAAGGTAGAGCCGTGCTGGCCGCGGAGGAACAGGTCGCTGGTGTCGCCGAAGGTGACGAGCGCTCCGATCGGCACTCCCCCACCGATGCCCTTGGCGACCGTGACGGCATCCGGCAGCACGTTGGAGTGTTCGTAGGCGAACCACTTGCCCGTGCGGCCGGCGCCGGTCTGCACCTCGTCGATGATGAGCAGCACGCCGTGCTGGGTGCAGAGCTCGCGGGCACGGTGCAGGTAGCCCTCCGGCAGGTCGATGACGCCGGCCTCACCCTTGACGGGTTCGAGGAACAGTGCGGCGACGGTGTCGTCCAGTTCACGCTCGAGGGCGGCGATGCTGGTCTCGATGTGCTGCACGCCACCGGGAACGGGTTCGAACGGGGCGCGCATCAGCGGCTTGCCGGTGAGGGCGAGCGCGCCCATGGTGCGGCCGTGGAACGAGTCGTTCAGCGCGAGGATCCGGCTGCGGCGACCGCCGGCGGTGTTCAGCCGGGCGAGCTTGAACGCGGCCTCGTTGGCCTCGGCTCCGGAATTGCAGAAATAGACCCGGCCGGCGTCGCCCGCTCCGGTGAGGCGTTTGAGCCGCTCGGCCAGCTCGATCTGCGACGGCGAGGCGAAGTAGTTGGAGATGTGCGCGAGGGTGCCGATCTGCTGCTGGGCGGCGGCGACCATGTCGGGGTGGGCGTGGCCGAGGGAGTTGACGGCGATGCCGGCCAGGAAGTCGAGGTATTTGGTGCCGTTCTCGTCCCAGACGTAGCAGCCCTCACCGCGCACCAGCACGGCCAGCGGGGGCGACAGGGTTTTCATCATTGCGTCTGCGTAGCGTTCGTGCAGGGTCATGCGGGAACCACCTCAGTACCGATACCGCTTCCGGTGAAGATTTCGACCAGGATCGAGTGCGGCACTCGACCATCGATGATCGCCGCTTTGGCGACGCCGCCCTCTACGGCGTCCAGGCAGGCTGTCATCTTGGGGATCATTCCCGATTCGAGATCGGGAAGCAGGGTGCGGAGCGCATCGACGTCGATGACCGATACGAGAGAGTCGCGGTTGGGCCAGTCGCTGTACAGGCCGGCAACGTCGGTGAGGATCACGAGCTTGGCGGCGTTCAAAGACACGGCGAGGGCAGCGGCGGCGGCATCCGCGTTGACGTTGAGCGACTGGCCCGGCACCTCAACGTCCGGCGCGATCGACGAGACCACCGGGATCCGGCCGGCGCTCAGCTGCGCGTGCACGGCCTCCGGATCGACGCCGATCACGTCACCGACCAGGCCGAGGTCCACCTCTTCGCCGTCGATGACGACACCGCGGCGGCGTCCGCGGAACAGGCCGGCGTCTTCGCCGCTGAGGCCGGCGGCGAGGGGGCCGTGCGCGTTGATGTGGCTGACCAGGTCGCGGTTGATCTGTCCGGTGAGCACCATCCGCACCACGTCCATGGCCTCGGGGGTGGTGACCCTGTAGCCACCGCGGAATTCACTCTCGATACCGAGGCGGGCGAGCATCGCGGAGATCTGCGGGCCGCCGCCGTGCACCACGACGGGGCGGATGCCCGCGTAGCGCAGGTACACCATGTCCTCGGCAAACGCGCGCTGCAATTCCTCGCTGACCATGGCGTTGCCGCCGAACTTGACGACGATGATCTGGTCGTGGAACTTCTTCAGCCAGGGCAGAGCCTCGATCAGCGTGGCGGCCTTGACCTTCGCCTCCGCGGGGGTGTTGTCGACGTCGTCGAGGGTGGGAACCTGCGGCGGTGCGGCGGGAGTGGCGGTGCTCATCGGCTCGGTGCTCATCAGCTGGAGTACGCGCTGTTCTCTTCGACGTAGTCGTGGGTGAGGTCGTTGGTCCAGATCGTGGCGCCCGCGGTGCCGGCGTGCAGGTCGATGACCACCGAAACGGCGCGCGGAGTGAGGTCGACCAGCTCGCGCGGCTGGTCCGGCTCGCCCGCCGTGCAGACCTGGATGCCGTTGATGGCCACATCGATGCCATACGGGTCGAATGCCGCGTCGGCCTCGGGGATGGTGCCCACCGCGGCGAGCACCCGGCCCCAGTTGGGGTCGTTGCCGTAGATCGCGGCCTTGAACAGATTGCTGCGCGACACGGCGCGGGCCACCGTGACGGCCTCGGTTTCGGACGCGGCGTTACGCACCGAGATGGCCACATCGTGCGAGGCGCCCTCGGCGTCGCCCTGAAGCTGCAGGGTCAGGTCGCGGCACAGGTTGGTGAGCGCGGTGGTGAATTCTTCGGGGTCCGCGTCGACGCCGCTGGCGCCGGAGGCCAGCAGGCTGACGGTGTCGTTGGTGGACATGCAGCCGTCGGAGTCGAGCCTGTCGAAGGTGACTCTGGTGGCTTCCCGCAACGCGGCATCCAGCTGTGCGGACGACAGGACGGCGTCGGTGGTGATCACCACGAGCATGGTGGCCAGGCCGGGGGCGAGCATCCCGGCGCCCTTGGCCATCCCGCCGATGGTCCAGCCGGCCGGGGACACCTGGGTGGCCTGCTTGGGCCGGGTGTCGGTGGTCATGATCGCCTGCGCGGCGGCGAGGCCGGCGGCGGCAGAGGATGCGGCGGCGTCCTTGAGTGCCACGCCGGCGTCGAAGACGCCCGCGGTGATCTTGCCGAGGTCGAGCTGCTCCCCGATCAGGCCGGTGGAACAGACCAGTACGTCGCCGGAGGAGACCTGGAGCTGTTCGGCGACGGCCTCGGCCGTGGCGTGGGTGGTCTGGAAGCCGATGCTGCCGGTGTAGCAGTTGGCGCCGCCGGAGTTCAAGACGATGGCGCTGACGCGGCTGTCGCTCATCACCTGCTGGCTCCAGATGATCGGGTTGGCCTTGCACCGGTTGCTGGTGAACACCGTCGCGGCGTTGGCGAGCGGGCCGAGGTTGGCGACGATGGCCAGGTCGAGGCCACCGGACTTCTTGAGGCCGGCAGTGACGCCGGCGGCGGCGAATCCGGCGGGGGCGGTGACGCTCACGGGGCAACTCCATTCGTGCTGAGACCCCGGGTTTCGGGCAGCCCCAGGGCAATGTTGGCGGACTGGATGGCGGCGCCGGCGGTGCCCTTGACGAGGTTGTCGACGGCGGTGACCGTGACCACCCGGCCGGCGGCTTCGTCGATCGCGAGGCCGATGAGCGCGGTGTTGGCGCCGAGAACGTCGGCGGTACGCGGGAACTGGCCGGTCGGCAGGACGTGCACGAACGGTTCGTCGGCGTAGAGGGATTCCCAGGCGTGGCGCACGGCGGCGGCGCTGGTGCCGGGTACCAGTCGGGCCGTCGAGGTGGCGAGGATGCCGCGCGACATCGGCACGATCACCGGGGTGAACGACACGGTGGGCCCGGTCGCGCCGGCCCAACGCAGGCTCTGCTGGATCTCGGGGATGTGCCGGTGGCTGCCGCCGACGGCATAGGGGTTGGCGGAGCCGAGGATCTCGGCGGCGAGGTTGGGCACCTTGAGGCTCTTGCCGGCGCCGGAGGGGCCGACGGCGAGCACGGCGACGATGTCGGCCGGTTCGATCACGCCCGCGAGGATGCCGGGGGCCAGGGCGAGCGCGACCGTGCTGGCGTTGCAGCCGGGCGCGGCGATGCGGCGGGCGCCGATCAGCCGGTCACGTTGCCGGCCGCCGGCGACGGGCAGTTCGGGCACACCGTATGCCCAGGCGCCGAAGTAGTCGCCGCCGTAGAACGCGGACCAGTCGGCCTCACTCTCGAGGCGGTGGTCCGCGCCGCAGTCCACCACGAGGGTGTCGGCACTCAGTTGGGCGGTCAGTGCCCCGGATGCGCCGTGCGGGAGGGCGAGGAAGACGACGTCGTGGCCGGCCAGGGTGGTCGCATCCGTGTCGGCCAGCACGAGGTGGGACAGTGAGCGCAGGTGCGGTTGCACGTCGACCAGGCGCTGGCCGGAGTTGCTGTGCGCGGTGACCGTGCGCACCTCGAAATCGGGGTGAGCGGCCAGCAAACGCAGCAGCTCACCGCCCGCATACCCGCTGGCGCCCGCAACCGCTACCGAAAAGACCATGGACCAAACCTACCCGGACGCCAGCACAGCCCGACAATCGCGCATTGCCCGATGAAGCCGTCGCGGCACGCGCAAGTCCCCGCGGCACGCGGTCGCCCCCAAGGCACGCGGTAGCCCCCACGGCACGCGGTAGCCCCCACGGCACGCGTCGGTGCCGGCGGCACGCGCCAGGCCCCGCGGCACCCGCAACAACACGTGCCGCCGCGCCCAAGACATGCCACGACTCTCAACACGTGCCGCGACCCTGACCGACCGCGCTAACCTCCCGCGGCGCGCTAACCTCCCGCGGCACGCGTAAGCTCCGGCGGCACGCGCCAGTCCCCGCGGCACCCGCAACAACACGTGCCGCCGCGCCCAAGACATGCCACGACTCTCAACACGTGCCGCGACCCTGACCGACCGCGCAAGCTCCCGCGGCGCGCTAACCTCCCGCGGCGCGCTAACCTCCCGCGGCACGCGTAAGCTCCGGCGGCACGCGCCAGGCCCCACGGCACCCGCAACAACACGTGCCGCCGCGCCCAAGACTTGCCACGATGGTCAACACGTGCCGCGACCCTGCCCGGCCAGGTCAACCCGGTTGGGCGACAGGAGGCCGGGGCAGGGCCGCGTCGAATCTACTCGCGTAGGTGCGCTCCGTAGCGGGCGGCGGCGAGCTGCACGCCGGCCAGCTTCGCGTCGCTGGCCTCTGCGGCGGTGAGGGTGCGGTCCGGCGCCCGGAACCGCAGCGCGAACGTGAGCGACTTCTGCCCGGCCTCGATGCCCGTTCCGCGGTAGTCGTCGACCAGCTCGATGCTTTCCAGCAACGTGCCGCTGCCCTCGCGCACGGCCGTGAGCACGTCGCTGGCCGGAACCTGCACACCCACCACGAGCGAGAGGTCCTGGGTGGCGGCGGGCTTGGTGCCGATCACGGTGGCCTGCAGCTCCCCGGTGACCTGGGCGAAGACCGCGGACAGGTTCAGCTCGACGACCGCGACCACGGCGGGCAGGTCGGCGCCGCGGGCCACGGCGGGCAGCAGTTCGCCTGCGAAGCCCACCGACAGCTCGCCGGCATCCGTGCCCACGAACAGCTCGGCGGTGCGGCCGGGGTGCATCGCCTTGTGGGCGCCCTGGCGCACGAGGATCGGCAGGCCGACGGCGAGGCCGATCTGCGCGACGGCGGTGAGGGCGTCCTGCCAGGATGCCGCGATGGGTGCCTGGCCGGGCTGGTGGCGCACGGTGTTGCCGAGCAGCACGATGCCGGCGGTGAACGGCTGCGGCGGGATGCCGGCGTTCAGTTTCGCCTCGAGTTCGGCGCTGGGACGCACCGCGGCCGGCGGCACGACGGCGCTGCCGTAGCTGACGCCCTCGACCGGGCGGAAGACCGAGCCGAGCTCGAAGATCGCCAGGTCGGTCGAGCCGCGGGACAGGTTGCGGTGTGCGATCTGCAGCAGGCCGGGCAGCATCGAGGTGCGCATGAACGGGGCCTCGCCGTCGAGCGGGTTGGCGACCTTGATCTGCGGAACCGTGCTGCTGGCGGGGTCGCCGAACAGGTTGTTCGCCTTCTCGGCGACGAACGGGTAGGCCAGCACCTCGGTGTGGCCGGTGGCGGCGAGCACCGTGGCGACCGAGCGCTTGAGCTGCTGGGTGCGGGTGAGGCCGCGGCCGGGCGGGGCGATGGGCAGCACAGACGGGATGCGGTCGTATCCGACGATGCGGGCGACCTCCTCGGCGAGGGTCCACTTGTCGGTGAGGTCCGGACGCCAACTCGGCGCGGTCACGGCCAGACCGGTCGCGGTCTCGGTCATCGAGGCGCCGATCTCGGCCAGCGAGGTGCGCACCTCCTCGCGGGTGTACTCCAAGCCGATCAGGCCGGAGACGAAGCCGGTGGGCAGGTCGATCGGGGCACGCTCCGGGGTGGCGTCGTGCAGCGAGCCGAGTCCGTCGGCCACTCCCCCGGCGAGCTCCTCGAGCAGCTGCACCACGCGGGCGGCGGCCACTGCGGCGACCTCGGGGTCGACCCCACGTTCGACCCGGCGGGACGCTTCGCTGGGCAACTTGTGCCGGCGGGCGGTGCGCGCGATCGACACCGGGTCGAAGTTCGCGGCCTCGATGAGCACATTGGTGGTGCCGTCGCCGATCTCGGTGGTCGCTCCGCCCATCACGCCGGCCAGGCCGATGGGGCCGGAACCGTCGGTGATCAGCAGGTCTTCGGGGTTGAGGGTGCGGGTGACGTCGTCGAGGGTGACGAGCTTCTCGCCGGGCTGCGCGCGACGCACGACGAGCCCGCCGGTGAGCTTGTCGAGGTCGTAGCCGTGGATCGGCTGGCCGAGTTCGATCATCACGTAGTTGGTGATGTCCACGATCAGCGAGATCGAGCGGATGCCGGCCAGCTTGAGCCGGGCGATTAGCCAGGCCGGCGACGGCCGGGTGGGGTCGACGCCGCGCACGACGCGGGTGACGAAGACGCTCGCGCCGATGCGGTCGCGGATCGGGGCGGTGTCCTCGATCGAGACCGGGAAGACCTCGGTGGACGCTGTCGCGGTGACGGCCAGGGCCGGGTCGCGGAAGGTCGCTCCGGTGGCGTGCGAGTACTCGCGAGCCACTCCGCGGATCGAGAAGGCGTAGCCGCGGTCGGGGGTGACGTTGATCTCCACGGCGGAGTCGTCCAGGCCCAGCAGGCTGATCGCATCCGTGCCTACCTCGGGGTCGAGCCCGAGGTCGCCGAGCACCAGGATGCCGGCGTGCTCGTCGCCCAGGCCGAGCTCACGGGCCGACGCGATCATGCCGTCGGAGACGTGGCCGTAGGTCTTGCGCGGCGCGATCGGGAACGGGCCGGGCAGCACGGCGCCGGGCAGGGTCACGACGACCTTGTCGCCGACGACGAAGTTGTGCGCGCCACAGACGATGCCGTGAATGGCGGGGCCGCCGTCGGCGGCGAGTTCGCCGTCCGCGGCGACGCGCACCTGGCACCAGTTGATGGTCTTGCCGTTGGTCTGCACCTCACCGACGAACTCGAGAACCTGGCCGACCACGATGGGTCCGGTCAGTTCGAAGCGGTGGATGTCTTCTTCTTCCAGGCCCACGCTCACCAGGGCGGCGTGCACGGCTTCGGGGGTGGTGCCGGGTTCGAGGTCGACGAATTCGCCGAGCCAGCTCAGGGGAACGCGCATCAGACGGCCATCCCATACTGCTGGCTGAACCGAACGTCGCCTTCGACCATGTCGTGCATATCCTTCACATCGTTGCGGAACATCAGTGCTCGTTCGACGCCGACGCCGAACGCGAATCCGGAGTAGACCTCGGGGTCCAGGCCCGCGGAGCGCAGCACATTGGCGTTGACCATGCCGCAGCCGCCCCACTCGATCCAGCGGGCACCGTCCTTGAAGGTGGGGTGCCAGAGGTCGAGCTCGGCGCTCGGCTCGGTGAACGGGAAGTAGTTGGGGCGCAGGCGCACCTTGGCTTCGTCGCCGAACAGGGCCTTGACGAAGTGGTCGAGGGTGCCGCGCAGGTGCGCCATGGTGAGGCCCTTGTCCACGGCGATGCCCTCGATCTGGTGGAACACCGGAGTGTGGGTCGCGTCGAGCTCGTCGGTGCGGTAGACCCGGCCGGGCGCGATGCGGTACACGGGCGGCTCGGTGCCGAGCAGCGCGCGCAGCTGCACGGGCGAGGTGTGGGTGCGCAGCACCAGGTGCGCCTCGGGCGGGTCGATGAAGAAGGTGTCCTGCATGGCGCGGGCCGGGTGGTCCTCGTCGAAGTTGAGCGCGTCGAAGTTGAACCACTCGCTCTCGAGCTCTGGTCCTTCGGCGACCTCCCAGCCCATGCCCACGAACACGTCAGAGACGCGTTCCTGCAGCAGGGTGAGCGGATGGCGCGCGCCGGCCCGCCAAGTGGAGGCGGCGGCGGTGACGTCCACGGCTTCAGCGGCGAGCTGGGCGGTGGCCTCGGCTTCGACGATGGCGGCTTCGCGGGCGCCCAGCGCTTGGTTCACCCGGGCGCGGGCCTGGCCGACGAGCTTCCCGGCGGCGGCCTTCTGGTCGCCGGGCACGCTGCGCATGAGGGCGTTCAGCGCGGCCAGCGGCGAGGCCTCGCCGACGTGCGCCGAGCGCACGGCCTTGAGGGCGACGGAGTCGGTCGCGGCGTCGATGGCCGCGAGGGCGGCGTCGACGGCCGCGGTGACAACGGGTTCGGAAATTTCAGTGGGGGCAGACACGAGACCCAAGTTTAGTGCCCGGCCGCGGGTGGGCTGCGGCCGGGCACAACGTGGTCGGGTCAGCGGCCGGAGTCTCCGCCGTCGGCACCGGCACCTACACCGGCACCCGCACTCAGTGAGCTATCGGGAATCGGCTCCGGCGCCATGGGGCCGATCAGTTTGCCTGACTTGGGGCCTGAACGCCGGGCGATGAACCGCGCGAACCACGACAGGGACAGGTTCATGGCCAGGTAGATCACGAGGACTACGAGGAAGAAGGAGAAGAAGTACCGGTTACCGAAGTAGTCCGGCAGGTTGCGCGCGCCGACGCGCAACAGTTCGCTGTAGCCGACGACGAAGGCCAGCGAGGTGTCCTTGAGCAGCACCACGAGCTGCGCGATGATGATCGGCAGCATCTGACGGAACGCCTGCGGGAACTCGATGCGGAACCGGGTCGACAACGGGGTCAGGCCGATGGCGAGGCCGGCTTCGCGTTGACCGCGCGGCAGCGACTGGATGCCCGCTCGGAGCGCCTCACCGATGATTGCGCCGTTGTACAGGCCGAGGGCTGCGACACCGGCCCAGTATTGACCGCTGGAAAAGACCAGCAGGATGAAGAGCATCATCAGCAGGACGGGCATCCCGCGGACGAACTCGAGGATGATCGCAGCCGGGATCGCGATGGCCTTGTGGTCGGCCGCGCGGGCGAAGGAGAACACGACGCCAAGCACCAGTGCGATCACGGCGGCGACGCCGGCCATCCGTAACGTGGCGAGCACGCCCTCGCCGATCGATCGCCACACCTGGACGTCGGTGAAGACGTCCCATCGGGTCGGGTCCCAGAGACCGGGCTGCACGGCGCCGTTGGCGTTGGGCTTGGGGGCGCCGAGGGCGAGCACCAGCAGGGCCAGGCCCGCGAGGATGATCACGATACCGACAACGGAAATGACTCTGGAACGGGCGCGGGCCCTGGGCCCCGGAGCGTCGTACAGGACCGAGGTCATCGCAGCACCGCAACTTTCTTTTCCACCCGGGCGGCGATCTGCCCGAGCGTGATCGTGATGATCAGGTAGAAGAACGCCACGGCGAGCAGGATCGCGATGACGGCGTCGCCGCGGTCGTTCACGACCCGGCGGGCTGCCCCGAAGAGCTCGAAGACGAAGAAGGCGCCGGCGACGGAGGTGTTCTTCGTGAGTGCGATGAGAACGTTGATCAGAGGCGGGATCACCATGCGGATGGCCTGGGGCATGATCACGTACGACAACGACTGTCCGAAGGTGAGGCCGACGCTGCGTGCCGCCTCGGCCTGGCCGACCGGGACCCCGTTAATGCCGGAGCGCAGCGCCTCGGCGATGAACGGCGAGGTATAGACCGTCAGCCCGATCACGGCGAGGGGGAAGTAGCCCGGCGAGAATTGCAGGTACGGCAGCATGAAGGCGCAGAAGAACAGCACGAGGGTGAGCGGGGTATTCCGCACGATTTCGGTGTAGACGGTTGCAAATCCGCGGAACGATGCGATGGGCGAGATTCGCAGGGCGGCGACGATGGTTCCGAGCACGAGCGCGCCGATGCCGGAGAGAATCAGCAACCCGAGCGTGTTCCGGAAGCCTTCCAGAAAGAGCGGCAGGTTTTCGATGACTGCGTCCATGACTCACCTCCTCTTCTGTGTTGGTCTTCAGTTGGGTCTGGGTGTTTCAAAAGCGGAAAAACTGCCGATCGGGGTGGCCGGTGCGGCCACCCCGATCGGTCGGTGCGGTGGTGCTAGTAGCGGTCGACCGCCGGCGGCTCAGGCGTTTCGAGCACGGAGCCCGCGGTGGCCTCCCAGGCCTCGGCCCAGGTGCCGTCCTCGTAGGCTTCTTCAAGAACGTCGTTGATGAAGTTGCGGAACTCGGTGTCGTCCTTGGCCAGGCCGATGCCGTAGGGCTCCGCGGTGAACGGGTTGCCGACAACCTCGAACTCACCGGCGTTCTGGTCGGCGAGGCCGGCCAGGATCACGTTGTCGGTGGTGACTGCGTCGACCTCGCCGCTGCGCAGCGGGCCGAGGCAGTTGGAGTAGGTGTCGGTCGCGATGACGTTGGTCGTGTACGCGGCGATGTTCTTCTCCGACGTCGAACCGCTCACGGTGCAAACCTTCTTGTCAGCGAGGTCCTCCGGTCCGGCGATGTCAGCTTCGTTACCCGCGAGAACGAGGAGATCCTGTCCAGCCTCGTAGTACGGGCCGGCGAAGGAGACAACTTCCTTGCGCGCGTCGTTGATCGTGTAGGTGGCGACGACCAGGTCGACGTCACCGTTCTGGATGAACGGCTCGCGGTTAGCGGACACGGTCTCGGTCCAGGTGATGCCCGACGCCTCAATGCCGAGCTTCGATGCGATGAGCTTGCCGATTTCGACGTCGAAGCCGACCGGGTCCCCATCCGGGCCCTTGAGGCCGAAGAGCGGCTGGTCGAACTTGGTACCGATGGTGATCTCGCCGGCCTCGTTCAGCGCCGCCATGGTGGTGCCCTCATCGAAGGTCACCTCTTCCACGGGTGCCGCGGACGGCGTGCTTGCGCCCGAATCGGTGCAGCCGCTCAGCGCGAACGCTCCGGCCAGAGCGATGGCTGAGATCATTAGACCCTTGTTGCGTCTCATGGTTTCCTCCTGTGTGCTGTGTGTCTCGCCGACAGATTAGTGGGCAAGTATTTTGGAGAGGAAGTCCTTCGCTCTCGTGCTCTGGGGGTTGGTGAAGAATTTCTCCGGGGTGGTTTCCTCGACGATGTCACCCTCGGCCATGAAGATGACCCGATCGGCGGCCTTCCGGGCGAAGCCCATCTCGTGCGTGACGACGATCATGGTCATGCCCTCGTTGGCGAGGTTGACCATCACTTCGAGCACCTCATTGATCATCTCGGGGTCGAGCGCGCTGGTGGGCTCGTCGAGCAGGATCACCTTGGGGTCCATGGCCAGGGCCCGGGCGATGGCCACACGCTGCTGCTGGCCACCGGAAAGCTGGGATGGCATCTTCTTGGCCTGGTTGGCAACCCCGACGCGTTCGAGCAACGCCATGGCCTTCTTCTCGGCGTCCGCCTTGCTCATGCCGCGCACCTTGATGGGGCCGAGCGTCACGTTCTCGAGCACGGTCTTGTGCGCGAAGAGGTTGAACGCCTGGAATACCATGCCCACGTCGGCCCGGAGATGGGCGAGGGCCTTGCCCTCGGCGGGCAGTTCCATGCCGTCGATGGTGATCGAGCCGGAGTCAATGGTCTCGAGCCGGTTGATGGCCCGGCACAGGGTGGACTTGCCCGAGCCGCTGGGACCGATGACCACCACGACCTCGCCTCGGGTGACGGTGGCATTGATGTTCTTCAGAACGTGCAGTTCCCCGTAGTGCTTGTTGACGTCCGTCATGACGACCAGGGGTTCGCCCCGGCGCACGGTGATGTTGGACGTCGCCGGTGATGCGTCTGTTGGCTCCATACCCTCCAACTTAGGCCCGTGCTGCCAGACCGACCACCTTTACCGCAGCTTTAACCCGGTCGGTAACCCAAACGTAATAGACGCCCGACCGGGAAAGATGCTAAGGGCGGTGCGAGAACGCGCTTTCGTAGAGACACACCGAAGCGGCCGTCGCCAGGTTCATCGATTCCGCGTGACCGTAGATGGGAACGCTGATCGAACGGTCCGCCATGGCCAGGTCTTCCTCGGTGAGACCGCGGGCCTCATTGCCGAACAACCACGCGGTGGGCCCGGCAAGTAGGCCGCTATTGCGGGCCGCGAGCAGGTCGTCGCCCTTGATGTCGGCGGCGAGGATCTGCATGCCGGCGAACTTCGCCCGCTCACGCACATCGGTGAGAGTGACGCCAACGGCGACGGGCAGGTGGAAGATCGAACCGGTGGAGGAGCGCACCACCTTGGGGTTGTACAGGTCCACGCTGCGGCCGGTGAAGATCACGGCGTCGGCGCCCGCCGCATCCGCTGCCCGGATGATGGTGCCGGCGTTGCCGGGATCGCGCACCTCTTCGAGGATGGCGATGAGCTTGGGCTCGTTGGCGAAGATCTTCTTGATCGAGGTGGGGAACTGGTGGCACACCGCGATGAAGCCCTGCGGGGTGACGGTGTCGGCCATCGTCTCGAGCACCTGTTCGGTGACGAATTCCACGTCCACGCCGGCGGCGACCGCGGCATCGCCGATCTCGGTGTAGCGCTCGAGGGCCGTGGGAGTGGCGTACAACTCCACGACGAGTTCGGGGCGGAAGGTGAGGGCTTCGGAGACGGCCTGCGGACCCTCGAGGAGGAACAGTCCCGTCTCGGAGCGGGCGGCTCGGTTCGCAAGTTTCGCGACGGCACGCACGCGAGGAGATCGGGGGTTATCTAGCATGCACTCAGTTTAGGTGCCGGGCACCCCGGCCATCTAATGCGCCGCCGGGTACGCAAAACGGGAGCGACCATCAGTGATGGTCGCTCCCGTGAAACAAGCAGGTGTGACTACTTGGCAACCTTGGCTGCGGAGGTGTCAGCGGGCAGTGCTGCCTTGGCGCTCTCAACGATGGCCGCGAAGGTGGCGGGCTCGGTGACGGCGAGGTCGGCGAGGATGCGACGGTCAACCTGGATGCCGGCCAGGGCGAGGCCCTGGATGAGGCGGTTGTAGGTCAGGCCGTTCGCACGGGACGCAGCGTTGATGCGCTGGATCCACAGGCGACGGAAGTCACCCTTGCGTGCACGACGGTCACGGTAGCTGTAGACGAGGGAGTGAGTGACCTGCTCCTTGGCCTTGCGGTACAGGCGTGAACGCTGACCGCGGTAACCCTGGGCGCGCTCAAGGATTACGCGACGCTTCTTGTGGGCGTTTACGGCCCTCTTTACTCTTGCCATTTTCTAATTCCTTTAGGGGTACGGGGCCTAGTGGCCGAGAAGCTTCTTGATGGCCTTGACGTCGGCCTTGGCGAGAACCTGGTCCTGGTTCAGGCGGGACTTGCGCTGCGTGCTCTTGACCTCGAGGTTGTGGCGAAGTCCGGCCTGCTGCTTCATGATCTTGCCGGAGCCAGTGACCTTGAAACGCTTCTTTGTCCCAGAGTGGGTCTTCTGCTTAGGCATTCTTTTCCTCCTGTTTGGCTGCTTTATCTGCAGCTCTATGTGCATTGGCCTCTGCCTTGGCCTCTGATTTGTTCTTCAGCGGGCCAATCACCATGACCATGTTTCGACCGTCGATGGTCGGGCTCGATTCCACAGAACCGAATTCCGCGACATCCTCGGCAAATCTCTGAAGCAGACGTACACCCTGATCGGGACGGGACTGTTCACGGCCACGGAACAGAATCATGGCCTTGACCTTGTCGCCGGCCTTCAGGAAGCCTTCGGCGCGCTTGCGCTTGGTCTCGTAGTCGTGCTTATCAATCTTGAGACGGAAACGAACCTCTTTGAGGATCGTGTTCGCCTGGTTGCGCCGGGCTTCTTTCGCCTTCTGCGCAGCTTCGTACTTGAACTTGCCGTAATCCATGATCTTCGCGACCGGCGGCTTGGACGTGGGGGCTACTTCGACCAGATCGAGGTCAGCCTCCTGTGCCAGGCGCAGGGCGACATCAATCGCCACGACCCCAACCTGTTCGCCGTTGGGACCAACGAGACGGACTTCGGGGACGCGGATACGGTCATTTGTACGGGGATCGCTGATGCGTCTCTCCTCTACTCAAGCATCGTGGCTACAGCCTGACAACGGATGTCGTCCGGAGACGAAGAGGAGACAATCGCGCGCGCAATTCCTGGGATCTGGAACATTTCCTTGTTCCGTCACTCATCAACCACGTACGGCACCCTATCTACCGTGCAAGCTGGAAACCAGCGAGCGACGGCGGAGTGCAAACAACCCGGTAACCTTTATGAAGCGGTCAAGCGCGGGTGGGAGATTATCCACTTTCGTACCGAGACTTTCATCTCGGAGCCCGGGTAAGCATAGCAGAGGAAACCAGTGAGCGACAATTACGATCAGGACCAGTCCGGCCAGGCCACGAGAGACATCGCGGATGTGGCGGCGGTGGAGATCATCACGACCGCGGCGGTGCACCTGATGAGCGCCTCGGCGGTCAAGGTGGGCCTCGCCGACGACCCCGACACGCAGATCGACCTGGATGAGGCGCGCAAGTTGATCACGGCCCTCGCCGGCCTGATCACGGCATCCGCCCCCGATATCTCGGACATGCACGCGCGGAGCCTGCGCGACGGGCTGCGGTCGTTGCAGCTGGCGTTCCGCGAGGCGTCGAGCATCCCGGACCCGATCGGCCAGGGCCCCGGCGAGAAGTTCACCGGCCCGGTCAACTAGCTCCCTCCCCCGCAACTGTTGCCGAATCGGACATGTGCGTCCGGTGCGCCGGGCACAATTGTCCGGACGGGCAACAGTTAGCTCAGGTTTGGCAGCGCGGGCACCAGTAGGTGACCCGCTGTTCGAGTTCGCTGCGGCCCAGCCGGCCACTGCGGATGCTTGTGCCGCAGCGCCGGCACGGCTGCCGTTCGCGCCCGTAGACGAAGGTGCGCGCGCCCCGGCGCAGGTTGCCGGTGGTGGTGCGCTCCGAACGGTCCCGGTTGGCCGTGATCAGCCGGTGCGCCAGCGCGACCAGGCCGTCGACATCGGTGACCTCGGCGATCGGCCGGGTGGGCAGCAGCCCGCGCAGGAAACACAGTTCGTTGACGTACACATTGCCGAGCCCGGCGAGGTTGCGCTGGTCGCCGAGGGCGACCGCCACCGGCCGGTCCCCCGCTGCACTGTCTTCGGCAGTGCTGTCTCCGGCCGTGCTGTCACCGGCTGCGCTGTCCCCGGCTGCGCGGAGCCGGCGCACGGCCTCCGCGGCGTCCCAGTTCGGGCCGAGCAAGTCGGGACCGAGATAGCCGAGGTGCTGCTCGTCCTCCGGGGTGGGAAACAGCTCGAGGGTGCCCAGCTCGAATCCCACGGCCACCCAGTCCGCGGTCTCCAGCACGATGCGGGCCTGGAATGCGGGCCGCTGCCATTTGGTGCCGTGCCGGTAGAGGTGCCAGGTGCCCTCCATCTTCAGGTGCGAGTGGATGCTGGTCTCCCCCACGTGCGCCACCAGGTGTTTGCCGCGGCTGATGACCTCGTGCACGGTCTGGCCGGTCAGGTCGACGGTGGCGAAGGCGGGTACCCGGATGTCGCAGCGCGTGAGGGTGGCGCCGTGCAGGGCGTCATCGAGGCTGCGGGCGCTGCGGTAGACGGTGTCACCCTCAGGCACTGAGCCTCAGCCCCCTCGGCGTCTCGGTGAAGCCGGCGGCGCGCAACGCGTCGCCCACGGTGGTGCCGAGCACAAACTCTGCGTTCACGGTTTCCACGGCGAGCTTGGGCACCCGCCCGGCGGTGACGGTCGCGGCCAGCGACCGGGTCGCCGCGAGCACGGTCTCGCATGCCGCCGGTCGTGGGGTGCCCGTTGTGCCCGGTGCCGCGCGGGAGGCAGGTGCCGTCGCCGGAGCCGAACGCGGCGTCGCGGCGGCGGCGGGTGCGGGAGCGTCTTCGGTGGCACCCGCACCGGTCTCGCCGGTCTCGCCGTCAACGGCGGCGGCCGGATCGAACACCAGCATCGACTTGCCGCCGCGCTCCACGTAGAGCACCAGGTGCCCGTCGACGAGTACCACCAGGCCGCCGGCCTTCCGGCCGGGCCGGTGACCGGTGCCCTCGGGCAGGGCCGGCCAGGGCAGCACGGCGCCGTAGGGGTTGGCCGGGTCGGTGGCGGCGAGAGTCACCGCGGCGGATACCGACCTGTCGCCGCGTTCGGCGCGTTCCCGCTGGTCGACGTAGCCGCGCATCCGGTCGATGGTGCCGGCGGTGGCGAACTGGGAGGCGCCGAGGCCCTCCACGAAGTAGCCCCGGCGGCAGCGGCCCATCTCCTCGAAGCCGCTGAGGGTCTTATAGACCAGGGCGAAGCCGCCGAGCACGTTCTCGCCCATCACGGCGCCGCGGGTGACCACGCCGTAGCGTTCGAGCATGGTCTCGCCCAACGCGTGTGCGCGACGGGTGGCCGAGGTGTCGGCGACGGGCACGATCGACCAGCGGCCGGAGACCGTGGGCGGGCCCTGCCGGCTGGGCAGGCTGGGCCGGGGCAGGGCGCGGCCGCGGTGCAGCCGGGCGCGCGGTGCGGCCCGGCGGGTGGAGTGCGCGGTCTTGCCGCCGGAGACCAGCGAGCGCACCGGGGCGAAGGTGTCGTTGCTCACCAGTCCGGACCAGACCAGGTCCCACAGCGCGTCGACGAGGGCACCGTCGTCCTGGCTGCCGACCGAATCGGCCAGCTGCCGGAAGAAGTAACCACCGCCACCGCCCAGCGTGGCGAGGATCTCCCGCTGCAGCGCCGTGGTGTCCAGCTCGGTGGGCACCGGCAGGGTGAGCGGGGCGGTGTCGGCCAGATGCAGGCTCACCCAACCGTCGTTGCCGGCGAGCGTTCCGGCGCCGGCCCAGAGCACCTCGCCGGCGTTGGTGAGTTCGTCGAGCATGCCCGGGTTGTAGTCGCTCACCCGGGCGGGCAGGATCAGGGTCTCCCAGGCGGAGGCCGGGATGCGAGCGCCCTCGAGCTGTTCGATCACGGAGACCACGCCGTCGACACCACGCAACTTACCACCCACGTGCTGCCAGGCCGGCAGGAATCGACCGAGGGTGGCCTGGTCGACAGGCTCCACCTCGTGTCGGAGCGCGGCGAGCGAGCGTCGCCGCAGGCGCCGCAGCACCTCGGCGTCGCACCATTCGCTGCCGCTGCCGTGCGGGCGGAACTCGCCCTCGACGATCCTGCGGGCATCCGCCAGGCGGCGCAGGGCGCCCAAGGCGATGGCCGTGCCGAACCCGAATCTGGCGGCGACATCGGCGGTGGTGAACGGGCCGTGGGTGCGGGCGTACCGGCTGACCAGGTCGCCGAGCGGGTCTTTCACACTTTCGGTGAAGGCCTCCGGGATGCCCGGTGCCAGCGGAACGCCGAGGGCGTCACGCAGCCGGCCGGCGTCCTCGATCACCGCCCAGCGCTCCTCGCCGGCGATGCCCACCCTGAGGGCGCGGCGCGCGGCGGTGAGCGCATCCAGGTGTGCACGCGCCTCGGCCTCGCCGGCTGCGGGCGGGGCGGAGGCGCCGTCGGACTCCGACTCACCGACCGCATCCGCCGGCTCGCTCCGTTCGGCCACGCCGGTCGCGGCTTGCAGTCGGGCGGCGACCTCGGCCACGGTGAGCGGGCCGAGCCCGCGGAGCAGGTCGGCCACGCCCTCCAGGCCCTTGGCCCGGCGGTCGGGGGCCACGCGCTGCAGCTCCGCGTCGGTACGGTCGATCACGACGGGATCGAGCAGCTCCCGCAGTTCCACCCGCCCGAGCAGTTCGGCGAGCAGGCCGGAGTCGATCGAGAGGGCGGTGGCCCGGCGTTCGGCCAGCGGCGAGTCGCCCTCGTACATGAACGCCGCGACGTAACCGAAGAGCAGGGCGTTGGCGAACGGGCTGGCCGAGTCGGTGCTGGTCTCCACCAGGCGGATGGCGCGGCTGGCCACCTGCTTGGCCAGGGCCACGAGGGCGGGCAGGTCGTAGACATCCTGCAGGCATTCGCGGATGGTTTCGAGGATGATCGGGAACGACGGGTATTCGCGCGCCACGTCGAGCAGCTGGGCGGCTTTCTGGCGTTGCTGCCAGAGCGGTGAGCGGCTGCCCGGCCGGTACCGGGGCAGCAGCAGCGCCCGGGCGGCGCACTCCCTGAACCTGGAGGCGAACAGGGCGGAGCCGCCGACCTCGTCGGTGACCAATTGCTCGAGTTCGTCGGGGTCGAAGACGAAGAGGTCGGCGCCGGGCGGTTCGGCCTCGGTGTCGGGGATGCGCACGACGATGCCGTCGTCGCTGGCGACGCAGGCGCCGTCGATGCCGAAGCGTTCCCGCACCCGCGCGCCGACCGCCAGGGCCCACGGGGCGTGCACGGTGAGGCCGAACGGTGAGTGCAGGATGACTCTCCAGTCGCCGAGCTCGTCGCGGAACCTCTCGACGACCAGGGTCTGGTCAGTGGGCAGGTAGCGGGTGGCTGCACGCTGCTCGTCGAGGAAGACCAGCAGGTTGGTGACCGCCCGTTCGTCGAGGCCGACGGCCAGGCAGCGGGCTCGGGCCTTCGCGGGCGTGAGCGCGGACACCTCGCGGAGGAACGCGCCGATGGCCGCGCCAAGCTCGGCGGGCCGGCCCAGGCCGTCGCCCTTCCAGAACGGCAGCCGGCCCGGTTCGCCGAACGCGGGCAGCACGAGCACCCTGTCGTGGGTGATCTCCTGGATGCGCCAACTCGTGGCGCCGAGCGCGAAGACGTCACCGACGCGGGACTCGTAGACCATCTCCTCATCGAGCTCGCCGACCCGGCGGCCGGTGGGCTGGTCGCCGCCGACCATGAAGACTCCGAACAGGCCACGGTCGGGGATGGTGCCGCCGCTGGTGACGGCCAGGCGCTGTGCGCCGGGCCGGCCGGTGAGCAGGCCGGTGTCGCGGTCCCAGATGATCCGTGGGCGCAGTTCGGCGAACTGATCGGACGGGTAGCGTCCGGCGAGCAGGTCGAGGGTGGCCTCGTAGGCGGAGCGGGGCAGGGTGGCGAACGGGGCGCTGCGCCGTACGGCGTCGAACCATTCCTCGGCGTCGATGGGTTCGAGCGCGACGGCGGCGATGGTCTGCTGGGCGAGGATGTCGAGGGGGTTCGCGGGCACCTGCAGCGACTCGATCATGCCCGACACCATCCGCTCGGCGGCGACGGTGGCGTGGATGAGGTCGGCCCGGTGCTTGGGGAAGATGATGCCCCTGGACACCTCGCCGACCTGGTGGCCGGCCCGGCCCACGCGTTGCAGGCCGCTGGCCACCGACGGCGGCGATTCCACCTGCACGACCAGGTCGACCTCGCCCATGTCGATGCCGAGTTCCAGGCTCGACGTGGCCACCACGCAACGCAGCCGGCCGGACTTGAGGTCGTCCTCGATCATGGCCCGCTGTTCCTTGCTGACCGAGCCGTGGTGGGCGCGGGCGAGGAGCAGCTCGGCACCTTCGGTCTGGCCGCTGCCGCCCATCAGCTCGGCGGGCGGCCGCGGTGGCGGTGCGGTGGCGGTCGTTCGGGCAGCGGATGCTGCGCCGGCCTGGGCACCGGCCGCTCCCCCGGCGTCCGGGCCGCCCGCGAGCACCAGCTCGGCCTCCTCGGCCGCGGCGAGCCGCTCACTGTAGATCTCGTTGAACCGGGCGGTGAGCCGTTCGGCCAGGCGGCGGGAGTTGGCGAACACGATCGAGGAGGAGTGCGCGAGCACGGCGTCCACGATGGCTTCTTCCACGTGCGGCCAGATCGACCCGGTCTGCGGGGCCGCGGCGGAGGTGGCGCCCTCCGAGGCGGGCACGGCGCCGAGCTGGGTCATGTCGTCCACGGGCACCACGACGCGCAGGTCGAACCGCTTCTCGTTCTTGGGCGCCACGATCTCCACGGGTGCTTGACCGCCGAGGAACCGGGCCACCTCAGACGCCGGCCGCACCGTGGCGGACAGGCCGATCCGCTGCGCGGGGGTGGCCAGGAGCGCGTCGAGGCGTTCGAGGGACACGGCGAGGTGGGCGCCGCGCTTGCTGGCCGCGACGGCGTGGATCTCGTCGATGATGACGGTGTCGACGCCGCGCAGGGACTCGCGGGCGGCGGACGTGAGCATCAGGAAGAGCGATTCGGGGGTGGTGATGAGGATCTCTGGCGGTGTCTTCACGAGCGCCCGGCGGTCCGCGGCGGGGGTGTCGCCGCTGCGCACGCCAACGGTCACCCGCACCGGCGCCAGGCCCAGCCGTTCGGCGGCCTGGCCGATGCCCACCAACGGGGCGCGCAGGTTGCGTTCCACGTCAACGCCGAGAGCCTTCAGCGGCGAGATGTACAGCACCCGGGTGCCAGTGGGCGCGGCGGCCGCATCCTGTTCAACCGGTGTCGTGGAGGTCGAGTACAGCTTGTCGAGGGCCCAGAGGAACGCGGCCAGGGTCTTGCCCGACCCGGTGGGGGCGACGACGAGGGTGTGCGATCCGCGGGAGATGGCGTCCCAGGCGCCGAGCTGGGCCTCGGTGGGCGCATCGAACGCGCCGGAGAACCAGGTGCGGGTGGCCGGTGAGAGGCGCTGGAGGATCTCCGTCATCTACCCATCCTTACCGATACCCCCGACATCGGCTCGGAAGCCGCTCTTATCTGTTGTTTCTGCGGGTGACGGATGGGCCGGGCGGGCGGCGGGCGTGGAGGGTCAGGCCGAGGCGACGAGCTGCACCCGCAGGGAGTCCACCCCGGTGGCGATCACATCGTTGGCCGCCCAGCGCGCCGCGAGGCGGGCCAGGGTGGCGTCCAGGACGGCACGGTTGAGCCCGTCGACGAGTTCGAGGCGCACGATCAGTTCGGGCCCCGCCAGCCGCGACTGCGGGTCGCCCGCGGTCAGGCTCACGGAGAGCACTGACAGCTCGGTCGCGATGGACTCCTCGAACGCCACGGCGACGGAGCGGCTGGCGTAGCTGGGGGTCCAGGGCGCGCCCTGGGCGATCGCCCAGAGCGCCGGTCGGCGCACCGCGAACTCGGTGTCGGCGGTGGGGTCGAGCACCACGAGGTCGGTGCTCTCCTGGGCCGCCGCCAGTGCCACCCGCACGGCGTCGGCGGGCACCGGGCGCGCCTGGGCGTTCCACTGGTGCATGGCTGCGGCCGAGGAGAACACCGGGAACACCGCGCGGCCGTCCGGGCCGGCCACGGTGATGATCGACAGTTCCTGGGTCTTGTCCACCCGCAGCCCGTGCGGGCCGGCGGCTCCGTCTGAAACGGTGCCGGCCTCATCCGCGCCGAGGGCGGTGACCAGAGGGATCAGCAGGCGCGCCGAACGGAAGGCGTCGACGACGTCCTCCTCGCCGGTCTCGCGGGCCTGGAAGCGGCGGAGCGCACGCAGCAGGGCGGGCGGCGCGAGGCCGTCGTCGTCGGCGAACGCGGTGTCCTCCAGCGACCGGTTCGCCCAGGGCTGGCCGGCCGAATCCGCGGACGTGTCACCGGCAGCCCCACCGGCGGAGCCGCCGGCGGGGTCAGGCCGACCGGTCGAGCCGAGGTTACGCGCCGGAGACATCCAGCGCCTCGGCGAGGGTGAAGGCGCCCGCGTAGAGGGCCTTGCCCACGATCGCGCCTTCCAGGCCGAGGGGTACCAGTTCGCGCAGCGCGGCGATGTCGTCGAGGCTGGAGATACCTCCGGAGGCGATCACGGGGCGGTGGGTGCGCTCCATCACTTCGCGCAGCAGTTCGATGTTCGGCCCCTTGAGGGTGCCGTCCTTGGTGACGTCGGTGACGACGTAGCGGGTGCAGCGGGCCTCTTCGAGGCGCTCCAGCACCTGCCACAGGTCGCCGCCGTCCTTGGTCCAGCCGCGGGCGGCAAGGGTGGTGCCGCGCACATCCAGTCCCACCGCGATGGCGTCGCCGTACTGGGCGATCACGTTGGCGGCCCACTCGGGGTTCTCCAGTGCGGCGGTGCCCAGGTTGATTCGCTTGACGCCGGTGTTCAGCGCCGCTTCGAGCGACTTGTCGTCGCGGATGCCGCCGGAGAGCTCCACATTCACGCCGCGGAGCTGCTTGATGACCTTCTTGAGCACAGCGGTGTTGTTACCGCGCCCGAATGCGGCGTCGAGGTCGACGAGGTGGATCCACTCCGCGCCCTGGTTCGCCCAGTCGAGGGCGGCATCCATCGGGTCGCCGTAGTTGGTCTCGGTACCGGCCTCACCCTGGGTGAGACGGACGGCCTTGCCGTCGGCGACGTCGACGGCGGGCAGGAGGACCAGCTTCGGGGTCTTGTTGAACTCGCTCATGATGTGCTGTGGTGACCTTTTCGTGTTGGTGCGGCCGCGATGGAGCGACCGACGGGGGAATGTCTAGTCGCGGAGCGTGCCGAGCCAGTTCTTCAGCAGCCGGATGCCCGCGTCGCCGCTTTTCTCGGGGTGGAACTGGGTGGCCGACAACGGACCGTTCTCCACGGCGGCGAGGAACGGGGCGCCGTGCTCGGCCCAGGTGAGGCGGGGAACCGGGAACGGCGGCATCACGTCGAGGCTCCATTCCTGGGCGGCATAGGAGTGCACGAAGTAGAACCGTTCCTCTTCCAGTCCGCGGAACAGCACGGTGTCGGGGTCGGGCGTGACGGTGTTCCAGCCCATGTGCGGCAGTACCGGTGCCGGCAGGGCGGTGACGGTTCCCGGCCACTCGCCGAGGCCCGCGGTGTCGATGCCGCGCTCGACGCCGTGTTCGAACATGACCTGCATGCCCACGCAGATGCCCATCACCGGCCGCCCGCCGGAGAGGCGCTTGTCGATGATGTCGCCGCCGTGGGCGTCGTTCAGCGCCGCCATCACGGCGCTGAACGCGCCGACGCCGGGGACCAGGAGTCCGTCGGCCTCGAGCGCGAGCTTGCGGTCGCCGGTGAGGGTGACGTCGGCGCCGGCGAGTTCGAGCGCCTTAACGGCCGAGTGCACATTGCCCGTGCCGTAGTCCAGGACGACGACCGAGGTCACAGTGCGCCCTTGGTGGACGGGATGCCGGAGACCAGCGGGTCGTAGGCCTTGGCCTGGCGGAAGGCTCGGGCGAAGGCCTTGAACTCGGCTTCGGCGATGTGGTGGGGGTCGCGGCCGCCGAGGACGGTGACGTGCACGGTCAACGCGGCGTTGAAGGAGATGGCCTCGAAAACGTGCCGCACCATTGAGCCGGTGAAGTGCCCGCCGATGAGGTGGAATTCGAATCCGGCGGGCTCGCCGGTGTGCACGAGGTACGGCCGACCGGAGATGTCCACGACGGCCTGCACGAGGGCTTCGTCCAGCGGCACCAGGGCGTCGCCGTAGCGGGAGATGCCGGCCTTGTCACCGAGGGCCTGCTTGATGGCCTGGCCCAGCACGATGCCGATGTCCTCGACGGTGTGGTGCACATCGATCTCGATGTCGCCCTTGGCGTGCACGGTCAGATCGGTCAGCGAGTGCTTCGCGAACGCCGTGAGCAGGTGGTCGTAGAACGGCACGCTGGTGTGGATGTCGCTCACCCCGGTGCCGTCGAGGTTGATCGAGAGGTCGATGCTCGATTCGCTCGTTTCGCGCTGCAGGTGGGCACGGCGAGGCGAGGGCGTGACGTTGCTCATGGCGTTAGTTTATTCGGCTATCGGGCGGAGCCGTGCGATGGCGGCCAGGAACGCGCTCGTCTCGGCTTCGGTGCCGGCCGAGACCCGGAGGTGGCCGGGGATACCGACGTCGCGGATCAGGATGCCTTCGGCCAGGAGTGCCTGGAAGATCGCGTGCGGGTCGGAGACTCCGCCGAACAACACGAAGTTGCTTCCGCTGCGCAGTGGGCTGAAGCCGAGCTTCGTCAGTTCGGTCACCAGGCGATCGCGTTGCACCCGGATGTCGTCGACCATGGCGAGCATCTCACCGGTGTGGGCGAGCGCGGCCACGGCCGCCGCCTGGGTGAGGGCGGACAGGTGGTAGGGCAGCCGGACCAGGCGCAGCGCGTCCGTGACAGCCGGGTCGGCGGCCAGGTAGCCCAGCCGCACGCCGGCGAAAGCGAAGGCCTTGCTCATGGTCCGGGACACGAGCAAGCGCTCCCGGCCGGGCAGCAGGGTGAGGGCGCTGTCGGTGCCGTCCGGTGCGAACTCGGCGTAGGCCTCGTCGACGACAACGATGCCGGGGGTGGCGTCGTAGACGGCCGCGATGGCCTCCAGCGACAACGGGGTGCCGGTCGGGTTGTTCGGTGAGCAGAGGAAGACGATGTCGGGCGAGGTTTCCTCCACCCAGCGGGCGGCGGTCTCCGGCGAAAGTTCGTAGTCGGCGTCGCGGCCGCCGGGGATCCAGCGGGTATCGGTGCCGGAGGCGAGGATCGAGTACATCGAGTAGGTCGGCGCGTAGCCGAGCAGCGACCGGCCCGGCCCGCCGAAGGCCTGCAGAACCTGCTGCAGAACCTCGTTGGAACCGTTGGCGGCCCAGATGTTGTCGCGGGTGAGACCGTGACCGAGGTAGCCGGCGAGGGCGTCGCGCAGCTGGCCGAATTCCCGGTCGGGGTACCTGTTGACGGTGAGGATGGCCTCGGCCAGGGCCTCCGCGATGTCGGCGGCGACCGCGGGCGGGATCGGGTGGGTGTTCTCGTTGACGTTCAACGCCACCGGCACGTGCAGCTGGGGTGCTCCGTAAGGGATTTGTCCGCGGAGGTTGGCACGCAGGGGCAGGTCGTCGAGGCTGGTCACCCGAACAAGCTTAGTTGCGCCCGCGGCCGACCCCTCGTATCCGAGGCAGGGCGGGGCGGGGCGAGCGGCTCCGGGCTGAGCGGCACCGGGTTGAGCGGCTCGGGCTGAGCGGCTCGGGCTGAGCTGGGCGGCTCAGTAGTCGGCGGGAAGGGCGAGGCGCTGGCCGGGCTGCACGGCCTCGGAGGACAGCTGGTTGAGGTTGACGATGTCAATGATCACGTCGCGCGGGTCTTGTCCGGGGGCGACAGACTCGGCCAGCTGCCAGAGCGACTGGCCGGCCTCAATGGTGACGTAGTCGAACGCGGCCGCGCCGATACCCGCGCTACCCTCTGCCGCGGCCATGCCGCCGTTGACGGCGATGCCGATGACGCCGAGTACCAGGGGCACTGCGGCGAGGGCCGTGAAAACGGCCCGCCCGCGGCGGGTCAGCCGCAGGTGTGTGGTGGGCGGGGTGGCCGGGCTGTGGTTGTCCGGTGCTGCAGATGCTGCGCTCATGTCAAACCTCCTGGTAACGCATCTGACCCTCGGCCGGGAGGGCCAGATGCGAATCTATGTTCCGAATATATCTTCGAGTGTTCGAACAATCAACCCTGTTTCCGGATATTATGGAGACAGATTCCGCAACACACTCGAATGCATGTCTACGAACCGCTGCTCTGTGGCTACAGTTTCGATCGGGTAGCTGTACTCAAACAGACACCACCGACATTGCTGCCCGAGCCCGAGAAGTATGAGCCCGACGAGCATCAGCCCGGCGAGCACGAGCCCCACCAGCACCAGCCCGAACCGACTAACCAGAGGAGCGTCAACGTGGCACAACAGAGCACACCTCGGGACAAGGGCGGCACGCGACGCCGCAAGAGCCTGAGCGACAAACAGCGCGCTGTGATGGACGTCATCCAGCGTTCGGTGCGCGACCGCGGTTACCCGCCGAGCATGCGCGAGATCGGCGATGCCGTTGGTCTGTCCTCGTTGTCGAGCGTGACCCACCAGCTGCACCAGCTCGAGCTGAGCGGGTACCTGCGGCGCGACCCGCACCGGCCGCGCGCGCTCGAGGTGCTTATCGAGCTGCCTCAGTCCTCAGAGGAAGTCACGCCCGGCGCCGCCGATGACTACCAGTCCGGCATCCAGGTGGGTGATGCGGCGATGGTGCCGCTCGTCGGCCGCATCGCCGCCGGTATCCCGATCATGGCCGACCAGCAGATCGACGAGATCTTCCCGCTCCCCCGCCAACTGGTGGGCAAGGGCGAGCTGTTCATGCTCAAGGTCGTCGGTGATTCGATGATCGACGCCGCCATCTGCGATGGCGACTGGGTGGTCATCCGCCAGCAGAAGACCGCGGAGAACGGCGAGATCGTCGCCGCCATGCTCGACGGCGAAGCCACGGTGAAGGTGCTGCGACAGCGCGACGGCCACACCTGGCTGCTCCCCCGCAACACCAACTTCGAGCCGATTCTGGGTGACTTCGCCGAGGTCCTCGGCAAGGTCGTCGCGGTGTTGCGTTCGGTCTAGATCCGCACCGCTCCAGGCACACAACAGGCCCGACCCCGCAAGGGGTCGGGCCTTCGTGTTGTGCCGGCGTAGTCAGAGCGAGCGAGGTCAGACCAGCGTCGCCCGAACCGCGCGGGTGGCATCGACGACGTTGCGCAGGGACTCCACGGTCTCCGCATACCCGCGGGTCTTCAGCCCGCAGTCCGGGTTCACCCAGACCTGGCGAGCGGGGATCGATTGCAAGGCCCGCTCGAGAAGTTCGGTGATCTCGGCCACACCGGGCACCCGCGGCGAGTGGATGTCGTAGACGCCCGGGCCGATGCCGTGGTCGAAGCCACTGGTCTGCAGGTCGGCGACGACCTCCATCTTCGACCGGGCGGCCTCGATGCTGGTCACGTCGGCGTCCAGGTTGCGTATCGCGTCGATGACGACCCCGAACTCCGAGTAGCAGAGGTGGGTGTGGATCTGGGTCTGGTCGGCGACCCCCGCGGTAGCGAGCCTGAACGACCCGACCGACCAGTCCAGGTAGTCGGCGTGGTCCTTCTTCTTCAGGGGCAGAAGCTCGCGCAGCGCGGGCTCGTCGACCTGCACCACCCGGATACCGGCCGCCTCGAGGTCACCGATCTCGTCGCGCAGCGCGAGCGCCACTTGCCGGGCGGTCTCCCCCAGCGGCTGATCGTCGCGCACGAACGACCAGGCCAGGATGGTGACCGGTCCGGTGAGCATCCCCTTGACCGGCTTCTCGGTGAGGGTCTGGGTGTAGCTGGACCACTCCACGGTGATGGGCGCCGGCCGCCGGACGTCGCCCCACAGGATCGACGGACGGGTGCACCGGCTGCCGTAGGACTGCACCCAGCCGTTCTCGGTGACGGTGAAGCCATCGAGGTTCTCGGCGAAGTACTGCACCATGTCGTTGCGCTCGGGTTCACCGTGGACGAGAACGTCGAGGCCGAGGTCTTCCTGCAGCTGCACGACCCGGCCGATCTCGGCGCGCATGAGCTCCTGGTAGTCGGCGGATGCGAGTTCACCCGAGACCAGGCGGGCGCGAGCGCGGCGGATATCACTCGTCTGCGGGAACGAGCCGATGGTCGTGGTCGGCAGCGGGGGCAGGTCGAGCACGGCATCCTGAGCGGCCAAGCGGGCCTCGTAGTCGCCGCGGCTGAAGTCGGCCGGGGTGAGGGTGTCGAGGCGGGCGCGTACGGCGCCGTCACGCACGCCGGGCGAGACCCGGCGCGCCTCCAGCGACGCGGTGGCCGCGTCGAGATCGGCCTGCACGGCAGCCTGCCCCTCGGAGAGGCCGCGAGCGAGGGTGGCGACCTGACCGATCTTCTGGTCGGCGAACGCCAGCCAGCCGGTGAGGTCGGCGCCGAGCTTGGTCTCGTCGGTGACGTCGTGCGGCAGGTGCAGCAGCGAGGTGGAGCTGGAGACCGCGATCCGGTCGCTCAGCGCGCCCAGCTGGGCCACCTTGTCGAACGCCGCCGCGAGGTCGCCGCGCCAGATGTTGTGACCGTCGATCACGCCGGCCACGAGGGTGGTGCCGGCCAGGCCGGGCACGTCGGCGGGCACCGTGCCGCGCACGAGGTCCAGGCCGATGGCCTCGACCGGGGTCTTGGCCAGAACGGGTAGGGCGTCGTCGAGGCTGCCGTAGGGCGCGGCCACGAACAGTCCGGGCCGCCTGTCGAGGCCGCCGAGGGCGTCGTAGGCCCGGGCGAGGGCGGCGAGGGCACGGTCGCGCGGGATGTCGATGCTCTCGCTGACGAGGGCCGGTTCGTCCAGCTGTACCCACTCTGCACCCGCGGCGGCGAGGCGCTCGATCAGGGTGGCGTAGACCGGCAGCAGGTCGTCGAGGCGATCGAGCGGGTGAAAGCCGGCCGGGGCCGTTTCGCTCGGCTTGGCCAGGAGCAGGAAGGTGACCGGACCGACGATGACGGGTCGGGTGAGGAAGCCGGCGGCGACGGCCTCGTCGAACTCCCGCACGATGCGGTCGCTGGCGAGGTGGAAGTTCGTCTCCGGGCCGATTTCCGGCACCAGATAGTGGTAATTGGAATCGAACCACTTGGTCATTTCGAGCGGCAGGTTCTCGCCGGCGCCGCGGGCCAGGGTGAAGTAGCCGGCGAGGTCGAGGTGACCGTCGGCGTCGACGAGACCGGCGAAGCGGGTGGGGATGGCGCCGACGGTCACCGCCGCATCCAGCACCTGGTCATAGAAGGAGAAGCTCTCCGGGATCGACGAGTCGCTGCGGCCGAGCCCGAGGCCGACGAGCCGCTCCCGGGTGGTGTTGCGCAGGGCTGCCGCGGTGGCTTCGAGTTGAGCGGCGTCGATCCGACCGGCCCAGAAGGCTTCGACGGCCTTCTTCAGTTCGCGGCGGCGGCCGATCCGCGGGTAGCCGAGGATCGTTCCGGTGGGGAATGCGGGGACGGTGATGGTCATCAGTAGTGGTCCTTCGTGGAGTGGATTCCGGCACGGGTGTCGGCAGGGCTGGTCGAGGGATGGGTCGGAGGTGGGTTGTGAGCGGAGACGACCGGTTGTGCCGGTGCGAGCGCGCCGGCGCGGTCGAGCACGGCGAGCACGGTCTCGTGCTGGTTGAAGGCGTAGAGGTGCAGGCCGGGAGCCCCGCCGGCGATGAGCTTCTCGGCGAGGGCGGCGGCGTGGCTGACGCCGATCTCGCGCTGGCCCTCGAGGGTGGGTTCCACTTCGAGCTGGATCGAGAGTTCGGCGGGCAATTCCTCCCCGGAGAGCTCGAGGATGCGCCGCAGCCGGCCGGGGCTGGTGACGGGCATGATGCCGGGCAGGATCGGGAACTCCACTCCGGCTTCCCTGGCTCGCTGGATGAAGCTGAGGTAGTGGTCGGCGTGGAAGAAGAGTTGGGTGATGGCGAGGTTGGCGCCCGCCGCCTGCTTGGCCAGCAGGGTGTCGATGTCCTGCGCGGTGGATCGTGAGCGCGGGTGCCCGTTGGGGAACGCGGCCACGGCGATGCGCACGTGCTCACGTTCGGTCTTCACGGCGCGGGCGCGAGGGAGTCCGGGGATGGGGGTCTCCTGGTACGGCACTCGCTCGGCCTGTACCCGATGGATCAGTTGCACCAGCTCGCCGGCGCTGTGCAGGTCGCCGAGGAAGGCGTCGTTCTCGGTCAGGCCCTCGGGCGGGTCACCGCGGAGGGCGAGGAAGCTGCTCACGCCGGCATCGAGGAACTCGCGGATCAGGCTGCTCGCCTCGGCATGTGAGGAACCGACGCAGGTGAGGTGCGCCATCGGGTCCACGATGGTGGCCCGGCGGATGTAGCGCAGCACGTCCAGGGACGAGGTGCGGGAGGAACCGCTGGCGCCGTAGGTCACCGAGATGAACTTCGGACGGGCCGCAGCCAGGGCGTCGATGGTGGCATGCAGGGCCGTCGTCGCGGCATCCGTCTTGGGCGGGTACAGCTCAAACGAGAACGGGATGCTCGACCGACAGTCGGGGTCCGCCGGTGGGGTCGTGGGGGTCGCTGTCATGGTTCCTCATTCGGCATGGTGGGTTCAGTTCGAAGGGCCTGGCGGCCGCGGACCGCCACGGATACCGGGCGGCTGCTCGCGGGCGGGTGCCGGGCTCGGCTGTCGCTCCATGCCGGGCAGAGTATCCCGCCGGCAACGAATGTGATGACTCTAACAACGCACCTTCGGGCGCGCTGCTGCGTGGCCGATTGTTACGTTCGCGGCCGATCGGGGGCGTTAACGGCCAAAGGCGGCACCCGTTCCTGGCTCAGGAGCGGGTGCCGCCTTCGGGCGGATCGGGGTCAGCCGGAGATGGCCGGTGCCACCACGAACGGGGTGAACTGGGCCTCGATACCGGGCGACACAAGGGCCGTGACCTGGGTGCCGGTCTCGGAGTAGTCCAACGCCAGAACCTTGCCCTGCTCGTGCAGGATCGGGATGAGGTCACCGCGGTCGTAGGGGATCAGCAGTTCCAGGCGGATTTCCGGACGGGGAAGCATGGTCTCGAGAACCCGCAGCACCTCGTCGATGCCCTCGCCGCTGCGCGCCGACACGAAGATCGCCTGGGGGGCGAGGCCCCGCAGCACGAGCCGGTCGTCGTCGCTGACCAGGTCGCTCTTGTTGAACAGCACCAGCTCGGGGATGTCACTGGCACCGACCTCGCCGATGACCTCGCGCACCGTGGCAAGCTGGCTGGCCGGGTCGGGGTGGGACGCGTCGACGACGTGGATGATGACATCGGAGTCCGCGACCTCCTCGAGGGTGGAGCGGAACGCCTCCACCAGCTGGTGGGGCAGGTTGCGCACAAAACCGACGGTGTCGGTGAAGGTGTACAGCCGACCGTCGTCCGTGGTGGACTTCCGCACAGTGGCGTCCAGGGTGGCGAAGAGGGAGTTCTCCACGAGCACGCCGGCCTTGGTGATGCGGTTGAGCAGGCTGGACTTGCCGGCGTTGGTGTACCCGACGATCGCGACCGACGGCACCGCGTTGCGCTTGCGGTTGGCGCGCTTGGCCTCGCGGGCGGGCTTCATCTCCAGCATCTGCTTGCGCAGTCGCGACATCCGGGTGTGGATGCGGCGCCGGTCGAGTTCGATCTTCGTCTCACCGGGTCCACGCGAGCCCATACCGGCACCGGCGCCACCGACCTGGCCACCGGCCTGGCGGGACATCGAGTCACCCCAGCCGCGCAGTCGGGGCAGCAGGTAGGCGAGCTGGGCGAGTTCGACCTGCGCCTTACCCTCCCTGCTCTTGGCGTGCTGGCTGAAGATGTCCAGGATCACGGCGGTGCGGTCGATGACCTTAACCTTGACCACGTCTTCCAGGGCTCGCCGCTGGCTGGGCGCGAGTTCGGTGTCGGCGATCACGGTGTCGGCGCCGAGCGCCGCCACGATGGACGCGAGCTCGAGGGCCTTGCCCTTGCCGAGGTAGGTGCTGGGGTCCGGGGTGGCGCGGCGCTGCAGCAGACCGTCCAGCACCGTGGCGCCGGCGGTTTCGGCCAGGGCGGCGAGCTCGCGCATGGAGTTCTCGGCGTCGAGCAGGCTACGGGCGGAGTAGACGCCGATCAGGACGACGTTTTCCAGGCGCAGCTGGCGGTATTCAACCTCGGTGACGTCCTGCAGTTCGGTGGAGAGCCCACCGACGCGGCGCAGGGCGTTGCGGTCTTCACGTTCGGTCTGTTCGCCGTCGTGGTCGCCGCCGTCGAAACCGCCGTTGGCCGGGCGTGCCGAGAGGGCCTGCGCCGATCCGCTCGCGAACAGCGAGTAGCCGGAGGACCGGCTCTCGGCGCTGGCCAGCACGCGCGCAACTACATCGTCATCGCCATCGTGTGGAGCGTTTATATCAGTCATTGCTTTAACTCTAGTTCCTCTTTTTTCGATAAGTTCGCTGTATGGCTTCCGAACACTATTTCTCGTCGACTCCGGGCAGCGACCTGAAATTGCGGCAGATCACCGTGAAGATCGCCGGTCAAATCCGTGCGGTCACCACCGCGAACGCGATTTTCTCCCCCGAGCACATCGACACCGGTACCAAGGTGCTGATGCGTGAGGCTCCGCTGCCCTCCGGCGGCGGGGATGTGCTGGACCTCGGTTGTGGCTGGGGACCGATCAGCCTGCATCTGGCGCTGGCCGATCCCACGGCCACGGTGTGGGCCGTCGACGTCAACGAGAGAGCCCTCGAGTTGGTGCGGATGAACGCCGCCAGCCTGGGGCTCACCAACATCAACGCGGTCCTGCCGGCGGATGTTCCCGATTCCGTCGTGTTCGCCGGCATCTGGTCGAACCCGCCGATCCGGGTGGGCAAGGCCGAGCTGCACACGATGCTCGAGCACTGGCTGCCGCGTCTGAAGCCCGGCTCGGATGCCTGGCTCGTCGTGCAGCGCAACCTCGGCTCCGATTCGTTGCACCGCTGGCTCGCCGAGGAGTTCGCCGGGCAACCCGGCGCCCTCGAGGTTTCCCGCTACGCCACCGACAAGGGCTTCCGCATCCTGCAGGCGCACAAACCCGCCTGACGCTCCCCCGCGAACTGTGAGATAGGCCCCACAACCCAGGGGCCTAAGTCACGGTTCGCGGCAGGGTTAGGCGAGGGCGAGGGTGCCGTCGAAGACCAGGGTGGCGGGGCCGGACAGGGAGACGTGCTCGCCGTCTTCGGTGGGGAACATCCGCACGCCCAGAACGCCGCCGGGGACCTCGACACGCCACTGGTTCGGCGCGCCCTGGCCGGCCCAGTGCCGGGTGGCCAGGGCCGCCGCGACGGCACCGGTGCCGCAGGAGAGGGTCTCTCCGCTGCCGCGTTCGTGCACGCGCATACGGATGCGGCCGACGCCGTCGACGACGAGCGGATCATGCGGCAGCACGAACTCCACGTTGGCGCCCTCGGCGGGCTCGGGGTCCAGCTGCGGAATGAAGGTCAGGTCGGCGCTCTCGAGCTCGTTTTCGTCGGCGAGGGCCACCACCACGTGCGGGTTGCCCACGTTGATGCCCAGCCCCGGGCGGGCAACGGCGAGGTTCTTGGCACGCACCAGGGTCTCCCCCGGTTCAAGCCGCCACCGGCCGAGGTCCACCTGGAACCCGGTGGCGTTCTGCTGCACGTCGCGCACGCCGCTGCGGGTGCCGATGGCCAGGGTGTCGCCGGGGCCGAGGTCGACGAGGCCCTGTTCGAGGAGGAATCGGGTGTACACCCGGATGCCGTTGCCGCACATCTCCGACACCGTTCCGTCGGCGTTCCAGTAGTCCATGAACCACTCGGCGCCGTCGTCTTCGGCGAGGGCCGCGGCACCCGCATCGAGGTTGGCCGACCGCACCGCGCGGATGATGCCGTCGGCGCCGACGCCGAACTGGCGGTCGCAGATGCCCTGGATCTGCTCCGGGGTGAGGTCGAGTCGGCCGTCGGGGTCGGCGAACAGCACGAAGTCGTTGCCGGTGCCGTGGCCCTTGGTGAAGTGGAGATCGATGCCCATGTGTTCAGTTTAGGGACTCGGGCTACGGTATTCGGCGTCAGGGCAGGTGGCTGACGGCCTGGTCGACCCGGTCCGCGTCGTCGGCGTCGATCCAGTGCGTGTGCGGGTCACGTTTGAACCAGCTCACCTGACGGCGGGCGTATCGCCGGGTCAGCTGCTGGGTCGCTTCGACGGCATCCGCCTGCGACATTGTGCCGTGCACCTGGCCGAGGGCCTGGGCGTAGCCGATGGCCCGGCTGGCCGTGACGCCGCCTTCCAGGCCGGCGGGGATGAGGGCGCGCACCTCCTCGACGAGTCCGGCCGTCCACATGCGGTCCACTCGGGCGTCCAGGCGCGGGGTGAGCACCTCGCGGGGCAGGCGCAGCCCGAGCGTCACGGCGGGCATCCAGTAGACCGGATCGCCGGGCAGCACCGCGGTGTGCGGGGCGCCGGTGAGTTCGACGACCTCGAGGGCGCGCACGAGCCGGCGGCCGTTGCTGGCGCCGATGCGGGCCGCGGAGCCGGGGTCGACGACCTTGAGCCGATCGTACATCAGGCCGGGGCCCTGCTCCACGAGCTCGGCCTCGAGTCGGGCGCGGAGCACCGGGTCGGTGCCGGGGAACTGGAAGTCGTAGACGACGGAGGACACGTAGAGCCCGGACCCGCCCACGAGGATGGGCACGGCGCCGCGGTCGATGATGCCGGTGATGGCGGCGCGTGCCTCCACCTGGTAGCGGGCGACGGTGGCCTCGTCGGCCACGTCGAGCACGTCGAGCAGGTGGTGCGGCACCCCGCGGCGCTCGGCGGGGGCGAGCTTGGCGGTGCCGATGTCCATGCCCCGGTAGAGCTGCATGGCGTCCGCGTTCACGATCTCGGCCGGCTGTCCGGCCGTGATCAGCCGTTCGGCGACGTCCAGGGACAGCTCGGATTTGCCGGTACCGGTCGGCCCGACGATGACAACGAGCACCGGGTCCTAACGTTCCGCGTCGTCGACCGGGTAGATCGGGATCGTCGTGGCGCCACCGTGCAGGGTCAGGCTGGGCCCGCCCACCCGCAGGGTCGGCAGACCCAACGAAACCGCGCCGCCGGTGGACGCCGCCGGGGCGGGCACACCGCAGGACTCGGCCTGCTCCCGGTCCCAGGCGTCGCCGGCGATAGTGCGGCGGATACGGAGCGGCGTGCCGTCGAGGGAGTCGGCGATGAGGTGGAACGGTGCGGCCTGGGTGACGGTCACGGTGACCATGTCGCCGGGCCGGGGCAGGTCGGAGCCGGCGGGCACGTCGAAGTGCACGAGCCGGCTGTCGGGGGCCCGTCCGCTGAGCCGGTGGGTGTCGGCGTCCTTGCGGCCCTCACCGTTGGCGACGAGCAGTTCGACCTCACGGCCGATGATGGCGCGGTTCTCCTCCCAGGAGATCCGTTCCTGCAGGGCGATGAGCCGTTCGTAGCGGTCCTGCACGACGGCCTTGGGCACCTGGTCAGCCATGGTGGCTGCGGGGGTGCCCGGCCGGATGGAGTACTGGAAGGTGAACGCCGTGGCGAACCTGGACTCTTCGACGACCCGCATGGTCTCGAGGAAGTCCTCCTCGGTCTCGCCGGGGAAGCCGACGATGATGTCGGTGCTGATCGCCGCGTCGGGCATCTGCGCGCGTACGCGCTCGAGGATGCCGAGGAACTTGGTGGACCGGTAGGACCGGCGCATGGCTTTGAGCACCCGGTCGGAGCCGGACTGCAGCGGCATGTGCAGCTGCGGCATCACGGCGGGGGTGTCCGCCATGGCGTCGATGACGTCATCGGTGAAGGCGGCAGGGTGCGGGCTGGTGAAGCGGATGCGTTCGAGTCCCGGGATCTGGCCGGCGGCGCGCAGCAGCTTGCCGAACGCCAACCTGTCACCGAACTCCACCCCGTAGGAGTTGACGTTCTGGCCGAGCAGGGTCACCTCGATGGCGCCGTCGTCGACGAGCGCCTGGATCTCGGCGAGGATCTCGCCGGGGCGGCGATCCTTCTCCTTGCCGCGGAGGGCGGGCACGATGCAGAAGGTGCAGGTGTTGTTGCAGCCGACCGAGATCGAGACCCAGCCGCTGTAGCTCGAGTCGCGCTTGGTCGGCAGGGTGGACGGGAAGGTTTCCAGGGATTCGAGGATCTCCAGCTGGGCCTCACCGTTGTGCCTGGCGCGTTCGAGCAGGCTCGGAAGGGACCCCATGTTGTGGGTGCCGAACACCACGTCCACCCACGGCGCCTTGGCCAGGATGGTGGCCTTGTCCTTCTGCGCCAGGCAACCGCCGACGGCGATCTGCATGCCCGCGTGCTTGCGCTTGACCGAGGCGAGGTAGCCGAGGTTGCCGTAGAGCTTGTTGTCGGCGTTCTCCCGCACCGCGCAGGTGTTGATCACCACGATGTCGGCCTCGGCGCCCGCCGCCGACACGTAGCCGGCCGCCTCGAGGGAGCCGCTGAGCCGCTCGGAGTCGTGCACGTTCATCTGGCAGCCGAAGGTGCGCACCTCATAGGTGCGCGCCCGGCCCTCGTCATCCCTCGCCGCCGAGGACGGCGCGATCACGGTCGCGCTGTGCGGCGACGGGTCGAGGGATGACGGGGTGGCGAGGGGTGGTGCGGTGACGCTGCTCATAGTTCCCCCAGCTTACGCGTGCCGTCGTGAACAGACCTCAGCGGAACCGCACCGTGGAGGTGCGGCCGGAACCCCGCCGGGACGCGAGAGCGGCCTTGACGGCGTCGCGCACCACGGAGGAGGCGTATCCCTTGCGCATCAGGAAGCCGGTGAGCCGACGATCGATGGTGGCATCGTCGAACCTGTCCAGCTGCTGCACCCGCTTGAGCGCCAGTTCGGTGGCCCGTTCGGCTTCGTCGTCCGGCATCTCCTCAAGCTTCTCGGCGATCAGTTCGGCGTCGAGCCCGCGCTGGCGCATTTCGGCACCGACGCCGCTGCGGCCCAGGCCCTTGCGTTCGTGGTGGCTGTGCATGATCTGGTCGGCGAGCTTCTCCTCGTCGAGGTAGTGCAGCTCGGTGAAGCGTTCGAGGATGTCCTGCACGGACTCCTCGTCGATCTCGGTGGACCGCAGCAGCTTCTGGGCCTCGACGATCGACAGAGACCGGCCGCGCAGGCGCTGCAGCAGTAGCTTCTCCGCGTGCTCGCGTTCCTCGGCCGCCTCGTCCTCGGCGTCATCGGCCTGATCGGCCGGGCTCGCCCCGGGCAGGTATGTCACCGGGGCGAGGCCCTCCCGGCCGGCCGAGGAGCCGGCGTCGGTCTTGCCTCGGGAGGGTTCGAAGTGAACCATGGCGGCTAGGCGCCCTTGCGTGCGGCGGCCTTGGCCGCGATGGACGGAACCTTGGCGCCATCCGTGCCCGTGGCGGCACCCGTTGCCGCGGCGGCCGCTGCGGCGGTGGCGGCGTCGTCTGCGGCCTTCTTGGCCGCCTTGCCCTCCGCGCCCACACCGAGCTTGTTGAGGATCTTGGTTTCGATCTCGTTGGCCATGTCCGGGTTGCGCAGCAGGAACTTGCGGGAGTTCTCCTTGCCCTGGCCGAGCTGGTCGCCGTCGTAGGTGTACCAGGCGCCGGACTTCTTGACGATGCCCTGGTCGACACCGAAGTCGATCAGGCTGCCCTCGCGGGAGATGCCGATGCCGTAGATGATGTCGAATTCGGCCTGCTTGAAGGGCGGTGCCATCTTGTTCTTGACGACCTTGACCCTGGTGCGGTTACCGACGGCCTCTGTTCCGTCCTTGAGAGTCTCGATTCGACGGATGTCCAGACGCACAGACGCGTAGAACTTGAGCGCCTTTCCGCCGGAGGTGGTCTCCGGGCTGCCGAACATCACGCCGATCTTCTCGCGCAGCTGGTTGATGAAGATCATGGTGGTGTTGGTCTGGCTCAGACCACCGTTGAGCTTGCGCAGCGCCTGCGACATCAGGCGGGCCTGCAGGCCCACGTGGGAGTCACCCATCTCGCCCTCGATCTCGGCGCGCGGAACCAGGGCTGCGACGGAGTCGACGACGATGAGGTCGATGGAGCCGCTTCGCACGAGCATGTCGGCGATTTCCAGCGCTTGCTCACCCGTGTCGGGCTGGGAGACGAGGAGGGCGTCGATGTCGACACCGAGCTTCTTCGCGTAGTCGGGGTCGAGGGCGTGCTCGGCGTCGATGAACGCGGCAATGCCGCCGTTCTTCTGGGCGTTGGCGATGGCGTGCAGGGTGAGGGTGGTCTTACCCGAGGACTCCGGGCCGTAGATCTCCACGATGCGACCCCGGGGCAGGCCACCTATGCCGAGCGCGACGTCCAGGGCGATCGACCCAGTGGAGATGACCTCGACGGGCGCGCGATCGTCGCTGCCGAGACGCATGACCGAGCCCTTGCCGAACTGGCGGTCAATCTGGGCGAGGGCGGTGTCGAGTGCCTTCTCGCGGTCTGCTGCTGATGCCATGGTGTGCTCCTTTGGGTCGTGCGCGTGGCGCCTATAGGCTGTCGTTTCGACCAGCGGGAGGATCCCGGTGACCGCCCTCGACAAGGCAAGTGCGCGGTTGTCGTTGACGAATCCGACTGTACGCAGCACCACCGACACCGGCCGGCAGGCACTGCGACGGTGGACAATCCGTCTTCGACTTCTACTGTGGAGGAGCCTACCAAGAACCGAACAGACATTCGACGCTGGCGTGGTGTGTCGGAATCTTCTCGCGAAACGAGGAACGGCCCGGCTGGAGGGCCGGGCCGGTGGTGGCTCATGGTTCGCTGCTGTCTGGGTGCTGCCGGCGTGACCGGATCAGCTGCGGGCCGGAGGAAGCCCGGCGCCGTGGCGGCGGGCCGGCGGAACATCCGTTTCGGCGCAGAGGGCCAACCAGACGTCGCGGGCGGGAACTCCGCCCGCGAGGGCCTGGTCGGCGGTCCGTCCGAGCGGACCCAGCACCAGATCCCGGGTGAGCACCCTGCCGTAGCTCTCGCCGAATTCGTCTTTCAGGGCCTGGCGGAACTCACTCAATCGCATGCGGTACTCACTCGGTTGATGCTCACTCGGTTGACGCGCACTCGGTTCGAAACGTGGAGAAGACCGATTAGCGCATCATCATGCTGGCGTCGAACTTGGCAACCAGCTCGTCGGGTACGGTGTCGGGGAAACGATCGATTCCCTCGATGACGGCCAGCCGATCGCCGACCTCGCGCATGATCACCGAGATCGGTGTGTCCAGCGCGTCTGCGACCGAAGCAAGAATCTCGGAAGACGCTTCCTTCTGACCGCGTTCAACTTCAGACAGGTAGCCGAGGGCCACACTTGCCTTGCTCGCAACCTGACGCAGGGTGCGACCCTTCTGCAGGCGGAAGTCCCTGAGCACATCGCCGATTTCCTGACGAACAAGAATCATCGGAACCTCCTTCTTCGTGCTGTCTAGTCTGCTGGGGCCCACTCAACCGGTCAGTTTTGTGTGGCGGATGGCCAACAGTACTCTATCCATCCGACACCTCAGATTACCGAGGATGACTGGACTTTACTTGTGAATATGTGTTCTGTAACCCACCGGTAACAGGAACTATTCCGCGATCTGAAGCTTTGTGGATTCAATCAGCTGACACACAGCTTCGATCGCGTGCGCAACGGTTTGCATCCGGATCGCTGCCCGGTCTCCGGTGAGACTAATCGCTATGGCCCGCACCTTATCCCCGAAAGACACTCCCAGGTAGACCGTGCCGACGCTCTGGCCGTCTTGTTCGTCGGGGCCGGCGACCCCGGTGGTCGAGATGCCGATGTCGGCCGGCCGCCCGTCGATCGCCAGCGCGGTGCGCACACCGGTGGCCATCTGTCTGGCGACCTCGGGGTGCACGGCACCGTGCTCGGCCAGCAGCAGGGCGTCCACGCCAAGCAGGGTGTGCTTGAGCGGGGTCTGGTACGCCACGACTCCCCCGGCCACGACGACGGATGCGCCGGGGATGCGCACGAGCTCGGCCACGAGCAGTCCGCCGGTCAGGGATTCGGCTACGGCGATGGTGAGGTGCCTGGCGGTGAGGGCGGCGACGAGGGCGGCCGCGGCATCCGGGCCCGACGTCGGTTCAGCACCGGACGGGTCAGGCATTGCTGGTCGGCTTGGCCTGCTTGTTCTCCCGGCGCGCGGCGACGAGGTATTCGACGCCGGTGTACACGGTGAGCACCAGTGCGATGGTCATGGCGATGGTGTTGACCCAGTGGATCCAGTCGCCGAAGACCAGCCAGAGCGGCAGCAGGGCCAGCGAGATCGCCACGGACTGCGCGATGGTCTTGAGCTTCCCGCCGCGGGACGCCGGGATGACCCTGTCGCGCAGCATGGCGAACCTGAAGACGGTGATGCCGATCTCGCGCACCAGGATGACCAGGGTGACCCACCAGGGCAGCTCGGCGAGAATGGACAGGCCGATCAGCGCGGCGCCGGTGAGGATCTTGTCGGCGATCGGGTCGAGCAGTTTGCCGAGGTCGGTGACCAGGTTGTACCGGCGAGCGATGGCCCCGTCGACGCCGTCGGTGGCGATGGCCACGATGAAGAGCACGGCGGCCCACCAGCGGAGGGCCTCGTCGGCGCCGTTGTCGGCCAGCAGCATCCAGAAGAACACCGGTGCCAGCAGGATGCGCACGATGGTGATGATGTTCGGCAGGTTCCAATTGGACGGCGGGGCCGCAGGTGTCGGTGTAGCCATGGGGTCATTCCCTGTCGGTGAGTTGCCAGGCGTCTTCGTCCGAGTCGCCGTCTTCCTCAGCGTACCCTTCGCTCATCTTCGCCACCGGGTCGTCGGCGTAGCGCGGGTCGGGGGTGGCCTGCTCGTGCGCCTGCGACCGCTGGGACTCTTCGAATTGCGATCGGGCAGTGGCGGCGTGGTGCTCGGCGTCGGAGCCGCGCAGCTTGGCCAGGACGCTGGGCAGCTGTTCGGCGGTGACGAGCACGTCGCGGGCCTTGGAACCTTCGGACGGGCCGACGATCTCGCGGGATTCGAGCAGGTCCATCAGGCGGCCCGCCTTGGCGAAGCCCACCCGCAGCTTCCGCTGCAGCATCGAGGTGGAACCGAACTGGGTGGACACCACCAGTTCGGCGGCGGCGAGCAGCACCTCGAGGTCGTCACCGATGTCGGAGTCGATCTCCTTGCGCGGCGCCTCGGCGGAGACGTCGGGCCGGTAGTCCGGCCGGGCCTGCTGGGTGACGTGCTTGACGACCCGTTCGATCTCGGCCTCGTTCACCCAGGCGCCCTGCACCCGCAGGGCCTTGGAAGCACCCATCGGCAAGAACAGGGCGTCGCCCTGCCCGATCAGCTTGTCGGCGCCGGGCTGGTCGAGGATGACCCTGGAGTCGGTGACGCTGGTGACGGCGAAGGCCAGTCTGGAGGGCACGTTGGCCTTGATCAGGCCGGTGACCACGTCGACGCTGGGCCGCTGGGTGGCCAGCACCAGGTGGATGCCGGAGGCCCTGGCGAGCTGGGTGATGCGCACGATGGAATCTTCGACGTCGCGCGGGGCGACCATCATCAGGTCGGCCAGCTCGTCCACCACCACGAGCAGGTAGGGGTATGGCTTGAGTTTGCGGGCGCTGCCGGCCGGCAGCACGATCTCGTTGTTGACGACGGCCTTGTTGAAGTCATCGATGTGCCGGAACCCGAAGCTGGCCAGGTCGTCGTAACGCATGTCCATCTCCTTCACGACCCACTGCAGCGCTTCGGCGGCTTTCTTGGGGTTCGTGATGATGGGAGTGATCAGGTGCGGTACGCCGGCGTATGCGGCGAGTTCGACGCGCTTGGGGTCGATGAGGACCATGCGCACGTCGCTGGGCTTGGCCCGCATCAACAGGCTGGTGATCATCGAGTTCACGAAGCTGGACTTACCCGAGCCGGTGGATCCGGCCACGAGCAGGTGGGGCATCTTGGCGAGGTTGGCGATGACGAAGCCGCCGCCGACGTCCTTGCCGACACCGATGGTCATCGGATGGGTGCTGTTGGTGGCCGTGCCGGAGCGCAGTACGTCGCCGAGGGTGACGATCTCGCGGTCGGTGTTGGGGATCTCGATGCCGATGGCGCTCTTGCCGGGGATCGGCGAGAGGATGCGCACCTCGTTGGAGGCGACGGCGTAGGACAGGTTCTTGCTCAGCGCGGTGACCCGCTCGACCTTGACGCCGGGGCCGAGTTCGATCTCGTACTGGGTGACGGTCGGGCCGCGGGAGAAACCGGTGACCCTCGCATCCACCGAGAACTGGCTGAGCACCTCGGTGATGGACTTGACGATCTCGTCGTTGGCGGCGGAGCGCGCCTTGGCCGGCGGACCGGCGATGAGGGTCGTGGACGACGGCAGCACGTAGGGCAGGTTCGGCTGCTCGCCGAAGCCCAGCTCGGTCGCGGACCGGTCCACCGCCGAGGCGGCCTCGTCGAGGTCGTCCAGTCCCGGCAATACCTCGGTGAGGCCGACCGGGTCGTCGGCCTGCAGTCCCGTCGCGTGCGGCACCGCGGCGACTTCGCCGGTGAAGCGTTTGATGGCTTCCTCGGCCTTGAGCAGGTCTTCGAGCACCTCGGTGCCGTAGTGGTCGGTGTGAACCGGGGGAACGTGGGCTTGGGGAGACTCGAGCGCCGTCTCGAAGCCGCCCTTGGCGGCATCCGCCCCGCCGTTGAGCAGCGTGCTGAGCGGGTCGGCAGCGGGAGGCCGGGCCTCGTCGGACTCCGACGACATGGCGCTGGAGAAGTCGGGGTCCTCTTCGCGTTTGCTGGTGTTACGTCGCCACCAGGGCAGGGCGCCCTCGTCGGTGTCGTCGTCGTGGGCCGGGTCGAGGCCGTCGAGTTCGATCTGCTTGGTCTTGAGGGCCTGGATGCGCTCCTGGCGGATCTCCTTGGCGGCCGCGCGCTCCTCTGGGGCCGGCAGCGGGGTGCCGAAGAGCCAGGCGTAGAGCTCACGGCTGCGTTCGCCGATCTTGTTCGGCGGGGTCTTGGTGATGATGAAGAGGCTGAGGATCAGCAGCAGGATCACGACGATGGCCGCGCCGACGGTGGTGATCAGGAAGATCAGCGGAGCCGCGATCATCCAGCCGAGGACACCGCCGGACAGGGCGAGCACCTCCACGCCCTGGGTGGGTGTGGGCTGCCCGCCGAAGATGTGGCAGAGGCCGGAGACCGTGACCAGGAGCAGCGAGAGGCCGATACCGATGCGGCCGTTGTCGTGCACGGAGCTCGGATTGCGGAACAGCCAGATGGCGAAGAGCAGCAGGATCACCGGCAGGGCGAAGGCCAGCCGGCCGAAGAGGGCGCCGAAGGTCCAAGCATCCAGGGTCTGGGCCACCGGGTCGTTGATCAGGAACCACTCGATCACGGCGCCGGCGACGGCCAGCAGCACGAGGAAGAAGGGCAGGCCGTCGCGGCGCTCCTCTTTGGAGAGCTGCTCGGGGCCGAGCGCGCGGGCGGCGCCGCCGGCGACGTGGGCCAGACCCATCCACATGCGCACGGCGATGGCCGGCTTGGGCTCGGTCGGGGCGAATTTGACGGTCTTCTGGGTCGCGGTGCTGCCGGCTTTGGTGCGCGCGGTCGTTCCGGTGCCGCGCGCAGGTGTGCTGCGGGCACGCCCGGTCGACTTAGTGCTCGTAGCCATGTGTTCCACGGTACCGCCGACGGCCGACATCGGTGTGAGCCCACGCCCAATTACCCGGTCGTGGAAGGTCCCTCGGCTCGCGAAAGCGGCTGTATGGCTGCTTCGAGAGGGCCGTGGTGACCACGCGGCCGCTTTCGCGAATGGTCAATAGCGGATGGCGTCGATGACCTTGACGCGCACCGCCACCAGCGCGGGCAGCAGGCCCGCGAGGGCGCCCACGACGGTGGCGCAGACCAGGCCGAGGATGGCGGCTTCCACGGGGAACGGCGGGAAATCGGTGACCATGCCCTGGCTGATGAACTCCTGCAGCATGGGATTGGTGACGATGAGCACGGCTCCGATCACCCCCACCACGCCGGCCACCAGGGTCGCCACGATGCTCTCCATCATCACCGAGAAGAACACCCGGCCGGCGGTGGCGCCGAAGCTGCGCCGCACCCCGATCTCCCGGATGCGCTGCTTGAGCGTGACCAGGGCGATGTTCACCAGACCCAGCGCGCCGAGCAGCAGCACCAGGCCGGCCACTCCCCCGACGAGCAGCTTGATCGACGCGAACGGGTCCTCGTTGTAGGCGGCGTAGTCCTGTCGGCTCACCGACACGTTCGTTCCGGCGCCGAGCGCCCCTTGGGCATCCCGCTGCAGCGCAACGATCAGGTCTTCGCTGATTTCCGGCGGCACCCACAGTTCGTAATTGGGGGTGCTGCCGCTGGCCGCGAGCTGGTCGGCGGGAGTGAGAGCGGTGATGGTGTCCATGAGCAGGTACATGGCCGGCTCGGTCTCCCAGACGCTTACCGGGTAGACCCCGGTGATCACCGCGGTGGTCGGGGTGGCGCCCAGCAGCGTGGTGGTGGGGTGCGTGGCCAGGTCGGGCCGGCCGAGTCGGTCCCAGAAGATCTGGTTGACCAACACCGCCGGTGCGAGGCGCTCGGCGTCGTCAACGCTGAACCACTCCCCCTCGGTGAGCGTCACGCGGTGCATGGTGCCGTACGGCTGGTCGACGCCGATCGCCTGCACGGGCACCGCGCCATCCGTGAACTGCACGGTCTGGGTGGTGTAGAGCACCCGGCTGGCGTAGTCGATGCTGTAGCGCTCGAGCGAGGTGTCCCAGAACTCCTGCATGACATCTGGGTCGATGGCGGTGCCGTCGTTCGATCCGGCGTAGAGCGAGAGGGTGGCGCTGCGGCCGCCGCTGCGTTCGTTCTGTTCCACGATGGACTGCTGGGCCACCGCGCCGAGGCCGACGACGGTGGTGATGGCGCAGACCGCGACGGCCACGCCGATGAGGGAGAGCATCACACGGGTCTTGTGGATGCGCAGTTCCTGCCAGGCCTCCACGAAGGAGCCGACAACGTTGCTGAGCAGCCGGTTCATGCCGGCACCGTCGCCAACTCGTCGTCGCGTACGACCGGGGCCACCGGGCCCCCGACCACGGTGAGCACACCGTGGTCCAGGCGCAGATGCCGGCTGGCCAGCGCCGCGATGGCGGGGTCGTGGGTGATGGTGATCAGGGCCGCGCCGGAGCCGGTGGCGACCTCGTCGAGTAGCGCCATCACATCCGCCCCGGTCTCGAGGTCCAGGGCGCCGGTGGGTTCATCGGCCAGGATCAACCGCGGACCGCGCACGAGCGAGCGGGCGATGGCCACCCGCTGCTGTTCACCGCCGGAGAGCTTGTCGGGCATCGCGCCCAGCCGGTGGCCGAGGCCGACCCGTTCCAGCATCGCCGTGGCGATGCGGGCCCGCTGCCAGAATTGTTTGCCCTGCGCGTAGAGCAGCGGGGTCATCACGTTCTCGAGCGCCGTGCGGCCCTGGAGCAGGTTGAATTGCTGGAAGATGAAGCCCACGTCGCGGCCGCGCACCCTGTCGCGCTCCCCCGAGGAGAACGATTTCACCGGTCGACCGTCGAACTCGAGGTCACCCGACGTGGGGTTGTCGAGCAGGCCGAGCAGATTGAGCAGGGTGGACTTGCCGGAGCCGCTGCGGCCCACGATGGAGACCCTGTCGCCCACCTCCACGTCGAGGTCGACGCCGGAGAGGATCGTCAGCGGTGGGGCGTCGACGAGCTGGACGGTGCGGGTGACGCCGGCCAGGTGCAGGAGCGTCAATGGAGGGTCATTCCGGGCTCGGGGCAGACTTCGCTGCCGTCCGGGGCGGTGCTGCAGCCGCTCACGGCGGTGGCGCCGGGTACGAACTGGTTGATCAGGTCGCCCTCGGCCAGCCCCTCGACGATCTGCACCGAGGTGCCGTCGTTCATCCCGAGTGTCACCGGGCGTTCCTCGGTTGTGCCGTCGGGCAGCACGAACCAGACGACCCCGGTTTCGGCAGAGCCCTTCACAGCCGTGGTGGGCACGACGAGCACGTTCTCGGCCTTGCCGCCGGCGATGGTGATCTGGGCGGCGAGGCCGGGGAAGACCGTGACCTCGGCCGGGATGGCGCAGCTGACGGTGGTGCCGCCCGCCCCGCCGGCGCCCGTGCCGGTGCCCGACGCCGGATCGGTGCCGCCGCCGGAGCCGCCGGCATCCGCCCCGGCCAGCGGGGTGGTGATGCGCAGGCCCGTGCAGGTGAACGGGGCCGGACCGTTGGTGATGGCGATGGACGCCTCGGTGGGCTGCGTGACGAGACGGTATTGCTGCTCGGGGCTGAGCGATCCGCTCACCGAGTAGCTGGGCGGCGCGACCTGGCCGGTGGTGTCGCCGATGGCGACGGACTGGCCGTGGATGACGGTGAGGGCGCTGAGCACGCCGTCGGCGGGGGCGAACACTTTCTCGAAGGTGACCGCCGGCTTGGGCTGGGTGATGGCGATCATCCCGGTGGCGGGGTCCGTCGTCTCAACGGGGTCGCGCACGGTTTCGACCTTGATGTCGTAGATCTTGTCGCCGGCGGCGACGGTCGCTCCGGCGGCGAAGAAGATCTCGTCGACGGTGCCGGCCGCGACGGCCTTGACGGGCACTGCGGCATCCGCCGACACGGTTCCGGACAGCGTCACATCGTTGGTGATCGTGCCCAGGGCAACCGGGATCTGCGGTTCCACGACCTGGCCGGTCGGCTGGGCCGGGTCCTGGGCCTCCGCGGCGTCGGCAAAGAATGCCAGCTTCACCAGGGCCACCGCGATGGCCGCGACGACGAGCAATCGGAGGATCGGAAAGACCCATTTGCGCATCACATTCACTGATTTCCCCCATGCTCGCATCGCACCTGACGGTGTCGACTGGCACGAGCCTAGGGGCTGTTCCGGCCCGTCGAGGCGGCTTTCGGGCAAAATCCTCCTGAAGGATGACCCCCGGTGTGCGGGGTACCCAAGAACGCGTCAACCCCCGGCGCCGAGGGCGGCCGGGGGTTGACAGTGGTGCTGTGCAGCGGGCGGTTACGCCTCGATGATCATCGGAACGATCATCGGGCGGCGGCGGAACGACGCCTGTACCCAGCGGCCGACGGTGCGGCGCACGACCTGCGTGAGCGCGTAGGTGTCGTGGGTGCCGTTCTGCGCGGCCTCGGCCAGGGCGGCCTCGATCTTGGGCCGGACGGAGTCGAAGACCGAATCGTCTTCAGCGAAGCCCTTGGCGTGGATCTCCGGGCCGACGATGACCTTGCCGGTGGACTTGTCCACCACGACGATGATCGAGATGAAGCCTTCCTCGGACAGGGTGCGCCGGTCGGTGAGGTCGGCTTCGGTGATCTCACCGACGGTGGAACCGTCGACGTAGACGTAGCCGAGGTCGAGCTGGCCGACCTTCGTGACGTTTCCGTCGCGCAGGTCGAGAACGGTGCCGTCCTCGGCGAGGATGGCCCGTTCGACGGGCACCCCGCTCTGCACGGCGAGCTTGGCGTTGGCCACCAGGTGGCGGTATTCGCCGTGCACGGGCAGCACGTTCTTCGGGCGGAGCACGTTGTAGACGTAGAGCAGCTCGCCGGCGGCGGCGTGTCCGGAGACGTGCACCTTGGCGTTGCCCTTGTGCACGACGTTCGCGCCGAGCTTGGTCAGGCCGTCGATGATGCGGTAGACCGCGTTCTCGTTGCCCGGGATCAGGCTGGAGGCCAGGATGACGGTGTCGCCGGGGCCGACCTCGATCTGGTGTTCCTTGTTGACGATGCGGCTGAGCACCGCCATCGGCTCGCCCTGCGAACCGGTGGACATGTAGACGATCTTGTTGTCCGGGATGTTCCCGGCCTTCTTGAAGTCGATGAGCACACCGTCGGGCACCTTGAGGTAGCCGAGGTCGGCGGCGATGGTCATGTTGCGCACCATCGAGCGGCCCAGCAGGGCCACGCGGCGGCCGTTGGCGTGAGCGGCGTCGAGCACCTGCTGCACCCGGTGCACGTGGCTGGAGAAGCTGGCGATGACCACCCGGCGCGGGGCGCGGGCGATGACGTCTTCCAGGACCGGGCCGATGGCGCGCTCGGACGGCGTGAAGCCGGGAACGTCGGCGTTGGTGGAGTCCACCAGGAACAGGTCGATGCCCTCTTCGCCCAGGCGGGCGAAGTCGCGGAGGTCGGTGATGCGGTTGTCCAGCGGCAGCTGGTCCATCTTGAAGTCACCGGTGTGCAGCACGCTGCCACCCTCGGTCTTGATGGCGACGGCGAGGGCGTCGGGGATCGAGTGGTTGACCGCGACGAACTCGAGGTTGAACGGGCCGAGGCGTTCCTTCTGGCCTTCCTTCACCTGCAGGGTGTAAGGGGTGATGCGGTGTTCCTTGAGCTTGGCCTCGATGAACGCCAGCGTCAGGCCGGAGCCGATCAGCGGGATGTCCTGGCGCAGCTTGAGCAGGTACGGCACCGCGCCGATGTGGTCTTCGTGGCCGTGGGTGAGCACGACGCCGACGATGTCTTTCAGGCGGTCCTTGATCGGGGTGAAGTCCGGCAGGATCAGGTCGACACCGGGCTGGTGCTCCTCGGGGAACAGCACGCCGCAGTCGACGATCAGGATTTTGCCGTTGATCTCGAAGGTGGTCATGTTCCGGCCGATTTCGCCGAGTCCGCCGATGGGCGTGACGCGGAGTGTTCCCTTGGGGAGCGCGGGCGGTGCGTATACGTCGTTGGGCATAAGCCCTCCTATTGTGGAGTTGGTGGTGCGTGAAGTTAGTGGTGGGTGGAGTTGGTGCTGCTGTTGATCCGTGGTGCGTTTATCTTTTAGCGTGTGGTTCCGGCGACCTTGGGCAGCGCCCCGCCGGCGGCGGCGTTGCGGTCGGGGCGGAAGTTGGTGAAGTCGACGCCGGGGATGTTCCGGACGAGGTCGATTTCGTCTTCGATCATGGCGGCTTCGGATTCCTCCGGGCCGACCAGGGGCAGGCGCACGCGCGGGCTGCTGATGCGACCCAGCCCGTGCAGGATGTACTTGGCCGCGACGGTGCCCGGCACGTGGGTCATCACGGCGCGCACGAGGGGTTCAAGCTGCTGGTGCGCGAGCGTGGCCGCCTTGAGGTCACCCGCGTTGACGGCATCCACCATCTGGCGGTACGGCTTGGCTGCGATGTTCGCGGTGACGCCGATCAGGCCGGTGGCGCCGATCGACAGGTGCGGCAGCACGTTGGGGTCGTCGCCGGAGAAGTAGAGCAGGTCGGTCTGGTTGAGCACCCGGCTGACCTGGGCCAGGTCGCCCTTGGCGTCCTTGACGGCGAGGATGTTCGGGTGCTTCGCGGCGCGCAGGATGGTCTCGTAGGTGATCGGGATGCCCGTGCGTCCCGGGATGTCGTACAGGATCACCGGCAGGTCGGTGGCATCCGCGATCATGCGGAAGTGCGTGAGAACACCGGCCTGGGTGGGCTTGTTGTAGTACGGCGTGACGATCATGTTGCCGTCGGCGCCGGCCTTCTCGCTCTGCTTGGCGAGTTGCATGGCGTGGGCGGTCTCGTTCGAGCCGCCGCCGGTGATGATCTTGGCGCGACCGGCCGCAACGTCCTTGCCGACCTCGACGAGCCGGATCTTCTCGGGGTCGGTGAGGGTGGAGGTCTCGCCGGTGGTGCCGGTGACGACGATGCCGTCGGCCCCGGCGGTGATGACGTCGTCGATGTGCTTCTCGACGTCGGCCCAGGCGACCTCACCGTCAGCGGTAAAAGGTGTCACCAGGGCGACGAGGACCTGCCCGAAGGGGTTGTAAGGAGTAGACACGTTTTACAGGTTATCGTCTAGCGCGCCCTCCCGCGCCTCCACGCCTGCCCTCGCGCGCGTCATCTGCCGTCATACGAGGGGTCTGAGGCCCGCCGCGGCGTAACCTCGCCTGCATGAACCCAGCCGCCGCCCTGCTCGTTCTGGTGTTGTTGGTCGCGTTGACCACCGCGCTGGGACTGGTCTGGCGCCGTCGGCAGGGCCGGCTCACGAGCTTGACCGACTCGGTGGATGCCGTCACGGCCGCCCAGCTGGGCCTGTCCGTGTCGGACACCCCGGGGGTTTTCGGCGCCGAGGCGACGCTGCTGCAGTTCTCCACCGAGTTCTGCGCCCGCTGCCCCGGCACGAGCGTGCTGCTGGGCCAGGTGGCGGATGCCCGCATCGGCGTGCGGCACGTGGAAGTGGACCTCACCCATCGCGCCGACCTCGCCCGGCGGTTCAAGGTTCTGCAGACGCCCACCACGTTGGTGCTCGACAGGGCCGGCCGGGTGCGCGCCCGGGTGGGTGGTGTGCCGGACCGGGCCGCCCTGCACGCGCACCTCGATGACCTTGCCCGAAACGTTCAGGAGTCCCGATGACCCAGCCAGAATCCGCTGCGACGGCTTCCGCCGCTGCCGCTGCTGCCGCTGCCGGGAAGCGGACGGGCATCGACCCGCGCGGCCCCCGGTTCGGCGCGGCCGTCACCGCCGTCGTGCTGCTGGCGGTAATCTTCCTGGCGCTCGTCGGAGCCTCCGACGCCGCCCTGGCGCTGCTCGCCGTGCAGACCGCGGTGTTCGCCTGGGGCACCATCGCCGGGGCCGCCCGGCATCCGTACGGGTGGCTCTACAAGGCCCTCGTGCGCCCGCGGCTCGGCCCGCCGGCCGAACTCGAAGACCCGGCCCCGCCCACCTTCGCCCAGGGTGTCGGCCTACTGGTCGCCCTGACCGGGGTGCTGCTCGGCCTGGCCGGAGTGCTTGTGGCCGTGCCCCTCGCGGCGGCGGCCGCGTTCGTGGCGGCTTTCCTGAACGCGGCCTTCGACTACTGCCTGGGCTGCCAGCTGTACCTCCTGCTGGTGCGGGCCGGCGTCCTCGGGCGCAGCCCGGCGGCGCCCTGACCGGCGGGTCTGGCGAACCTGCCCGTCGTCCGAGGATTCCCTGTGAACGGTTCAGGCCCGGCGGATAGGCTGGTGCTCCACTTCCAGGAGGTATCACCATGGCCCTGACCAGCGAAGCAACCACCGTATGGACCGGAGACCTGACGACGGGTTCCGGCACCGTCACGCTCGATTCCTCGCACGGCGGGTCGTTCCCGGTGAACTGGAAGGCCCGGGCCGAGGGCACCGCCAATACGACCAACCCCGAGGAGTTGCTGGGCGCGGCGCACGCATCCTGCTTCTCGATGGCACTGGCCCTGATCCTGGCCGACGCCGGGCACACCCCCACGAGCATCCAGACCACCGCGGCGGTCACGTTCGTGGCCGGCACCGGTGTCACCGGCAGCCACCTGCTTGTCAGCGCCAACGTTCCCGGTGTTACCGAGGCGGAGTTCGAGGCGTTCGCGCAGGACGCGAAGGTGAACTGCCCGATCTCGCAAGCGTTGACCGGCATCCCGATCACCATCGAAGCCGAACTGGCCTGAGCGGTGCGCGTACTCATCTCCGGAGCCTCCGGGCTCATCGGCACCGAACTGACCCGCCAGCTGGAAACGGCCGGCCACACCGTGCTGCGTCTGGTGCGACGCCCCGCGCGCTCCAGGTCGGAGGTGCGCTGGGACCCGGCGACACTGACCCTGGATCCCACCGTGCTCGACGGCGTGGATGCGGTGATCAACCTGTCCGGCGCGTCGATCGGGCGGTTGCCATGGACCAAGTCCTACCGCCGCCAGATCATGGAATCGCGGGTGCAGGCCGCTCGTACCCTCACCGACGCCATGCGCCGGGCCGGCACGCCACCGACGGTGCTGCTGAACGCGTCCGCCGTGGGGATCTACGGCAACCGGCCCGGCGAGGAGCTCACCGAGGAGTCCGCACCGGGCTCGGACTTCCTCGCCACCGTCGTCACGACGTGGGAATCGGAGGCCCGGCTGGCCCCTGAGGGCACCCGGGTGGTGCTGCTGCGTACCGGCCTGGTGCTCGCCAAGGGCGGCGCGCTGAAGCCCCTGATGCCGATCGTCCGGCTCGGCCTCGGCGGACCGCTCGGCCGTGGCAGCCAGATCTGGCCGTGGGTAAGCCTCCACGACGAAGCCGCGGCGATCGTGCACCTGCTCACCTCAGAGCTGAGCGGCCCGGTGAACCTCACCGGCCCCACCCCGGCAACGGCCAACGAGGTGATCCGGGCCGTGGCCTCGGCGCTGCGCCGGCCGTTCTTCCTTCCGGTGCCCGAGTTCGTGCTGACCCTGGCGCTGCAGGATGCCGCCAGGCAACTGTTGCTCGCCGACCAGCGGGTGAGCTCGGCGAAGTTGCAGGCCGACGGGTTCCGTTTCACCCACCGTACGGCCGCCGAAGCTGTCACCTGGATGCTGCGCTAGGAGTTCCGGGCTCGTCGCTCGCGGTGGCTGAATCTCGTTATTCGGGGTAGGCGCCGTTATGCGGGTGGCGCGCCACCCGCATAACGGCGCGTGACCCGCATTACGCATCCGAAGGGCCAGCCCGACGCGATGGCTGGGCAATCCTCCACAGGGGCGCCGGCCCGATGTTGTGAACGACCACGGTTCGAGCGCCGTGGCCGCGGCACCCGGCGCCGACACTCGCTGGATGAGCGATCGTCGAGAACACCCGTCCTTCCCACCCGAGGTGCTCCTGGCCGCCGACTATCGGCGAGCACTCGGCGCCGATCTTCGCCTGCGTCGCGGTGCCGAGCGCGGTTACCTGCACCGCATCGGCTGGGGCCAGTACTGCCCAGCAGGCGTCTGGGCCGGCCTCGACCGTGACCAGCGGTATGCACTGAGAGTGCGGGCGGCGGCGCTGGCCCGACGAGGCGCGTTGCCGCTCTCCCACCAGTCGGCCGCGGTGCTGTGGCAACTACCGCTGCAGGCACCGTGGCCCGATGAGGTGCACTTCCTGGGCCCGCGTGCAGCCGGCGGCCGCTCGGACCCGGGCATCCGCAAGCACACGGTGGGCTTCGACGCCCGCGATGTGGAGCTGAAAGACGGAGTGCTGGTCACCTCGGTAGCCCGCACGGTGATCGAGCTCGCGACGATTGTGGACCTCCGGTCGGCGGTCGCCGCGGCCGATCGGGCTCTGGCGGTGGATCGGACCGGTCGCATCCCGCCGCTCACGGACCGGGTGACCCTGCTCGAAACCTGGCACCGGATGCTGCCGTTCCGCGGTTCGGTGCGGGCGCGCACGGTGATCGACTTTGCCACGCCGCTCTCGGGCTCTCCCGACGAATCGGGCAGTCGGGTGACGATCGCGCTGGCCGGACTTCCCGAACCCGAGTTGCAGCATCCGTTCGTGATCGAGGACCGCACCGTCTTCTCAGACTTCTTCTGGCGGGGCGTGCGGGGTGTGGGCGAGAGCGACGGTCGGGTGAAGTACTTCGATCCGGTGCTGCTCGCCGGACGCACCCCGGCAGAGGTGGTGTACGAGGAGAAGCTCCGCGAGGATGCCATTCGGCTGCAGGTGCTCGGCTTCGTTCGCTGGGACCATGCCACCGGGATGAGCGTGCCGCGGTTGTCGGCGCGGCTGGCGCGCCTGGGCCTCACCCCGGGGCGCCCCCGGCTGGCCGGGCGCTGAGCGGGCCGGTGCGGCGCGGAGCAGGC
>NZ_SOFX01000004.1:0-63336 GCF_004402745.1 Cryobacterium sp. TMN-39-2
CCCCGGCACCCGTGGCAGCAGCACCCGCCCCCGCACCGGCGGCCCCGGCACCGGTAGCAGCAGCACCCGCCGCCGCCCCGGCAGCCCCGGCAGCACCCGCTGCCGAGCCGACCCGTGGCGCCCACGCCGGCACCAGCGGTTACGTCACGCCCATCGTCCGCAAGCTCGCGAACGAGGCCGGCGTCGACCTGTCCACCATCACCGGCACCGGTGTCGGCGGACGCATCCGCAAGCAGGACATCGTCTCCGCCTCCGCCACGGCTACGCCCGCGACTCCGGCCGCCGCCGAGGTCGAGGTGTCTCCGCTGCGCGGAACCACCGTGCCGATGTCCCGCCTGCGCAAGGTCGTCGCCGAGCGCGCTGTAGCGTCGATGCAGCAGACGGCCCAGCTCACTACTGTCGTGGAGGTTGACGTCACCCGTGTCGCCATGCTCCGCGACAAGGTCAAGGTCTCCTTCCACGAGAAGACCGGCAACAAGCTGTCCTTCCTGCCGTTCTTCGCCCTGGCCGCGGCCGAGGCGCTGAAGGCGAACCCGATCATCAACGCGACCGTCGACGGCACGTCGATCGTGTACCCGGGCCAGGAGAACATGAGCATCGCCGTGGACACCGAACGCGGGCTGCTGACTCCTGTCATCCGGGACGCCGGAGACCTCGATCTGGCCGGTTTCGCCGCCCAGATCGCTGACCTGGCTGCCCGCACCCGCGACAACAAGCTCAAGCCCGACGAGCTGTCCGGTGGCACGTTCACCCTCACCAACACGGGTTCGCGCGGCGCTTTGTTCGATACCCCGGTGGTCTTCCTGCCGCAGAGCGCCATTCTCGGCACCGGCGTTGTCTACAAGAAGCCCGTCGTCGTGACCGACAAGGGTCTGGACTCCATTGCGATTCGTTCGACGGTGTTCCTCGCGCTGTCCTACGACCACCGCATCATCGATGGAGCGGACGCCTCGCGCTTCCTCACCACCATGAAGGCACGTCTGGAAGCCGGCGCATTCGAGGCCAACCTCGGAATCTAGTGTCACAGACCCGCCAGACGGGTCAGTAGTCGAAGAGTTCGCGTAACCGCCAGCCGGCCTCGCCCTTGATCACCAGGGCTGAGGCCGGTTGTGTGTTCGCGGGACCGCCGGCCGCCGGCGTCAGAACTATCAGCGCGGCGTTGCCACGGCGCTCCTGCACGGTGGCCGTGAAACCCGCAGCAGTGCGGTCGGCGCTCGGTTCCATCTGAAGTGCCTGATACGAGTCGGCGGCCATGGCCACGGAACCGGCCTGGTCGACACTTTCCAGACACAGCACCGACGCCTCCGCCAAACACCCCTCGCGCAGCTCGAGCAGGACCAGGGTCGCCGCCGCCGGATCGTCAGACGCGAGAGTCGCTGCAGATCCGTCGGCGCCTGCCGGCCCGTCGCCTCCCGGCCCCGCGGTCGCGTCGGCACCCGGTGACGAGGACCGCGACGCGGGCGCCGACAGGTCGCCGGCGTCCCCGGCGACCACCGGGGACTCGGCCGGGGACTCGGCTGGGGACAGCGCGGCAAGGCCTCCGGCGGCCAGCACCACCGCGAGGCAGACACCGACGATGACCGGCCGTGCTCGACTCCGGTTCCGCAGCAGCGCCTGCAGCCACCGAGCGCCCGCCCGCGACCGAGCATTCACGATTCGCAGCCCTGACCGGCATCCGGCCAGCCCACGCCGCACCTCCCGCTCCAACCGCCCTGTCGGCTTCGCCGCGCTTCCACGCTCTGCACCCGCCAGTCGCCCGCGGGCTCGGATGGCCGGCTCACGCGCCCCGGCCGGGCGGGCCGGTCTGGTCAGTCGGCTCGACGGTGCGGCCAGGCCGTGGGTATCCTCCGGTCCCTCGGGATCTGCCGGCACTGTGCCCGGTACCGCACCCCGGACGGCTGTCGCTGCCGCCCAGTCGAACAGAACGGATTCCACGCCGGACAAATCCGGCGGGACGGGTCGCGCCGTGGCCGCGGCTTCGAACTCGGCCACGACCGACTCCGCCGTCGCCGCCTCCGGAGCCTGAGGGTCCAGGTGGTCACAGATGGATCTCACACAGCCCGCCAGGCGCACGAGGTCGTCCCGCCGCCGCGCGACACCGGCTCCCCCGGCGGGCAGATCCTCCAGCGCGCCCAGCCCGAGAAGCACCGGTCGGCCACGGCCGTCGAACCGTACGCAGGCAGGTCCGATCATGGAGTGGCTGAATCCGGCGTCGTGCAGCGCCTGCAGTGCTGCCGTGATCGTCGCGGCAATGGTCACGACCTCACCGGCACCGATGGTGCCCCGCTCGGCCAGCAGCCGGTCCAACGACGAACCGGTCAAGCGGTCCAGCACGAGGCAGAGCCGGCCGTCGGGTGCCGTCGCCACGTCCCGCAACGGCGCGAGCATCGCCGGCGGCACTGTGAGCATGGCTCGCACCTGCCGGTCGAGCGCCGGCCTGTCAGCATCCGGCCCGAACACCTTCAGCGCCATATTCAGGGCCTGGCCCTGCTTTCCGGGCGCCCGGCCGAGGTAGATGATCGAACGGCTCCCCGTGCCGATCCGGCGTATCAGCCGGAACCCGGCCAGGGTCTCCTCTCGGGCGGGAATCTGCCTGTGCTCCATCACTCCACCGTGCCGTTCGGACCGGCGGCCCCCTCCCCTCGGTGGGAATCTGGCGGAAACTCGAGCGGTGCTCAGGCTGGGGAGGAGACCCCCTAGACTTGCCGCATGCTCGACTTTGTCGTCGCGGGGCTAAGCGCCAACTCCGTGCCATATTTCGAGGGCCTTGAGCTCCAGCGCGCCGTCCATCGCACGGTGGTGTCCGGTCAACGACCGAACACCGTCCTGCTCCTCGAACACCCCGCCGTGTACACGGCCGGCAAACGCACCCAGCCGGAGGACCGTCCCACCGACGGCACGCCGGTCGTGGACGTCGACCGCGGCGGCCGGATCACCTGGCACGGGCCCGGTCAGCTGATCGGCTACCCGATCCTGCGCCTGCCCGAACCTCTCGACGTGGTCGGATACGTGCGTCTGCTCGAGGACATCCTCATCGACGCGCTGGCCGATTTCGGGATCGACGGCAGACGGGTTCCCGGACGCAGCGGTGTCTGGGTCGGGCCCGCCGGGGCCGAGGACAAGATCGCCGCCATCGGCATCCGGGTCGCCGACGGTGTGACCATGCACGGGTTCGCCCTCAACTGCAACAACTCGCTCGAACCGTACGACCGTATTGTCGCCTGCGGCATCGTCGATGCGGGCGTCACCACCATGTCTCAGGTACTCGGCCGAGACGTCAGCACCGAGGACGTCGTCGACTCCATCACAACCCATTTCCGCAGCCGGCTGGCGGTGTCGGCATGACCGCCGCGCCCGACGGACGCCGGATGCTGCGACTGGAAATACGCAACGCCGAGACGCCCATCGAGCGGAAGCCCGACTGGATCAAGACTCGCGCCAGGATGGGCCCCGAATACCGCCACCTGCAGGATCTGGTGAAGAGCGAGAACCTGCACACGGTGTGCCAGGAGGCCGCCTGCCCGAACATCTACGAGTGCTGGGAAGACCGCGAGGCCACCTTCCTGATCGGCGGCTCCCAGTGCACCAGGCGCTGCGACTTCTGTCAGATCGACACGGGCAAGCCCGCAGACTACGACACCGACGAGCCGCGCCGGGTCGCCGAGTCGGTGGTGGCGATGAACCTGCGTTACGCGACGGTGACCGGGGTCGCCCGCGACGACCTGCCCGATGAGGGAGCCTGGCTCTACGCCGAGACGATCCGGCAGATCCACCTCCAAAGCCCGGGGACCGGGGTCGAGATCCTCGTCCCCGATTTCACGGGCAACCCGATCCACCTGGCCGAGGTGTTCTCTGCCAGCCCTGAGGTCTTCGCGCACAACGTCGAGACGGTCCCGCGGATCTTCAAACGCATTCGTCCCGCCTTCCGTTACGACAGGTCCCTCGACGTGCTCAGCCAGGGGCGGGCCGCGGGACTGATCACCAAGTCGAACCTGATTCTCGGCATGGGCGAGGAACGCGCCGAGGTGTCCCAAGCGCTGCAGGACCTGCACGATGCCGGGACCGACATCATCACCATCACGCAGTACCTGCGGCCGAGCCCCCGGCACCTGCCGGTGGCCAGGTGGGTGCGACCGGAGGAGTTCGTTGACCTCAAGGCCGAAGCGGAGCAGATCGGTTTTCTCGGCGTCCTCGCCGGACCGTTGGTGCGTTCCTCCTACCGGGCCGGTCGGCTCTGGGCACAGTCGATGACGGCCACCGGACGCCAGGTGCCCGCCCACCTGCAGCACCTCGCCGACGCGACCGTGGCCTTCAGCCAGGCCGTTTGACCCTAAATCCGTTCCGCGGATATCGACCGACTGGGTAGTCTTAGAACCATGGCACGAAGCAAGGACAAGAGTCCCCGCACCCCCAAAGAACCTGGCCGCTTGAAGCAAATGTGGCAGGTCTTCCAGATGACCCGGCGCTACGACTCGAACATCGTTCTGTTCATGATCCTGGGTTTCCTGATCCCTGTTGTTGTCGGCTTGGCCCTTGCGCTGTTGCTGACCCCCGACAACGGTTTCACCATCGCCCTCTGGATCGTCGCCGGCGTGCTCGCCGGCGTCCTGGCGATGCTGATCATCCTGGGTCGGCGTGCAGAGAAGGCCGCGTACTCGCAGATCGAGGGCCAGCCCGGCGCCGTCGGCGCGGTTCTGCGCAGTTCGTTGAAGCGCGGCTGGGTGGGGAGCGAAATGCCCGTCGCCGTCAACGGTAAGACCCAGGACGCCATCTATCGCGCCGTCGGCCGCGGTGGAGTTGTGCTCATCAGCGAGGGACCGCGCACCCGCACCGCCCGCATGTTGGACGAGGAAAAGCGTTCGGTGGCCAAGGTCGGCGGCAACGTCGCGGTCACCGTCATCACCGTGGGCCCAGACGCCGACGCCGTTCCGCTGCACAAGCTCGCCCGGCGGCTGACCAAGATCAAGCCGACCCTGACCAAGGCCGAAGTGCTGGCGGTCAACAACCGCCTCAACTCCATGACCAAGAAACTGCCGATTCCCAAGGGTGTCGACCCCACCAAGGCCCGTCCGCAGCGCGGCAACTAGCCACACGCATCCACCAGAACAACGAAGGGCACGGGGTCAACCCCGTGCCCTTCTCTGCGTGCCGGAGACTAGCGCCTGATCAGGACGGTGCCGGCGATCTTGTCGTGGAAGCCCCGCTGGTCCGAGTCCCAGACCAGGGCGGGAACGGCCAGACCCAGCAGCACCGACCGGACGATCGGGCGCCACAGGCCCGCACGGCCTCCGGTGAGGGCGATCACTCGCAGGCCGAGCAGGCGGTGGCCGACGCTCCCCCCGAACACGGCGAGTTGCAGGGCTTGGAGGCCCACGAAGACCATCAGGACCACGAAGCCGTCATAGTTGAGCCAGGTGTACCCCCAGATCAGGCAGGTCAGGGCCACGGCGACGGCCCAGTCGATGGCCAGCGCCGCGATGCGCCTGCCGACCCGCCCCACGGAATGCGGTCCGGTCCGAGGCAGGCCGAGTCGCTCCCCTGGCCAGGTGCTGGGCGGTAACTGCCCGAAGGTGGTGGGTCTTGACGGCGTCGAATTCACCCGATCAGTGTACCGACCGAGCCCTCTGTAACATGGAGGAAACATAAGCGTCATTCTTAAGTAACCCGTCCGTAATAGTGTCGGGGAAGCCGCAGTGTGCGACATTTCTAGTCACCCACGCCTACGTCGTTTGGAGTCAACCCGCATGTTCCGCGATTCGTCCGAAGTCCTCTCGTTCATCAAGGACACCGATGTCAAGTTCCTTGACCTCCGTTTTACCGACCTGCCGGGTGTGCAGCAGCACTTCAACATCCCCGCGTCGACCGTTGACGAGGACTTCTTCACCGTCGGCCAGATGTTCGACGGCTCGTCGATCCGCGGTTTCGCGTCGATCCACGAATCCGACATGCAGCTCATCCCCGACGTCACCAGCGCGTACATCGACGCGTTCCGCGCCGAACGCACCCTGATCATGCTCTTCGACATCTACAACCCCCGCAACGGCGAGATCTACTCCAAGGACCCCCGCCAGGTGGCCAAGAAGGCCGAGAAGTACCTCGCCTCCACCGGCATCGGCGACACCGCGTACTTCGGCTCAGAGGCCGAGTTCTACATCTTCGACGACGTGCGCTACGAGGTCAACCAGCACACCAGCTTCTACTCCGTCGACTCCAGCGAGGGTGCCTGGAACTCCGGCCGCAAGGAAGAGGGCGGCAACCTCGCCAACAAGACCCCGTTCAAGGGCGGCTACTTCCCGGTCAGCCCGGTCGACCAGCACGCCGACATGCGCGACGACATCTGCCTCAAGCTGATGGACGCCGGCCTCATCCTCGAGCGCAGCCACCACGAGGTGGGCACCGGCGGCCAGGGCGAGATCAACTACAAATTCGACACCATGGTGCACGCGGCCGACGACCTGCTGAAGTTCAAGTACATCGTCAAGAACACCGCGCACGAGTGGGGCAAGACCGCCACGTTCATGCCCAAGCCGCTGTTCGGCGACAACGGCTCCGGCATGCACACCCACCAGTCCCTCTGGGCCGACGGCAAGCCGCTGTTCTACGACGAGGCCGGCTACGGCGGCCTGTCCGACGTTGCACGCTGGTACATCGGTGGCCTGCTCAAGCACGCTCCGGCTGTGCTCGCCTTCACCAACCCGACGGTCAACTCGTACCACCGCCTGGTTCCGGGCTTCGAAGCTCCGGTCAACCTGGTCTACTCGGCCGGTAACCGCTCGGCCTCGATCCGTATCCCGATCACCGGCACCAACCCCAAGGCCAAGCGCCTCGAGTTCCGCGCCCCCGATGCCTCCGGCAACCCGTACCTCGCCTTCGCCGCCCAGCTGATGGCCGGCCTCGACGGGATCAAGAACCGCATCGAGCCGCACGAGCCCGTCGACAAGGACCTCTACGAGCTGCCGCCGGAAGAAGCGAAGAACATCCCGCAGGTTCCCGCATCGCTGGAAGAGGCCCTGCAGGCGCTGGAGGCCGACCATGACTTCCTGCTCGCCGGCAACGTCTTCACCCCCGAGCTGATCGAGACCTGGATCGACTACAAGCGCGAGAAGGAAATCAAGCCCCTCGCGCAGCGCCCGCACCCGTTCGAGTTCGAACTGTACTACGGGGTCTAATCTCCCCAACGCACGACGAAGGGGCCGCAACCGTCAGGTTGCGGCCCCGTCGTCGTCGACGGTGTCGAGGTCAGCCGGAGAACGGCCCCGGCCGTTCGACCGGTCCATAGAACCGGCGTTCGAAGACCGCACGGGCGCGCCGGGTCACCGCGAGGTAGTCTTCCTCGAGCTGATTCGCCGAACCCGGCGGGTACTCCATCATGCGGGCGACGCCGTCGAGCTGCATCCTGTCAGTGGGCAGCACATCCGCGGTCTTGTTCGTCCACAGGGTGATCGCCGAGCGGCACCGTGACGCGAACAGCCACGCGGCGCGGAGGACGGCGGCATCCGGTTCGGTGACCAAACCGGCGCGGGTGGCCTCCTCGAGTGCTTCGAGGGTTGACGTCGTGCGCAGGGCGGGGACGCTCGCGGCGTGCTGGAGCTGCAGCAACTGGACGAACCACTCCACATCGCTCAGCGAGCCGCGGCCCAGCTTGAGGTGCCGGTTCGGGTCGGCTCCCTGCGGGAGACGTTCGTTCTCGACGCGGGCCTTAATGCGCTTGATCTCACGGACGTCCTGGTCACTGATCTGTTCCGGGTACCGCACAGTGTCCATCACGGCGTGGAAGGACTCCAGGAGCGCGGGTTCGCCCGCGACACCGCGGGCGCGCAACAGCGCCTGGGCCTCCCAGGTGAGCGACCAACGGCGGTAGTAGGCCTGGTAGGAATCGATGGACCGCACCACCGCACCGTTCTTGCCCTCGGGGCGCAGGCCGATATCCAGGTCGAACGGCAGCCGGTTGTCCTCGGTGAGTCGGTTCAGCTCCCGGACGATGAAGGTGGCCCGGTCGTGGGCCGCACCGCCCTCGAGGGCAGCGGGCCTGAAGACGTACATGACGTCAGCGTCGGAACCGAAACCGAGTTCGGCTCCCCCGAACCGGCCCATGGCGATCACAGCGAACTCGATGCCGTCCGGAGCGAACGGACCGTCGTCCCCGGTGAGACCGGCACCACGGATGGCGCCGAGGATTCCCTGGATGATGACGGTGGAGATATCCGTCAGGCCCGCGGCGAGCTCGTCAATGCTGATGCGACCGAGGATGGCCGACAGCGCCAGGCGAAGCATCTCGCGTCGCCGGCTGGTGCGGAGCACGGACGCGGCGGCGTCGGGACTGCCGTGCCTGGCCAGCACGGCACGCGCCTCGTCCTGCAACACGCTGAGCGGGCGGGGGCGCAGGTCATTGTCGTGTTCCAGCCAGGCGACGGCCTCGGGAATGGTCTCCAGGAGTTCGCCGACGTACCGCGACGCCGAGAGCACCCGGGTGAGACGTTCGGCGGCCCCCGACGAGTCCCGGAGCATCCGCAGGAACCAGTAGGTGGAACCGAGGCTGTCGCTCAGCCGCCGGAAGGCCAGCAGCCCGTAGTCGGGGTCGGCGCCATCGGACAGCCACTGCAGCAGCACCGGCAACAGGTGTTGCTGAATGGTCGCCCGCCGGGACACACCGCTGGTCAGCGCGGCGATGTGGGCCAGGGCGCCCGTGGTGTTGCGGAAGCCGATCGCCGCCAGCCGGGCCTCGGCCTGCGCGCTGGTGAGGTTCAGGCCCTCAGCGGGCAGGGCGGCGACCGCGGAGAGCAACGGCCGATAGAACAGCCGTTCGTGCAGGCCGCGCACCCGGTGTTTGGTGGCCTCCCACCGGGTTGTCAGCGCCGCCGCGCTCGTGGCCAGGCCCGTCGCCCGTGCCAGGACCCGCAGCCCGGACTCGTCGCGGGGCAGCAGGTGTGTTCGGCGCAGCCGGTCCAGTTGCAGCCGGTGTTCCATCAGGCGCAGCATCCGGTAGTCCTGGGCGAACTCGGCGGCCTCGGCGCGACCGACGTAGCCGGCATCGGCCAGGGCGGCCAGGGCCGGCAGGGTGCCGGGCTGACGGATGTCGGGATCGGTCTGGCCGTGCACGAGCTGAAGCAGTTGCACGGTGAATTCAATGTCCCGCAGACCGCCGGGGCCCAGCTTGAGTTGCACGGCGACCTCGTCGGCGGGGATGTTACTGGTCACCCGTTCGCGCATCCGCTGCACGGAGTCGACGAAGTTCTCCCGGCTGGCGCTGGTCCATACCTTGGGGGCCACCGCGGCGACGTAGCGGGAGCCGAGCTCCAGGTCGCCGGCAAGGGGGTGTGCCTTCAGCAGCGCCTGGAACTCCCAGCTCTTGGCCCAGCGGTCGTAGTACGCGATGTGGGAGTCGAGGGAACGCACCAGGGCGCCGGACTTGCCCTCGGGGCGCAGGTTGGGATCGACCTCCCACAGCTCAGGCTCCATGCTGGGCTGGTTGAGCCCACGCATCATCAGGACCGCGAGCCGGGTGGCGATGTCCACCGCCCTAGCGGCGCTGAGCCCGGCGTCGTCGTTGCCCTCGGCGACGAAGATGACGTCAACGTCACTGACGTAGTTCAGCTCCCCCGCCCCCGCCTTACCCATTCCGATCACGGCGAGCTTGGTCAGCCGCACCTCGTCAACGGGATAGACGCCGTGCGCGGCCACGGTGCCGCTGCACATCCCCCTGGCGACCGCTAGGGAGGCTTCCAGCGCCGCCGCGGCCAGGTGCGCCAGGGTCCTGGCGATCCGGTCGAGTCCGGCCACGGGGTCGGCCTGTTCGAGGTCGAAGGCTGCCAGTTCGGCGAGCCGGCGGCGGTACCGCACCCGCAGGGCCACCCACCCGTCGTCGTCGATGAGTTCGGCGAAGCCGTCCTTCGACTGGACGGCGTCGAGCAGGTCGTCGGTCAGCTCACGGAGCCCGGCCACGGCGGTGGTCTTCTCGTGCAACACCGCGAGTTCTGCCGGATGCCGGAGGAAAAAATCGGTCAACCCGGTCGAAGCCCCGGACACGAGCACCAGGCGCTGCAGGGCGCCGGGATGCCGCCGGAGCGCCACGAACTCGGTCGGGGCCTGGCGCACCAACGACAGCACGGCGAAGAGGGCCGCATCGGGATTCGCAGCCCGGGTGAGCAGCGGGAACAGATCCGACGGGTCAGGCCCGCCGAGTTCACCGACCTCGTCGAGACGCGCGCGGGCCTCGCCAAGATCGGCGAAGCCCACCCGAGCGAGGTCCGTCAGAGTCAACTGTTCTCTCGCCATGTCCTGTACCTGTCTGAGGTGAGTCCCTAGAGCATCTCGAGGTTCTTATTGAGTTCGAATGGGGTGACCTGCGAGCGGTACTCTCGCCATTCCTGACGCTTGTTCAGCAGCACGTAGTTGAACACGTGCTCCCCCAGCGTCTCGGCGACCAGCTCGGACTCCTCCATGTACTGGATGGCATGGTCGAGGCTGGCGGGCAGCTGGTGGTATCCCAGCGCGCGACGCTCGGTGTCGCTGAGTCCCCACACGTTGTCCTCGGCCTCCGGCGGAAGCTCGTAGCCCTCCTCGATGCCCTTGAGCCCGGCGGCGAGCATCAGCGAGTACGCGAGGTACGGGTTGGCTGCCGAGTCGATCGCCCGGTACTCGATGCGCGAGCTCTGGCCCTTGTTGGGCTTGTAGAGCGGAACGCGAATCAGCGCGGACCGGTTGTTGTGGCCCCAGCACACGAAGCTGGGGGCCTCGTCGCCACCCCACAGGCGCTTGTACGAGTTCACGAACTGGTTGGTCACCGCCGTGATCTCCGGCGCGTGCCGCAGCAGACCGGCAATGAACTGACGTCCGGTCGTCGACAGCTGGTATTGTGCGCCGGCTTCGTAGAACGCGTTGGTGTCGCCCTCGAAGAGCGAGAGGTGGGTGTGCATTCCGGAGCCGGGCTGGTCGGAGAGCGGCTTGGGCATGAACGTCGCGTAGACGCCCTGCTCGATCGCCACCTCCTTGATGACGGTGCGGAAGGTCATGATGTTGTCGGCGGTGGTGAGAGCATCCGCGTAACGCAGGTCGATCTCGTTCTGGCCGGGGCCGGCCTCGTGGTGACTGAACTCCACCGAGATGCCGAGATCCTCGAGCATCCGCACCGACCGGCGCCGGAAGTCGTGCGCCGTGCCGCCGGGAACGTTGTCGAAATACCCGGCAGAATCGACCGGGACCGGTCCGTTCTTGCCGAACTTGGACGATTTCAGGAGATAGAACTCGATCTCCGGGTGCGTGTAGAACGTGAAGCCTCGTTCGGCGGCCTTCGCCAGGGTGCGCTTGAGCACGTTCCGGGGGTCGGCGACGGCGGGCTGTCCATCCGGAGTGGTGATGTCGCAGAACATCCGGGCGGTGGGGTCGACCTCGCCCCGCCAGGGCAGGATCTGGAACGTGGTGGGGTCCGGGTGGGCCAGCACGTCGGCCTCGAACGAGCGCGTCAGGCCCTCGATCGCTGACCCGTCGAAGCCCAGTCCCTCGGCGAACGCACCCTCCACCTCGGCCGGCGCGATGGCAACCGACTTGAGGGTGCCGACCACATCGGTGAACCATAGTCGAATGAACTTGATGCCCCGTTCCTCGATGGTCCGAAGAACGAAGTCGCGCTGCTTGTCCATCCACGCCCTTTCTTGTTGCCCCTAGGCTACCGGCTGCCGACAGCGCGCGGGCGAAAACCGGCTGATCGCAGCTGCGAATGACTCTCAGAATCGACCGCTGAGTACACTTGGGCACATGCCAGAGATCCCCACGCCAGACGCCGCCAACGCCGTCGAGGTGCAGAATCCATTCGTCAGTGCCACCGCAGGGCCCAAGCGCGTGCGCACCAGGCATTTTCAGAACGCGAAGCAGCAAGGTATCCCGATCACGGGCCTGACCAGCTATGACATGCTCACCGCCCAGATTTTCGACCAGGCCGGCATCGACTTCCTACTGGTGGGAGATTCCGCCGGGAACAACGTCTTCGGTTACGAGACCACCCTCCCCGTCACCGTCGACGAGTTGATCCCACTGACCCGCGCCGTGGCCAGGGCCGTGACCCGGGCGCTGGTCGTTGCCGACATGCCGTTCGGCAGCTACGAGACCGGTCCGTCTGAGGCCCTGCACACCGCGGTGCGTTTCATGAAGGAAGCCCAGGCTCACGCCGTGAAGCTGGAGGGCGGGGTGCGCAGTCGCAAGCAGATCTCGCGGATCGTGTCTGCCGGCATCCCGGTCATGGGGCACATCGGCTTCACCCCACAGAGCGAACATGGTTTGGGCGGACACATGATTCAGGGACGCGGCGCGGGCGCCGAACAGCTGATCACGGATGCTCTCGCCGTGCAGGACGCCGGCGCTTTCGCGGTCGTTCTGGAGATGGTGCCGTCAGGCGTCGCCGCAGAGGTCACCGAACGCCTGGAGATCCCCACCATCGGCGTCGGGGCCGGGCCCGGCGTCGACGGTCAGCTGATGGTCTGGACAGATTTCGCCGGCATGACCGGGGGACGCGTGCCCCGGTTCGTGCGGCAGTACGCGAACCTGCGTTCGGTCCTCACCGATGCGGTGCACTCGTTCAAGAACGACGTCGATTCCGGCGCCTATCCGGGCCCCGAACACAGCTACGAGTAAACACTGCCGGAGCGGGTGCGCCTCAGCGGTCCTCGGCCTCGTCGTCTTCGGCCCATTTGGCGCTGTTGGCGCGGAGCTTGTCGAGGGCGTTCGTCGCCTCGTCGAATGTCGAGAACGGGCCTACCCTGTCGACGGACGGCGACAGCATGCCCTTCTCGACGGCGCCAGTGCGCATGTTGTACCAGAACTGGTGATCAGCATCTTCGGCCATAAGGTTGATCCTATGCCTAAGGATTCAATCGGTCACCTCGTTCCGGGAGCCGTGTCCAGCCACCGCTCCGTTCCCTCCCACATCGTTCGGCCCGAGTATGTCGGGCACACCGCGCCGGCCCGGTTCACCGGATCCGATGTCTACTCCCCCGAACGCATCGCACTGATCCGGGAGTCCGGCCGCATCGCCGCGAACGCGATCCAGGCGGTCGGGCGTGCGGTACGCCCCGGGGTCACGACCGAGGAACTGGACAGGGTCGGCCACGAGTTCCTGATTCGGAACGACGCCTACCCGTCCACGCTCGGCTACCGCGGCTACCCGAAGTCGCTGTGCTCCTCGGTCAACGAGGTCATCTGCCACGGAATTCCTGACGACACCGTGCTCGAAAACGGTGACATCGTCAATATCGACATCACCGCGTACAAGAACGGGGTGCACGGTGATTCCAACGTCACCTTCATCGTCGGCGAGGCCACCGAGGAGGTCACCCTGCTCGTCGACCGCACCCGGGAGGCCCTGGCGCGCGGAATCAAGGCCGTGGCACCCGGACGGCAGGTGAACGTGATCGGCCGCACCATCGAGTCGTACGCCAAGCGGTTCGGCTACGGGGTCGTTCGCGACTTCACCGGTCACGGGGTGGGGGACGCGTTCCACTCGGGCCTGATCATTCCGCACTATGACTCCGCACCGCAATACGACACCGTCATGGAGGTAGGCATGGTGTTCACCATCGAGCCGATGCTGACCCTCGGCACCAGTGACTGGGACATGTGGGCGGATGACTGGACGGTTCTGACCCGCGATCGCAGCATCACCGCGCAGTTCGAGCACACCCTGGTGGTCACCGAACGTGGCGCCGAAATCCTGACGCTGCCGCAGCCGGTAGATTGACATCATGAGTTCAACCACTGCCATCGGCATCGATATCGGCGGAACCGGCATCAAGGGGGCTGTGGTGGACCTGTCCACCGGGGCCCTGCTCTCCGACCGCGTCAAGCTGCCCACCCCCAAGGGCGGCCGGCCCCAGGACATCATCGAGACCACCCGCCAGCTCCTGGCAACGGTGTCCGCCGGAACGGGCGAGATGCCCATCGGCGTGTGTTTCCCCGCCGTCGTCAAGCACGGTCACACGATGTCGGCGGCCAATGTGTCCGACAAGTGGATCGGCCTCGCCGCGGAAAAACTTTTCGAGAAGGGCCTGGGCGTGCCCATCCACTTCGTCAACGACGCTGACGCGGCCGGATACGCGGAGTCGACGTTCGGCGCGGCCAAGGGTGTCGACGGTGTCGTGCTGCTCACCACGCTGGGCACCGGCATCGGCACGGCCCTGATCAACGACGGGGCCCTGGTGCCCAACACCGAGTTCGGTCATCTGGAGATCGACGGCGTGGACTACGAGACCCGCGCGGCCTTCTCGGCCAAGGAACGGGACAACCTCAGCTGGGAGAAGTGGGCGTCACGCCTGCAGAAGTACTACTCCACGCTGGAGTCCCTGTTTACTCCCGACCTGTTCATCGTCGGCGGCGGCGTATCGAAACACCACGAGAACTTCCTTCCCCTGCTGCACCTGAACACCCGGATCATCCCGGCCGTCCACCGCAACAATGCCGGCATCCTGGGCGCAGCCGCCCTGGCCGTCAAGCACGCGCCAGTTTCCGCATAGCGGACTCCGGCCTCGCCGACTCCGCTTAGCTGTACGCCCGGGTGCTCTGGCGCTGCTGACGCGCCCGCCACCAGAGTCGCACCCGGTGCGCGAGCCGTCGGACGACCGTGGTGACCCGGTGGGCAGCGGGGAACTCCGTGCCGAGCACGGCGACGCCCACGAAGACGATCAGCCAGCCCGGTCCCGGCAGGGGCACCAGGATGAGACCGACGACCATGACCGTCAGCCCGGCGAGGGCGACGAGCAGCCGATACGGCGCCCGCAGGCGCGGGTGAGCGTGGATCCAGGTCCGGGACCGGCCGAGCAGCGCCCTGAACCGCAGCCAGACCCCGGACGAGGCCGTGGCCGGGCGGTGCGTGGTGACGGCATCGGAGGTGGACCCGGGGGTGCTCATGGCCCCAGCGTAGGAGCACCGGCTGGGAATGCACCACCCCCGCGGCACGGTCCCGCGCAACTCACAGGTTCGAGAGGGGAATGGGCCGACTATTACGCCGGGTTTTGTCCCGGTTTTCACCATGGACGGCCATCTATCTCGGGACTACGTTGCCGCAGCCCTCTAGCGGTCTACCCGGAAACTCGGCGAGCCGCCTTGGCGTTTCCTGTTCGACCTTGCTCCGGACGAGGTTTACCTAGCCGGCCAGGTCACCCTGGCCGCTGGTGGTCTCTTACACCACCGTTTCACCCTTACCGCCGGCTTGCGCCGATGGCGGTCTACTTTCTGTGGCACTGTCTCGCGGGTTGCCCCGGGTGGGTGTTACCCACCGTCCTGCTCTGTGGAGCCCGGACGTTCCTCGGCATCACGAGCTGTGAAAAGCCCGGATGACGCGACCGTCTTGTCGACCCATTCCGTCGTCGAGCCTACAGCGCCCCGGCCCTGTTGCCGAACCGGGCCCTGGCGGCGGCCTGCTCTAGATGCCGGATTCCTCGGTGCGGACGAGGATGGCGCCGCAGTCCGGGCAGAAGACGATGTCGTCGGCGGGCGCTGCCCGCACCTCTTCGAGGTCGTTGCCCGTCAGGGTCATGGTGCATCCGCTGCAGGTGCGGGCGCGGAGCAGGGACGCCGCGTTGCCCCGCCCGGCCACGCGCCGCTTCTCGTACAGCCCCGACAGGTCCTCGCCGATGGCGGAGACGATCGCGACCCGGTCCCGGGCCAACTCGCCCAGCTGGCGGTTCAGATCGACCAGAAGCGCGTCGCGGTCGGCTTCAATTCCGGCGACCCGGCCCGCGACGTCGGCGCGTTCGGATTCGGTCTCAGCGACGGCCGCTTCCTTTTCCTCGAGACGTTCCATCACCGCGAGTTCGATCTCCTCGAGCGCGGCCAGGCGCGCGCCCAGGGCGGTGAGTTCGCTCTCCAGTGCGTGAATATCCTTCATCGAGGAGGTGTGCTGGGCGCGCTCGGTATCGCGGGCGATGCGCTTCTCGACCACCTCGACATCCGACTCGATGCGGCGCAATTCGATCTGGGCGTCCTCGACCTCGCCGACGCGACCGGTCAGGACCGTCTTGGACGCATCGAGTCCGCGGCCCAGCTCTGCGAGCTCGGCGTGTTGCGGCAACGCCTTGGCCTGATGTTCGACCTGCTGCAATTTGATGTCGAGGGCCTGGAGCCGCAGAAGCTCCTTCTGCTCGGTGGGAGATGCCTTCACAATGTCCTGACCTTCATGATTATGGAGTTGAAATGAACGGGGGTGAGCCAGGCTCACTGGGTGACGGCGAAGTCCCAGGGGTCGGTCCGCACGTCGCTGACCTCGATGCGGATGCCGGGCAGCTTCTGCCGCAGCGCCGAGGCGGCGACGTCCAACCAGAGCCATTCGCTGGCCCAGTGTGACACGTCGATGAGGGCGGGGCCAACCCCCGCCAGGATCGACTGTTCCCTGGACTCCGACGCCGGGTGATGCCGGAGGTCGGAGGTGATGAACACGTCGGCGGAGCGCACGGCAGGTTCGCGCAGCAGCGAGTCACCGGCTCCCCCGCACAGGGCGACGGTCTGGATCGTGTCGGCATAGCCGCCGGCCACACGCACACCCGTCGCCGTCGGGGGGATCAGCGCCGCCAGGCGGCGGGCGAGAAGACCGAGCGTCGTGGGCTCCGGGAGCCGGCCGACCCGACCGATGCCCGTGCCAGGGACCAGTCCACCCGTGATCGGGCGCGTCTCGACCAGGCCCAGACTGGAGGCGATGACATCGGAGACCCCGTCTTCGACGACGTCGGCATTGGTGTGGGCGGCCAGGAGACCGCAATCGGCACGGATCAGCCGAGCGAGCAGGGCACCCTTGTAGCGGTCTTCGGCGACGCTGGTGACCCCGCGCAGCAGCAGCGGGTGATGGGCCAGCAACAGGTCGGCCCCGGAGGTGATCGCTTCCGCGACGGTCTCGGAGACGACATCGACGGCCAGCAGAATGGAATCGACCCGACGCGCGGGGTCGCCACTGATCAGACCCGGCGCATCCCATTCCTCGGCGCCGGACAGGGGCCACAGTTCATGGGAGACCCGGGCGACTTCAGCGAGCGAGAATGACACCCTGTCAGCCTACTAGCCGGCGGCCGCCACAATCGGCGACGTGCCGACGCTCACCAGCCCAGTGTGCCCGGCGCACCCTTGAACGGGCCGACGATCCGGTCGGTGATCCACCCGCCGTAGAAGTCGCCCGGCTGAGCGCGCACGAGTTCGCCGTCCACCGTGCACTCGTCGAGCCGGCCGGGGTAGACGGCCACCCGGCCGGCCAGCGATTCGAAGCCGGCCTCCGGATGGGGATAGTGCCAGGCAACCGCATCGGCCCGTCGGTCGCCGACGACGATGCTGAGGTAGGACGCCAGCCCTTTGTACTCGCAGAAGCTGTGCCCGTTGACCGGGGCGAGCACACCGGCCGAGAACGCGTCCCTCGGCAGGTAGTAGGTGGGCGGATGGCTGGTCTCCAGCACGCGCACGCTGTCCCTGGTATCGGCGATCACTGTGCCGTTGAACCGGAGCACAACATGCTCCAGACTCGGTTCCACCCGCGGCGGGCGCGGGTAGTCCCAGACCGACTCCTGGCCGGGACCCGGTATCGCCGGGTGCCGGTTCGTGGCGCTCATCGGCTGGCTACCGCGGGCGCAACCCGGCGCCGTACACGGCTGCCTGGGTGCGCCTGGCCATGCCGAGCTTGGCGAGCAGGCCCGACACATAGTTCTTCACGGTCTTCTCGGCCAGGTCGAGCTGGTCACCGATCTGCCGGTTCGTCAGTCCTTCCGCGATCAGCTCGAGCACCTGGCGCTCCCTCGTCGTGAGATTGGAGGCCGGCGAATCCGCGGCGGTGCCGGTGAGCTCGGTGACCACCTTGCGGGTCACGGCCTTCTGCACGAGGGACTCGCCGCGGGCGACCCGACGGATGGACTCGACCAGGTGCTGCCCGCGGATGTCCTTGAGGACGTAGCCAGATGCGCCGGCGAGGACAGCCGAGTAGCTGGCCTCGTCGTCGTCGTATGCGGTGAGCATGAGGCACTGCACCCCGGGGTTGGCCGAGCGGATGGTGCGGCACACGTCGATACCGCTGCCGTCGGGCAGCCGCACGTCGAGGACCGCCACGTCGGGTACCGTTGCCGCGACCCTGGCGACCGCCTGCCGAGCCGTCGACGCTTCACCGACGACCTCGAGGTCGGGCTCTGCGTTGATCATGTCCGCGATTCCGCGGCGCACCACTTCGTGGTCATCCACGAGGAAGACTCGGATCATCACGATTCCTTTCGTACAGGTTCAGGTTCTATGAGGGCGGTCCAGCGCAGTCGGCTGCCGCCCCTGGCACGGTTCTCGAGGACGAGGTCGCCGCCCCACTGCTGCGCCCTGGCGGAGAGGTTGGCCAGTCCGCTGCGCCGGTCGGATTCCACGACGCCGATGCCGTTGTCGACCACCTCGATCACCACCAGGTCGTCCGCGACACTGAGGTTGACGACGGTTTCGGTGGCGTCGGCATGACGGATCACGTTCATCAGCCCCTCCCGGATGACCGCGGCGATGTCATCGGACATCTCCGGCGGGGTCAGCAGGTCGATCGGGCCGGTGAAGACCAGGCGGGGGGTCTGGTCGAAGAGCGACGCGAGCTCACTGAGCAGGTCGATCACACGGTGACGGATCGAGCCGCGGTCGCGGCTGGTCTCGGCGGTCAGGGCGAAGATGGCCGTGCGGATCTCGACGATCGCCACGTCGAGCGCCACGACCTCCTCGATGATGCGCTCCCGGACGTTAGGGTCGTCAACCGACCCGCTGATGGCCTGCAGCCCGATGCCGGCCGCGAACACCCGCTGGATGACGTTGTCGTGCAGATCGCGGGCGATCCGGCTTCGGTCTTCCAGCAGCGCCAGTTTCTGGCCGGCGGACCGACCGCGGGCGAGTTCGAGCGCAACACTGGCCTGGCCGGCGAAGTCCGCTGCCATCTCGAGGTCGGAGGTGGTGAAACGGGGTCGGCCGGAGGAGCGGGACACCGTCATGACACCGTGGGTGCGGCCGGAGGCCAGCAGCGGGATCACCATTGTCGGGCCGAGCACCAGCTGGGCGTCCGGCTGGTCGAGGCTGGCACCGCCGTCGGCCGTGAGGATCGGCTGACCGCTTTCGAAGGCCCGCCCGACGGTGGTTCCGGCGGACGGGATGACGAGTCCCTTCACTTGCTTGGCGAGTTTTCCCCTGGCGGTGTCGACGATGAGCGTGCTTTCGCCTGCGGCGAGGACCACGCAGACCAGATCGGCGTCGGCCAGTGACGCGAAACGATCGGCGAGGAGTTCGAGGGAGGCATCCGCGCGGTCGGAGAGCAGCGCGGCGCTGATCTCGGCCGATGCCGCCGACCAGCGCTGCCGACGGCGGGTCTCGTCGAAGAGACGGGCGTTGTCGATCGCGATGCCCGCCGTGGCGGCCAGGGCGGTCAGTAGTTCCTCGTCTTCTTCGCTGAACGCGCCGGACACCTGATTGGACAGGTAGAGGTTGCCGTACACCTCGCCGCGCACCCGCACGGGCACGCCGAGGAAGCTGTCCATCGGCGGGTGGTGCGCCGGAAAGCCCGAAGATCGGGGATCCTCGCCCAGGTGCGTCAGGCGGATGGCGTGCGGGTCGTCGATGAGGGCGCCCAGTAAACCGTGCCCGGCCGGTAAGTGGCCGATCGACGTGGCCAGCTCGTCCGGGATGCCGACGTGGATGAATTGCTCCAGATTGCCGTTGGGTGCGATGACACCCAGCGCGCCGTACCGGGCTCCGACGAGGTCGACGGCGACGTCCACGATGCGGCGGAGCACGGCCGCGAGGTCGAGTTCTTCGACGACGGCCTGGCTCGCCTGAAGCAGGCTGCGCAGCCGCCCCTGGGTGGCGAGCACCTTCTGGGCGTTCAGGACGAGTTCGGACAGCGCCTGGTCAAGAGCGGACCGCGGTCCGTCGGGAAACGAAAGCCTGGTCTCAGGAACGGTCACGGAATGCGTCCCCTTTCGGTCGGAGCTAGCCCAAAGTGTACCTGACTGGGACCTTCGGCCCTTCCCCGGATTTGCACTCCGGCCCATTCTGGAGATGTGTCATCTCCCGAAGCACCCCGGGAAGAACTGGAGATCAGCTCATGGTTGAGAGAGTGATCGTAGCCGTTGACGGGGGGCCGGCGAGCCGGGCCGCCCTGGACTGGGCGTTGGCCAGGGCCGAGGACGTGCCGCTGAGTCTGGAGCTGACCACCGTCGTTGAACTCGGCTGGTCGCCGGTCGGCGGCCCCGAGGATGATTTTCAGCCCGTCTACGAACGTGCCCTGGCCGAGGCCACCCGTTTTGTGGCGCAGAACGTCCCCGCGGTCAAGGCGACAGGTGTCGTGCGCCGTGGTGTTCCCGTCGACGAGTTGGTGCGGGCTTCGTCCGCGGCCGACCTGCTCGTGATCGGGACCAACAAGACCAGCGCGCTGGCCGGCGCCGTGCACGGCACGTTGCCGCTTCGACTCGCCGCTCACGCGCACTCGGCCGTCGTGGTCGTTCCGGCCGGCTGGGTCGCCGGCGGCGACAGGGTCGTGGTCGGCATCGAGGATGACGGCACCATGGATGCCCCCCTCGACGTCGCGGCGGCCGAGGCCGCCCGCCGCGCCGTACCCCTCGTACTCGTGCATGCCTGGTCGATCCCGGCGACTCTCGGTGTGGACTACGGCGCCGCTGTGCCGTTCGACGCCCTGATCGAGGCGCACGAGGACATCCTGGCCCGTGCCCTCGAACGGGTCAGGGCCCAACACCCGGCGGTCGACGCATCCGGGACCCTGGTACAGGGCGCCGCGGCGCCTGCCCTGGTCGAAGCCGCCGGGCACGCGGCGCTTCTCGTCGTGGGAACACACGGCCGCGGTGCCGTGGCTGGACTGATTCTCGGCTCCGTCAGTCACGACGTGCTCCTGAACATGCCCTGCCCGGTCGTCGTCGTGCCGCGCAGCCGGCCCGCCGCCGAGCCGCAGCGATCGGGGGCGTCAGAATGAGCGCCACCTACTACATCGGTGTCGACGGTTCCGGCCCGAGCCGAGCCGCGTTGCGCTGGGGGGTCCGCCGCGCCGCAGAGCGGAACGCCGACGTGGTACTCGTCAACACGGTCGACGACGAATGGGGTCTGGTCGGCCGGGACGCTGCCGCCGATGCGGAGCGTCAGGCCAAAGATCTTCTGATCGAGGAGTCCGCCCGGGTCACAGCGCTGCACTCCGGGGTGACCCTGACAACGCGGATCGTGCACGGCGGCACGGCGTGGGCGCTCGCCACACTGCCCAGCCCCGAGGACCTTCTGATCGTCGGCACCCACAAGACCGGCTTCCTGCGCGGCCGGGTGCTCGGCTCGCGGAGCGTGCAGATCGCCTCTGCGGCGCGCTGCTCGGTGGCCATCGTGCCAGACACGACTCTCGATTCCCGCCACGACGTCGTCGTCGGCGTTGACGGCACCGACGGCGCCCTGTCCGCGGTGCGGCTGGGCGCGCAGGAGGCGGCCAGACTCGACCAGGATCTGCTCCTGGTTTACGCTCCTCCGGGCTCGCCTCGATCCGAGTCGTCGCGCTCGGACCCTGTTGAGGACCGAAGCCCGCAGGCCGCGCGTATGCTGCAGGACGCCGCCACCGAGGCCGCCACCATGGCGTCCCGGATCACGGTGCGACGCCGTGTCGCGCACCGGGACCCGGCCGAGGCCCTCCTCGACGCCAGTTTCGACGCCGCCCTGTTGATCCTGGGAGTATCGACCCGGCACGGCGAGAACACGCTGATCGGTTCGGTCACCCACGACGTCCTGATGAACATCAACGTCCCCGTTCTCATCGCACGCGGGCTCCCCACCACGAGCGACACGACGTCGCTCGCATCGTCGGCCAGCGCCTGAGGGCATCCGAACCCGCTGCTTTCCCGCACGGTCCTGCTGCCGGGCGCGGTCAGTAGTCGAATTCGTCGAACTGTGGCGACCCCTGCGGCGCGCCCGCCCACGCCAGCGACGCGGCCATCGTACCCACCCGCACCTTGTCCTGCAGCGCTTGGGTCGTCGCGATCTCGGTCAGTTCCCAGTCGCTTTCGGTGCTGGTCACGCAGACCAGTTGGCTGGACGACCCGATCAGGAACTGCGCCCGACCGTGACTGCCGTCAGCGGTTATCACCGGGATGTCGACGACATCGGTTTCCCGACGGTTGCTCAGCGCTTCGGCATAGAGCATCACAGCGTCAGCCAGTGCGGTACCGGTGACTATCGAGCCACCCGGATGAAAAATGCGTTTCATGATGCTTCCCTGCTTGTCACGGAAAAAGACACGTGCAGCCAGGGTCTGGGGCTATAGGCAAATACTACGTCCGTGCGGACTAAAGCGCGAGGTCTCCGCTGACAATCTGCGCGGCCACCTCGGCCAGCGGCAGCCCGTTCGACCGCGCGTGCTGGCGCATCAGAGCGAAGGCCTCGTCCATGGTGGCGCTCCGGGTGTAGGCCACGACGCCCTTGGCCTGTTCGATCACGACTCGGCTGCTCAACGCGTACTGCAACTGCTGCCGGGCGACATCACTTTCCCGCAACGCCCGTTCCTGGAGGATCCCGATCGTGGCCACGTCGGCGAGGGCCTGCACCGTCGGCGCGTCGGAACCCGGCAGCCCACCGGTGCGGTCCCAGAACAGGTTCAGCGACCCGATCGTGGTCGTCCGCAAGCGCATCGGCACCGAGAACATCGACCTGAAGCCTTGCTCGACGGCGCCGGCACGGAATCGGGGCCACTTCGGACCGGAGGCCTCGATGTCGGGAACGGAGACGGCGTGCCCGGTGATGACACTTTCCACGCACGGACCGGAACCGCTGCGCAGCTGGAGGATCTCGATGAGGCGGCTGCGCTCGTTGGTGGAAGCGACGACCTCGAACTCCTCATCGTCGGTGAGGATGATGCCCGCGGCCGAGGCGTCGAAGAGCGGCACGCACTGGGTGACGAGGGTGTGCAAGGGATCGACGAGATCGTAGCCGACCACCAGAGTGTCGGCGAGAGTCACGAAGGCCTCGACGAGTTGGCCCTCGCGTGTCTGTGTCGCCATCACCCCATCATAAATGACGCGTGGCTACCGATGATCAGAAGTGTGTGGGCCCTACCGGGCTCGAACCGATGACATCCACGGTGTAAACGTGGCGCTCTACCAACTGAGCTAAAGGCCCCGACCGAAGATTTTCGGATAACAGGATGGCACGAGCTTAGCGACATTCCGGCCGGGAGGAAAACTAGGCCGGCTGCAGCTCGTCGAGGGCTGCCCGATACGCCGCGAGCGAGCGGGCCTCCCCCGGAGCGGTGATGAAACTCGCCCGGATGATGCCGTCCGGATCGATCAGGAAGGTCGCCCGGTTGGCGAAGCCCTTGTCTTCGAGGAAGACCCCGTACTCCTTGGCGACGGCGCCGTGCGGCCAGAAGTCGGCGAGCAGGGTGAACCCGTAGCCCTCCTGGTCTCCCCAGGCCCGCAGGGTGTGCCGGGAGTCCACGGAGATGCCGATCAGCTCGACGCTGTTGTCGGCGAAGAGCGCGAGGTTGTCGCGCAGCTCGCAGAGTTCGCCGCTGCAGATTCCGGAAAAGGCCAGGGGGAAGAACACCAGCGCCACGGACTTCTCACCCCGGTACCGGCTGAGCTGGATTCGCTCGCCGTACTGGCTGACGAGCTCGAAGTCGGGTGCCTGGGTGTCATTCTCCAGCGCCATGGTGCGTGTCCTTTCCGGCCATCGGGGGACGATGGCTGAATACGGGGGGCAAGCCTAGCCGCCCCAGGAGGCTTCACCAACACTGACCCGGCATACTGCGGCGGCGCCGTACGCGCTTCCCAGTAAGAATCACTAGGCTGACGGGGTGCCTTTCGGTCGTGACCCGACCTAGTTCTGTCCGGCACGCCTAACCAGGCATGATCTTCCCCCACACGATCTGCCCTACAGAAAGAGGTCGAGTGTGACTGTCAACGACCAAGACCCGTATTCAATGGACAACTCGGACGCCGATCCGGATGAGACGTCCGAATGGTCGCAATCCCTCGACGCGCTGGTCGCGGCCAACGGCCCCGGCCGGGCCCGCGAGATCATGCTCAGCCTGCTCAAGCGGTCCAAAGAATTGCACCTGAACGTTCCGATGGTGCCCACCACGGACTACATCAACACCATCGCCTCGTCGAACGAGCCCGACTTCCCCGGCGATGAAGACATCGAGCGCCGCTACCGCGCCTGGATCCGTTGGAACGCCGCCGTGCTCGTGCACCGCGCCCAGCGCCCCGGCATCGCGGTCGGTGGCCACATCTCGACGTATGCCTCCTCAGCTGCTCTCTACGAGACCGGCTTCAACCACTTCTTCCGCGGCCAGGATCACCCGGGCGGTGGAGACCAGATCTTCATCCAGGGCCACGCCTCCCCCGGCACCTACGCCCGCGCCTTCCTGGAGGGCCGTCTGAGCGCCAACCAGCTCGACGGTTTCCGTCAGGAGAAGTCGCACGCGCCCGACGGCATCTCGTCGTACCCGCACCCCCGGTTGATGCCGGAGTTCTGGCAGTTCCCGACGGTCTCGATGGGCCTGGGCCCGATCAACGCGATCTACCAGGCGCAGTTGAACCGGTACCTGACCAACCGGGGCATCAAGGACGCCAGCGACCAGCAGGTCTGGGCCTTCCTCGGCGACGGCGAGATGGACGAGGTCGAAAGCCGCGGACAGCTCCAGGTCGCCGCCAATGAGGGTCTCGACAACCTCAACTTCATCGTCAACTGCAACCTGCAGCGACTCGACGGTCCGGTGCGCGGTAACGGCAAGATCATCCAGGAGCTGGAGAGCTTCTTCCGCGGCGCCGGCTGGAACGTCATCAAGGTGGTGTGGGGCCGCGAGTGGGACGACCTGCTCTCCCGCGACACCGACGGTGCCCTGCTGAACCTGATGAACGTCACCACCGACGGTGACTACCAGACCTACAAGGCCGAGAGTGGCGCCTACGTGCGCGAGAACTTCTTCGGCCGCGACCCGCGCGCGCTCAAGCTCGTCGAGGGGTACACCGACGACGAGGTCTGGAACCTCAAGCGCGGTGGCCACGACTACCGTAAGGTCTACGCCGCGTTCAAGGCCGCATCGGAGCACAAGGGCCAGCCGACGGTCATCCTGGCGAAGACGGTCAAGGGCTACGGCCTGGGCCCGAGCTTCGAGGGGCGCAACGCGACCCACCAGATGAAGAAGATGACGCTGGACAACCTCAAGACCTTCCGCGACAGCATGCACGTGCCGATCACGGATGCGCAGCTCGAGGCCAACCCGTACCAGCCGCCGTACTACACCCCCGGTGAGAACGACGAGGCGATCCAGTACATGCACGAGCGCCGCCGCGCGCTCGGCGGCTACCTGCCCGAGCGTCGCAGCAAGTACACCCAGGTGAACCTGCCGGACGACTCGACCTACGCCGTGACCAAGAAGGGCTCCGGCACCCAGGAGATCGCCACCACCATGGCGTTCGTCCGGCTGCTCAAGGAACTGCTGCGCTCGAAGGACTTCGGCCACCGCATCGTGCCGATCATCCCCGACGAGGCTCGCACCTTCGGCATCGACGCGTTCTTCCCGAACGCGAAGATCTACAACCCAAACGGTCAGCACTACACGTCGGTGGACCACGCGCAGCTGCTGGCCTACAAGGAAAGCCCGCAGGGCCAGATCATCCACGTCGGCATCAACGAGGCCGGCGCCCTCGCCGCCTTCACGAACGTCGGAACGTCGTACGCCACCCAGGGTGAGCCGCTCATCCCGGTGTACGTGTTCTACTCGATGTTCGGCTTCCAGCGCACCGGCGACGCCATGTGGGCCGCCGGCGACCAGATGGCCCGCGGCTTCATGATCGGCGCGACCGCCGGCCGGACCACCCTCACCGGTGAAGGCCTGCAGCACGCCGACGGCCACTCGCCGTTGCTCGCGTCGACCAACCCGGCCGTCGTGTCGTACGACCCCGCCTTCGGGTACGAGATCGGGCACATCGTCCGGTCCGGCCTCGAGCGGATGTACGGCGGCACCCACACCGACCCGAACGTCATGTACTACATCACCGTGTACAACGAGCCGCAGGTGCAGCCCGTCGAGCCGGCCGATGTCGACGTCGACGGGATCATCCGCGGCATCCACCGCGTGTCGGAGTCCACCGTGGCCGGCCCGAAGGCCCAGCTGCTCGCCTCCGGCGTTGCGGTGCCGTGGGCGCTCGAAGCGCAGACCCTGCTCGCCGAGGACTGGGGGGTGTCCGCCGATGTCTGGTCGGTCACGTCCTGGTCGGAACTGCGCCGGGACGGCCTCGCGGCAGAGGAGCACAACTTCCTCTTCCCGAACGAGGAGCCGCGCACCGCGTACGTGACGGACAAGCTCGCCAACACGGCCGGTCCGTTCGTGGCGGTGTCCGACTTCATGCACGCGGTGCCGGATCAGATCCGCCAGTTCATCCCCGGCGACTTCGCCACCCTGGGTGCCGACGACTTCGGGTTCTCCGACACCCGCCCCGCGGCTCGCCGGTTCTTCAAGATCGACGGCCCGTCCATGGTGGTCCGCACGCTGCAGCAGCTCGCCAACAGCGGCGAAATCGACCGCAGCCTCATCCAGCAGGCGATCGACAAGTACCGCCTGCACGATGTCCTGGCCGGCAACACCGGCTCGGCCGGTGGCGAGAGCTAACCCGGACCGTGTCACCGGCGCCGAAGACAAAGGAACAGACCCTCACCTGGTTGCGCACAATTTCGGGTGAGTTGTCTACGGCGACTCTGAAACGACTCGAGGACACGCTGCCCTGGTATGGCGACATGCCACCAGGGCGGCGGTCCGCCGTCGGCCTGGTGGCCCAGGCCGGCATCACCTCCTTCATCTCCTGGTACGACGACCCACGGTCCACACCGTGGATCGCGGCGGATGTCTTCGGCGCCGCTCCCCGGGAACTGCTCCGCTCGGTGAGCCTGCAGCAGACCCTGCAGCTGATCAGGGTGACCGTCGAGGTCGTCGAAGAGCGGGTCAAGGACGGCTCGGAGACCCTCCGCGAGGCGATCCTGCTGTACTCCCGGGAAATCGCCTTCGGTGCCGCGGATGTCTACGCCCGCGCCGCGGAGGCCCGGGGGCTCTGGGACGCCAGGCTCGAGGCCCTGGTCGTCGACTCCATCCTCAGCGGCGAGTACGACGACGAACTGCCCAGCAGGATCGCGGCCCTCGGCTGGCACGGCCACGGCGAGGTCTGTGTGCTCGTGGGCACCACACCGAAGATGCTCGACGTCGACCAGCTACGCCGGGCGGCGCGGCACATGACCGCCGACGTGCTGATCGGCGTGCAGGGCAACCGGCTGGTGTTGGTCATCGGCCGGGCCCACCCGGCCAACCCCGAGGCCGACGAAGCCGCCGGAGGACCGTCCTCACTCAGTTTCATGGAGATCGCCATGCAGCTCGAGCCCAGCTTCGGCCCCGGCCACCTCGTCCTCGGTCACGAGGTGCCCAACCTCGTCGATGCCTCCAAAAGCGCCAAGGCGGCCCTGGCCGGGTTCGCCGTCGCCCGCTCCTGGCGGAACGCTCCCAGGCCGGTGCAGGCCGACGACCTGCTTCCCGAGCGGGCCCTGGCCGGTGATCCGCTCGCGCGCGCCACGCTCATCCACCGGATCTACCGCCCGTTGCAGGCGCACTCCACCGAACTCCTCACCACGCTGTGGTGCTACCTGGACAACGGCCGCTCGCTGGAGGCGACGGCGCGTGAACTGTTCGTGCATCCCAACACCGTGCGTTACCGCCTCAAGCGGGTGTCTGACGTGATCGGCTATGACGCGACGGGGGCCAGAGAAGCGCTCATCCTGCAGTCGGCGCTGATCATCGGTTCGATCAGTGACCACGACGGCTCGACTCGGCGCCGCTGAACCCCCGTTTGCGGTATCTGACAAACGTTCCGCGGATAGTCGGTAGATTGCCCACACCCTCCGTCCGTTCCGAATTGGGAGACTAAGGAAATGATTGTTGTCGTCTGTCCCGGTCAGGGCTCGCAAACGCCCGGATTCCTCGAACCCTGGCTGCAGGATCCGGCTTATGCCGAACAGCTCCGCGCCATGTCGGAGCAGTCCTCGACCGACCTCGTGACGGCGGGAACTGTCGCTGATGCCGACACGATCCGCGACACCGCGATCGCCCAGCCGCTCATCGTGGCCGCCGGGCTCCTCGCCCTCACCGCCCTGTTCGCCGACGGCCGGCGCGACGCCATCGGCGGTATCGCCGGGCACTCCGTCGGGGAGATCACCGCCGCGGCCGGCGCCGGAGTCCTCAGCTCCTCGGACGCTCTCACCTTCGTCGGGGAGCGCGGGCGTGCCATGAAGGCCGCAGCCGCCGTCACGCCCACCGGCATGAGCGCCGTCCTCGGCGGGGACGAGGCCGAACTCCTGGCCCGACTCGCAGACCTCGGCCTGGAACCGGCCAATTTCAACGGCGGCGGCCAGATCGTGGTCGCCGGTGACCTCGACGCCCTCGCCGCCCTCGCCGCTGATCCGCCCGCCAAGAGCCGCGTAATCCCGCTCCAGGTCGCCGGCGCCTTCCACACCCGCCACATGCGTCCCGCCGTCGCGCACCTCGCCGACGTGGCGACAGGCCTGAACCCGCAGACCCCGACCCTGCCACTGTGGACGAATCACGACGGCAGCACCGTGGCCGACGGGGCGCGTTTCGTCGACCTGCTCGTCGGTCAGGTGTCGTCGCCGGTACGGTGGGACCTGTGTATGCAGTCGTTTGCCGACGCTGGAGTGACCGGAATCATCGAGGTCGCACCGGCCGGCGCACTCGTCGGACTGGCCAAGCGCGCCCTGCGGGGCATCCCGAGCGTGGCCATCAAGACCCCCGACGACCTGCCCGCTGCGTACGACCTGATCGACCGCCAGGCCTGAATCAGCCAGAGTCGCCACCGGAAGAGACGAATGACCCAGCCACAACTCCTGCAGTCGCAGGGCGCCCAGTACACCCGCATCCTCGCCGTCGGCGCCGCCCGCGGCGACCTCATCGTTCCCAACGACGACATCGTCGGCCCGATCGACTCATCGGACGAGTGGATTCAGCAGCGCACCGGAATCATCACCCGCACCAGGGCCAGCCAGGATGTGCTGGCCGTCGACCTCGCAACGACCGCCGCGCTCGAGGCCATCGAACGCTCCGGCATCGCCCCTGAGCTCATCGACGCCATCATCATCGCCACCATCAGCAACGGCCGCCAGACGCCATCGATGGCCGCCGTCGTCGCCGAGCGCATCGGTGCGGTTCCCGCCGCCGCCTTCGACCTCAACGCCGCCTGCGCCGGCTACGCCTACGGTGTCGCCCAGGCGGATGCCCTCATCCGGTCCGGCGCCGCCCACTATGCCCTGGTCATCGGTGCGGAGAAACTCTCCGACATGGTCGACCCCACCGACCGGAGCATCTCGTTCCTGCTCGGTGACGGTGCCGGCGCCGTTGTCATCGGCCCGAGCGACTACCCCGGCATCTCCGCCTCAGTGTGGGGCTCGGACGGGCGCGCTGACGCCGTGGGGATGAACGGCACCCTGCAGGAATACCGACGGGGCGAGAAGGAATGGCCGACCCTGCGCCAGGAGGGCCAGACCGTCTTCCGCTGGGCCGTCTGGGACATGGCGAAGATCGCCAAGCAGACCCTGGCCGCCGCCGGCATCACCGCCGACCAGCTCGCCGCCTTCATCCCGCACCAGGCGAACATGCGCATCGTCGACGAGTTCGCCAAGCAGCTCAAGCTGCCGGAGTCCGTCGTCATCGCCCGCGACATCGCCACGACCGGGAACACCTCGGCCGCGTCGATCCCCCTTGCCACCCACCGCTTGCTCGAGGAACACCCCGAACTCAGCGGAGGTCTTGCCCTCCAGATCGGCTTCGGAGCCGGCCTGGTTTACGGCGCGCAGGTGGTTGTGCTGCCGTAGCTCCCCTCTATCCAACTAAACTGAATCTCGGTCAAACGAGACACCCCCAAGGAGAAACAACATGGCATTGTCCACCGAAGAAGTTCTTGCCGGCCTGGCCGAGCTCATCAACGACGAGACGGGCATCGCAACCGACACGGTTGAGCTGGACAAGTCGTTCACCGACGACCTGGACATCGATTCCATCTCGATGATGACCATCGTCGTCAACGCTGAGGAAAAGTTCGACGTCAAGATCCCCGACGAAGAGGTCAAGAACCTCAAGACCGTCGGCGACGCCGTCGAGTTCATCGTCAAGGCCCAGGACTAGGTCCACGCCCGAACGGGCCGGTTGGCTCTGCCAGCCGGTCCGTTCTCCAGGGACGCTCCAACCGGGGTTTCCACCTCGTTTCGCACACGTTCTCACTCGAGCACGTTCTGACGGAGAGTCGTTGTTATGACCAAAAAAATCGTTGTCACCGGCCTCGGTGCCACCTCGCCCCTCGGCGGGAACGCCACCGACACCTGGAACGCCCTCCTCGCCGGCGAGTCCGGCGCATCCACTCTGGACTACGAGTGGGTTGAGCGCACCGCGCTCCCCATCACCTTCGCCGCCCAGGCCAGGGTGCGCCCCGTCGACGTTCTGGCCCGCCAGGAAACCAAACGCCTCGACCCGTCCAGCCAGTTCGCCCTGATCGCCGGCCGCGAGGCCTGGGCCGATGCGGGGATGCCTGAGGTCGACCCCGAACGTCTCGCCGTCGACTGGGCCACCGGCATCGGTGGAGTGTGGACCCTGCTCGACGCCTGGGACACCCTGCGCGAGCGTGGACCCCGTCGGGTCCTGCCGATGACCGTGCCCATGCTGATGCCCAACGGTCCCGGAGCAGCGATCGGCATGGACCTGCACGCCCGCGCCGGCATCACGACGGTCGTGTCCGCCTGTGCGTCCAGCACCGAATCTCTCGTCAACGCGTACAACCGTCTGCAGGCCGGACTGGCCGACGTCGTCATCGCCGGTGGCTCGGAGGCGGCCATCCACCCGCTGCCGATCGCATCCTTCGCGGCGATGCAGGCGCTCTCCAAGCGGAACGACTCCCCCGCCACCGCGTCCCGCCCGTATGACGTCAGCCGCGACGGCTTCGTGCTCGGCGAAGGCGCTGCGGCCCTCGTGATCGAAACCGAAGAGCACGCCCTCGCCCGTGGTGCACACATCTACGCCGAACTGCTCGGCGGCTCCATCACGAGCGACGCGTACCACATCACCGCGCCGGATCCCGAGGGATCGGCCGCCGCGCGGGCCATGATCGCGACGATCCACAACGCCGGGGCCGACCTGTCCGACGTGATGCACATCAATGCCCACGCCACGAGCACCCCGGTGGGCGACATCGCTGAGTACAACGCGCTCCGCCGCGTGTTCGGGGACCTCCTCGACGGCATCCCGGTCTCGGCAACCAAGGCGTCCACCGGGCACCTGCTCGGCGGAGCCGGCGCGATCGAGGCGCTGTTCACGGTGAAGGCCCTGGCCGAACGGATCCTTCCGCCGACCATCAACCTGACCCAGCAGGACCCCGCCATCCCGCTCGACGTGGTCACCTCGCCGCGCGCCCTGGGCACCGGCGATCTCCTGGCCATCAGCAACTCGTTCGGTTTCGGCGGCCACAACGCCGTCGTCGCGTTCCGCTCGGTCTAGCCGTCGCGGGCGGGGCCCCGGCCTCGCCCGCACTCAGCCGACATTGTGCAGCCAGACCACGCTGGAGAAGTCGCTGGCGTGCCGGTACGGCTCCAGTTCGTCATCCCAGGCCTGGCCCAAGGCGCGCCGCAGCTCACGGTGCAGGTGCACGGAGTCGGTACCCGCCGCGTGGATGGCCGCACGCAGACGGTCCTCCGGCAGGACGACGTTCCCGGCCGTGTCAGTCTGGGCGAAGTGGATGCCCAGAGCCGGCGTGTGCAGCCAGCGGCCACCATCGCGGCCGGGCCCCGGGTCCTCGGTCACCTCGAAGCGCAACTGATCCCAGCCGAGCAGGGCGGACGCAATGGCCGCGCCGCCGCCCGCAGCGCCCTCCCAGAAGAACTCCGCACGCTGGGCGCCCGGGAGGGCAGGCTGTTCGCTCCAGTCGAAACTGACCGCCTCATCTAGCGCGCTGCCGGCGGCCCACTCCACGTGGGGGCACAGGGCGCGCGGCGACGAGTGCACATACAAAACTCCCCGTGCAGCCGGTGACTGACGAGTGTGGGGTGCCGTCATAGTGTTCTCCGTTCCCTGGATGGTGTTCGAGGTGCGTCTTCCCCAACGATCTCAAACGACTCTCAACCAGGACCCGCGGAACACAATTCGGCGGCTAGCTGAATTATGCCCCACCCGGCCGGGAAATCCCAACAGCCGGTCATTCTCTAATGTATATTCGGTATGGCTTTAGAGGTCGACCGCGACCGTCGCAGCCGCAGGCTGGAGACATCGTGTCGGTACGCAATTCGCTTCTCGCCATCCTCACCATGGGCCCGGCATACGGCTTCCAGCTGCACGGCGAGTTGGCGACCCGCACCGCCGGCCGGCGCACGGTGAACGTCGGACAGATCTACAGCACCCTGGAGCGTCTGGTCCGCCAGGGCTCCGTCGAGGCGGCGGGCAGCACCGAGGACGGTCTTCCGCTGTACAGGCTGACCGGGGGCGGCCACGCCGAGGCTCTGGCCTGGCTGCGGGAGACCGACAGCGACTCCGGAGCCGACTGGACCGACATGCTGGACAGGGTGCTGATCGCCTCATCCCTGCCGCACGTCGATCTTGCACCGCTGCTGGCCGGCTACCGATCCGCCTGGCAGCTGAGGCTGAACCGCCGCGGAGACGCGAGCGGGCGTCCCTGGGAGTCCGGTCAGGAACGGTTGGCCACCGAGGCCCAGCTCGTCCAGGCCCGGGCCGCGCTTGCCTGGCTCGATACCGTGGCCGCTGTCGCCGATCGCCCTCCAGCGGAGGAGGAACCTGGACTGCACCGCGAACTGAGCCTGCAGCGACCCAAACGGGGCCGTCGGCCCGGCACATCGTCGTGACCTATTTTGCGTCCGCGTAACTGTCCACTACAACGCAGGTCAACGGGAAGTCCACCGGAAAATCGCCGAACAGCAGTCGGCCCGCCGTCGAGGCCGCCTCGGTGACGATTCGCGACACCTCGCCGGCCAGTGCCGCAGGGGTGTGCACGATGACCTCATCGTGCAGGAAGAAGACCAGATGAGGGATGTCCGCGAACGGGCTGGGGGGCGTCCGGGCCGGCACCTGACCGCGCGCGAACGCGGTGGGCGGCTGTGCCGGGACCGGCAGGGCCCGAAGCCCTTTCCTGATCTCGGCCATCCAGCACAGGGCCCACTCCGCGGCGCTTCCCTGCACGATGAAATTGCGGGTGAACCGGCCCCAGTCCCTGGCCTGGCTCCTGGCCCGGCGTTCGTCGGCCGGGGTCGCCCCGGCCTCTGACCCGCGGGCCTGGTCGTCCTGCCAGCCGCCCCCTGGCCGCGGCGAGGACCGGCCCAGCCGGGTGCTGACCACGTCGCCGCGCTCCCCCGTCCTCGCCGCCGCCTCGGTCAGGGCGATCGCCCGCGGATATGCGCGCGCCAGTCGAGGCAGCAGGCGCCCGCTTTCCCCGGATGTGGCGCCGTACATGGCGCCGAGCATGGCGACCTTGGCATGAGCGCGGGTGTCCACCACTCCGCTCGCCACGATTCCGGCATAGAGGTCAGTGCCCCGTCCGGCGGCGGCCATGGCGGTGTCGGTGGACAATGCGGCCAGGATGCGAGGCTCCAATTGGGCTGCGTCCGCCACCACGAAGCTCCAGCCGGGGTCGGCCACGACCGCGCCGCGAATCTGCTTGGGCAGCTGCAGGGCACCGCCGCCGCGGGTCGCCCATCGCCCGGTCACCACCCCGCCCGGCAGGTACTCAGGGTGGAAGCGGTCGTTGATGATCCAACTCTCCATCCAGAACCATCCGTTGGCGGCGAGCAGTCTGGACAGCTTCTTGTAGCGCAGGAGGGGCTCGATGACGGGGTGTTCGAGCTTCTCCAACTCCCATGCCCGCGTGGTCGCCACGGCCAGCCCAGCCCGGTTGAGCGCCCGGAGCAGGTCTGGCGGGGAATCCGGGTTGACCTCCAGGTCGCCGAGTTCGGTGCGGATACGCCCAGCGAGTTCTTCCAACCGTGCCGGCCGGATGCCCGAGGCTGCCCGCGGGCCCAGTTCTGCGGTGAGCAGGCTGTCATGGATCGCGCTCCGCCACGGCAGTCCGGCGAACTGCATTTCGGCCGCGATGAGGGCGCCAACGGATTCTGCCGCCAGGAGCAGACGCAACCGGCCGGGGTCGGCCGAGGCGTGGACCGCCTGAAGCTGGGCCTGGAACTCCGCCAGGACGTCGTCGTCGGCCGGCTCCAGTCCGGCGTCGTCGGCCAGACCCAGATCCATCTCGAACAGGGTCGTCCCCGGGGATTCGACGGGGACGGTCGCAGCAGGCGCATCCCACCGGCTTGCCGGGGCGTTCGCCAGCGCGCTTCCGCCGGTCATCGCCGAGTTGCGCAGGATGGCGTGACACAGCCGTAGATCATGGCAGCGCTGGACAGTGACACTCCCCCGCAGCAGGACGGGATAGCTCCGCGCGGTGTCCTCCCAGACCCAACGCACCGCGTCTTGATCGCGTTCCCGCACCATCGCACCGAACTCGTCGGTCGTGAGCGTTGTGTCGGCACCCGCGGGAACGCCGGCGGCGTCGAGCTCCCTGACCCGGAGCCGTTCCGAACTCGATCCGGTCACCAGGATGTACACAAACCGTGCTTTCTCGTAGGGTGGACGGGACTTGAACCCGTGACCGTGCGGTTATGAGCCGCGTGCTCTAACCAGCTGAGCTACCACCCCGTGCCTGACCATAGTATCGGCCAGGCGCCGCCCTTCAGTCGCGCCGAGGCGTGACGTCCAGGACCGGAGGGTGGGCCGCAGCCGGATCCGGCTGGACGCTGGAGTTCGTGTCCGCCGTGGATACGCCGCGGTAGAGGCGTTCGAATGTCGTCAGGGTGCGCTTGATGTCGTGTGCCTCGATCAGCTTCAGCGACTCGTTCTTGAGGGCGTCCAGTTCGTCGGGCGACGTCGTGAACACGCGGGTCAGCTTGTCCGCAAGGTCCTGGGCGCTGCCCGGCTCGAACAGGTAGCCGTTCTGCCCGTCGTGAACCAGGTGCGGCAGCGCCATTGCGTTCGCCGCCACGATCGGGAGACCCGACGCCATCGCTTCCATGGTCGCAATGCTCTGCAGTTCCGCAATGGACGGCATCGCAAACACTGTGGCACGCGTGTAGGCCTCGCGCAGTTCCTCGTCGGTGACATAACCCGTGAACGTGAACTGTGCGCTCAGTCCGAGCGATTCCACGAGGTGTTCCAGGTTGCGGCGCTGGTCGCCACCGCCGACGATTTCAACCTGGGCACACAGGTTCGGATCCAACAGGGCGACGGCCTGCACCAGGACGTCGATCTGCTTCTCACCGGTGACCCGGCCGACGAAGAGAATCCGGTTCTCGGTGCGCGGAGCGAAGCTGGGGGAATAGTTGTCGGCGTCGATTCCGCAGGAGATGGCCTGCACCCCCGCGAGCCCCGTGTACTTCTCCAGGAACTCCGCCGCCCGGCGGGTCGGCGTGGTGACGGCCTCTGCGCGCTTGAAGGTATGTTCAGCGTCCTTCCAGAGTGCCTTGACGAGCTGGTCCTGGAAACCCTTGGGAACGAGGGAGAACTGCAGCATGTTCTCCGGCATGAAGTGGTTGGTGCCGATGATGCGGATCCCGCGCTTCTGTGCCTCGATCGACACACCGCGACCCACCACGATGTGGGACTGGAAGTGCACGACGTCGGGCTGGAAGGAGTCGAGGATGGCACGGCTCTGCTTGCGCACGATCCACGGCAGCGCGAAGCGGAGCCAGTCGTGCGGGCGCCACCGCCAGCTGTGCAGACGGTGCACGGTCATCGATTCGCCCTCGTGCACCTCGGTCCAGGTGCCGTGCTTGCGCGTCGGAGCCGGAGCCATGATCTGCACCACGTGGCCGCGTCCGACCAGGCCGGCGGCGAGCCGTTCCGCGAACCGGGCCGCACCGTTCACATCGGGCGCGAAGGTGTCTGCGGCGATGAGAACCCGGATGGGTCGGGTGGTGCCCGGCATGGCCGGGTCGGACGAGCTGCCCGGCAAATCAGATGAAGCGCTCAAGTGGGATAGTCCCTACGTAGGTGGGCCGGGGATCAGCGTCCGGCGCGAAGTCTGGGTCTCAACGATTCTCGCCGTCGAGGTGTGTTAGCACCCTATTCTAAACCGCTTGACCCATGGCAGCCCCCCAGACGCGGCGCGTTCACGAAAAAGCACCGGTCAGCTCTGGGTTTGCGGGTGATACTTCGCGAGCCTGAAGACGCCCCACATCGCCACGGCGCCAGCGACCGCGAAAAGAACGGCGGCCCAGGTCGGCGCCTGAGAGGCTTCGCCGAGCACGATGACGCCGATGCCGACGGCGATCATCGGGTCGATCACGGTCAGACCCGCGATGACGAGGTCGGGCGGACCCGATGAGTATGCGTTCTGCACGAAGTAGGCGCCCGACGCAGCAGCGAGGAGCAGGCCGACGACGCAGACGACGGTGAGCCACTCGACGTTGCCGTTCTGGATGCGGTTGATGATCACCTTGGCGAGGGTGGCCACGAATCCGTACAGCACGCCGGCGCCGATGATGTAAAAAATCGCCTTGAACCGGCTGCGCAGCAGCACGAACGCGACGGCGAAGGCGGCCAGGACCACAGCGAGGACCACCAGGATGGTGATCAGGTTCGCATCCGTCACGGGCTTGTCGACCGCCGTGAAAGCGGCGACGGTGACAAAGAGCCCGACCCCGCCGACACACATCGCGATCGCGATGACCGAGGCTCGGTTCAGCTTGACGTGGCTGACCCTGGCGTTCAGGATCGCCGTGATCACCAGAGCCACCGCCCCGAGGGGCTGCACGACGATGAGGGGCGCGAAGGCGAGGCTGGTGAGCTGGAAGGCGATGGCCAGACCGAGCATCACGGTGCCGAACACCCAGGAGGGCCGGGAGAGCAAGAGCACCAGCTGCCGGGTGTTCAGTCCGCCGGTGATTTCCCTCGTGTGGGCTTCCACCTTGGTCACACCGCGGTGCTGGAATTGTGCGCCAAGGGAGAGGAAGACAGCGCCGATCAACGCGAGCGGGATGCCGATTGCCTGGCGTGGATCAATCGCGATCTCTCCAGCCAGGTCTGTCAGGTCGGGAGTCACTCAACGAGACTATCGAGATCCATGCCGATATCCTTGGTGAATGGCCGTTCGACCGATAGTAATTTCAGGTGACCCCGTCCTGCACTCCCCCGCCGCTCCCGTCGTCGAGTTCGACGACGAGTTGCGCACGCTGGTGCAGGACATGTTCGAGACGATGGATGCCGCTCCCGGTGTCGGTCTCGCCGGACCCCAGGTGGGGGTCGGGCTGCGGCTGTTCACGTTCAGCTACCTCGACGACGACGAGGTCGAGACCAGGGGTGTCGCGATCAATCCGGAGCTCTGGATCACGCCGGTCCCCGCCGGTGAGGCCGATGAGGACGAAGACGTCGAGGGGTGCCTGTCGTTTCCCGGCGAGCGGTTTCCGCTGCAGCGGGCCGGCTCGGCCGTGTTGCGCGCCGTGGACCTTGACCAGAAGCCCTTCGAGATCCGGGCCGACGGCTGGCTGGCACGGATTTTCCAGCACGAGTTCGACCACCTCGACGGCACCCTCTACGTGGACCGGCTCGAACACTTTTACGCCAAGATCGCCGCCAAGGTCAGCCGGAAGCGCGGCTGGGGTGTGCCCGGCGTGACCTGGCTGCCCGGTGTGGACGACCTCGAAAGCTGAGCTGCTGAGACGCTGTGTGCGGGTCAGCGGGTCAGGTTGACGCCGTGCACACCGTTGTGGAACCGCAGCGACGGGAAGACGGCTGAGACCGAGAAGCCGACCCCAGGCACGGTTCCGGCGTTGAAGATCCCGCCGAAGAGCTGGGCTCGTTCGCGCATCTGGGTGATCCCGGCGCCCGAGATGCTCTCGCTCAGGGCCTTGAGGTCGTCGTCGATCGTGTAGGCGGTCTTGGCGGCGAAATCCGAGGGCGAGGCGCTTTCCCGCTTGGCCGCCGCGCGGATGCCGTCGTCGTCGATGAGGAGCTGCAGGCCGTCCTGGGTCCAGGTGAACGACACTCTGGCCTCGGTGCCGGGCCCGCCGTGCTTGAGCGCGTTCGCGAGGGCGCTCTGCAGGATGCGGTAGATGGCGAGCTCCGCCCCGGGTTTGAGCGGGAACCTGTCACCAGACTCGGTGAAGGCGACGGCCAGGCCGGCATCGCGCATCACGCCGAAGAGGCTGCGGGCCGATTGCAGGCCCGGTGCGCTGGTCGCGATGGCCTCGCCCTCTCTGGCGATGGTCAGGACCCGGCGCAGGTCGGCGAGGGCGACCCTGCCGTCCTCGACCAGGGCCGTCGCCGCGCGCACGGCCGTGGATGGGTCGCTCTCGGCCGTGTACCGGGCCCCCTCGGCCCGGGTGATGAGGCGTGCGAGAGACAGCACGGCGATGTCCTGCAGCTCGCGGATGATCGCGAGACGCCCGTGCTGCTCGGCGAGGGACAGCTCGAGGTCGATGCGCACGCGTTCGGCCGCCGATCTGGCGAAGCGGCTGCGGCGTTGCTGCGCCACGGCAAGCAACCAGAGAATGACCACGGCCACGGTGAGCACGGCCAGTACAGCGCTGAGGGTCTGCCAGGGGAACACAACCGCCACCTTTCGCATCTTTTCGGGATCAGACTAGCGGCACGCACAAAAAAGGCCACCGGGGGTGGAGCCCCTAGTGGCCTTTTCGCTCCCCGACTTGGACTCGAACCAAGAACCTGCGCATTAACAGTGCGCTGCTCTGCCAATTGAGCTATCGAGGAATGCATGCTCAGCGAAAGTTTCCCTCGCTTGAACGGCGTAGTTACTTTACCAAAAGTTCGCCGTGCACCAAATCCGAGTGGACGCTCAGTACCCCGCAGCGGGGTCGACAACCCCGACAAACGGCCCGTTTCCCAGCAAAGCGGCCACATTGAGCCGAATTCTCTCGGCCAGAAGCGGCGCGGTCATCTCGGGCGTGTCGGCCATGTGCGGCGTGATGAGGCACCGGGGCTCACTCCAGAGCGGATGCCCGTCCGGCAGCGGTTCCGGGTCGGTGACGTCGATGGCCGCGCCCGCGAACGTGCCGGCGGCCAGAGCGGCCACGAGCGCGTCGGTGTCGACCAGGGGGCCTCTGGCGATGTTCACCAGGTGGGCGGTCGACGCCATCAGGGCGAGTTCGGCCCCGCCGAGCAGGTGCCGGGTGTCGCCGGTCAACGCGGCAGCGACCACCACGATGTCGGCCAGGGGCAGCTCCGTATTCAGCTGCCCCACCGGCACGGTGCGGGCGGCTCCCGGCACGGGCTCCGAGCTGCGACGCGCCACCACGATGCGGGTGCCGAACGGTTCGAGCAGCCGGATCAGTTCACGGGCGATGCCGCCGGCCCCGATGATCAGCACCGACCGGCCATAGAGCGATGCTCCGGCGGGCACCGAATTCCAGGACCGCGCCCTGGCCCGCACGGGGAGCACCCTCAGCGACGCCAGGATCAAGGCCAACGCGTGTTCGGCCACCGGTTGGGCGTAGGCGCCCTTGGCACTGGTCACGAGCAGGTCGTGCCGCTGATGCCGGGAGAGAATGTCGGCGAAAGCGTCGACACCGGCCCAGGGCAGCTGCACCCAGCCGATCTGGGGGTTTTCCGCCAGCACCTCCTCGAGTTCCGCGGCGCGGGCGTATGACAGCCAGATGAGTCCCCGGGTGTCCGGTGACAGCGGGGCGACGACTCCCCCGGCCGACGCGACGGCGCCGGCGAAGAGAGCGTTGTCCTCGGGCAGGATGGCTACCGGACCGGCCGTCGGCCGCCATCCGCCCGGGTCGCGCTCGGGTTCGTCGGAGAGGACCGCGCGGTGCTGCCCGGTCATGCCTCCGGGCTCCGGTCGGTGTCGGCCCCGACATCGTGCGCCGGGGAATCCAGCACGGTGGAATCCGAAGCTGTGGAATCCAGCACGGTGGAATCCAGAGCTGCGCCGTCCAGCGTCAGCGCCGCCGCGAGTTCGACGACGTAGGGATGCCACGGGTTGTCGAAGACCTCGTCGATGGTGCCCAGCCCGACCAGGACGCCCTGGTGCATGACCCCGATCCGGTCGGCGACCCGACGGAGCACGCTCAGGTCGTTGCTGATCAGCACGGCCGAAAAGGCACGTTCTCGTTGCAGCTCGCCGATCAGGTCGATGACATCGTCGCGCACCAGGGCATCCACGCCCGCGGTGGGTTCATCGGCGATGAGCAGCGTCGGCCCGAAGACCAGGGCCCTGGCCAGTGCAACACGCTGGCGTTGGCCGCTGCTGAGCTCATAGGGGTACTTGCCCAGCACCGAGAGCGGCAGGCGCACGGCGTCGATCATCGTCGCGACGAGGGTCTCCAACGCCGCTCTGTCGTAGCGCCGATCGCGTTCGAGGACGGGTTCGGCGACGATGTCCGCCACGGTGAGGCTGGCGGGGAGGGTGCTCGCGGCATTCTGGGCGAGCATCCCCACGCCGAAGGTAAGCCTGGCGAGTTTGCGTCGGCCGATGCGCCGCAGCGGGTAGCCGAGCACCGTCGCCTGCCCGCCGGTGATCTGCGCGCGCACGTCACCGTGGCCGGTCCCGGAGTCCGCCCCGGAGAGCACCCGGGCGATCGTGCTCTTGCCCGACCCGCTCTCGCCCAGCAGTCCGAGGACTTCCCCCCGGCCGAGGGTCAGGGTCAGTCCGCGCAGCGCCACGAACGCGGGGCTGGCGCCGTGGCCCGGGTATTCGACGGTCAGGTCACTGGCAACGATCGGATACGGATCTGCTTCGACGCGTCTCATGACTTCTATCCTGCCGCACGCAGCCTCCGGAGTTCGTCCCGCCGCTTCGCCTGGGCGGCCGGATCGGGCACCGGCAGCGACGCGAGAAGCCGCTGGGTGTACGGGTCCCGGGGCGATCCGAGCACCTGGGCGCCGGTGCCCTCCTCGACCAGGCGACCGTGGTAGAGCACGGCGATCCGGTCGGCGAGGATGTCCACAACGGCGAGGTCGTGGCTGATGAAAAGGGCCGCGAAGCCGAATTCGCGCTGCAGCTCCGCGAAGAGTTCCAGCACCCTGGCCTGCACAGACACGTCCAGCGCTGAGGTCGGTTCGTCCGCGATCAGCAGGGCAGGTTCCAGCGCCAGGGCCCTGGCCAGGCTGGCCCGCTGGCGCTGACCCCCGCTGAGCTCGTGCGGGAAGCGGTCACCGAAGGCACGCGGCAGCTGGACGGCCTCGAGCAGTTCGTCGACCCGTGCTCGCGCGGCCCGGGGGTTGGCGGCCCTGCCGTGTACCACGAGGGGTTCGGCGACGCAGTCCGCAATGGTGAGCAGCGGGTTGAAGCTGGAGGCCGGGTCCTGGAACACGAAGCCGATATCGCTGCGAAGGTGCTTGAACCGGCGCTCCTTGAATCCGTTCATCTCGTGTCCGAGAACGGTGAGGGACCCGTCGGTGACCCTGGTGAGGCCGGCGATGGCCCGGCCGATGGTGGTCTTACCCGACCCGCTCTCCCCCACCAGGCCGAGCACCTCGCCCGGGCGGATCGAGAAGCTCACTCCGTCCACGGCCACAAAGCCCGGCCGGCCGAGCCTGCCGGGGTATTGGATGCGCAGGTTGTCCGCGACGACGACGGGGGTTTGTGCGGCCCACTCCGGGGAACGGGCCTCGGCCCGCTCCGCCGCCCGCACGACCCCCTGGCCCACATACGGCACCGCTGCGAGTAGCTTCTGCGTGTACGGATCCTGGGGTGAGCTGAAGAGGGTCTGAGCGTCGGCTTCCTCGACGACCTTGCCCTGGTACATCACCGCGACCCTGTCGGCGAGGTCGGCCACGACACCCATGTTGTGGGTGATCAGCACGATCGCGGTCCCGAACTCGTCGCGGCAGCGTCGGAGCAGGTCGAGGATCTCGGCCTGCACGGTCACGTCGAGCGCGGTCGTGGGTTCGTCGGCGACGATCAGGCCCGGTTCGAGGACCAGGGCCATGGCGATCACCACCCGCTGCTTCTGACCGCCGGAGAACTGATGCGGGTAGTAGTTGACCCGCACCTCGGGGTCGGGGATGCCGACCCTGCCGAGGATCTCGATGGCCTTCTTCCTAGCGTCGGCGCGGCTGACGGTGCCGTGCGCCCTGATGCCCTCCATGATCTGCCAGCCGACGGTGTATACCGGGTTCAGCGCCGTGGACGGCTCCTGGAACACCATGGAGACGTCGGTGCCGCGCACCTGGCGCAGGCGCTGGCGGCTGAGCGCGATGACGTTGTTCTCACTCGCCCCATCCCTGCTGGTGAGGATCACGGCGCCCTCGGAGACCGCGGTCTCCGGCAGCAGCCCGAGGATGGTCTTGGCGGTGACGGTCTTGCCGCTGCCGCTCTCGCCGACGATGGCGAGGACCTCGCCGCGGCGCACGCTGAGAGTGACCCCGTCGACGGCGCGAACGGCGCCGGCATCGGTGGAGAAGGACACGCCGAGGTCGTCGATCCTGAGGATGGTCTGCTGGTCGGTGCGGATATCGCTCATGAGGTGGCCTCGCCGTCGTTGGTGTGGAGGGGGCCGCTTTCGAGCCCGCCGAGACCGCCGGGGCCGGCGGTCAGGGTACCGCCGGGGACCACGGAGGTCTCGGCGACCAGGCCGGCGTTGGCGCCGACCGCGCGGCGGCCGCGCAGTCGTGGGTCGGCCAGGTCGTTGAGACTCTCGCCGACCAGGGTGATGCCCATCACCACCAACACGATCGCGAGCCCGGGGAACAACGAGGTCCACCAGATGCCGCTGGACACGTCGGAGATCGCCTTGTTGAGGTCGTAGCCCCATTCGGATGCGGCGGTCGGTTCGATGCCGAAACCGAGGAAGCCGAGTCCGGCGAGGGTGAGGATCGCCTCGGAGGAGTTGAGAGTGAAGATCAGTGGCAGCGTTCGCGTGGCGTTGCGCAACACGTGCCGCACCATGATCCGGATGTTGCCGGAACCCAGCACCCGGGCGGATTCGACGTAGGCCTCGGATTTGATCCGCACGGTCTCGGCCCGGATCACCCTGAAGTACTGCGGGATGAACACCACGGTGATCGAGATGGCTGCCGCCATGACCCCGCCGACGAGGTCGGATTTGCCGCCGGAGATGACGATGGACATCACGATGGCCAGCAGCAGCGATGGGAAGGCGTACACGGCGTCACAGACGACGACGAGCACGCGGTCGAGCCAGCCGCCGAAGTACCCGGACACCAGGCCCAGGAACACGCCGGCGAAGATCGACAGCAGGACGGCGACCACAATCACGAACAGGGCCGTCTGGGCACCCCAGAGCACCCTGGACAACACGTCGTAACCGCCGACGGTGGTGCCGAACAGGTGTGCGCCACCTGGCGGCTGCTGGGCGCCGAAGACCCCGTCCGGACCGCGCAGCTGGCTGTAGCCGTACGGCGCGACCAGCGGCGCCAGGATGGCGGTGAGCACGAACAGTGCCGTGATGACCAGGCCGGCCACGAGCATCCCGCGTTGCAGGCCGACGCTCTGGTGGAGCTGGTGGATGATGGGCAGGCGGGCCAGGCGGCTGGGCCGGCGCGGCGGGGAATCGATCCGGGTCATGATCAGTACCGCACTCTCGGGTCGATCAGCGCGGCGATGATGTCCACGATGAAGTTGGACAGGGCGACGATGACGGCGAGCAGGGCGACGATGCCCTGGACGGCGACGAAGTCTCTGGCCTGGAGGAATTCGGAAAGCATGAAACCCAGCCCCTTCCACTCGAAGGTGGTCTCGGTCAGCACGGCGCCGCCGAGGAGCAGGGCGATCTGGAGGCCGATCACCGTGATGATCGGAATCAGTGCTGGCCGGTACGCGTGCTTCCGCACGAGCCTGAATTCGCTGACCCCGCGGGACCGGGCGGCGTCCACGTAATCGGTGCCCAGGGTGCCGATCACGTTGGTGCGGACCAGGCGCAGGAAGACCCCGGCGGTCAGCAGACCGAGGGCTAGGGCGGGCAGCACCGCGTGGGTCAGGACGTCGACCAGGATCGCCGGGTTGCCGGTCTGGATGGCGTCGATGGTGTACAGACCGGTTTTGCCCGGCAGCAGCTGCATCTGCAGCTCCGAGCTCGTCGAGGCCCGGCCGGCGACAGGCAGGACCTTCAGCCAGACGGCGAAAATGAGCTTGAAGAGCAGGCCGGAGAAGAACACCGGGGTGGCGTAGCAGAGGATTGCGAAGATTCGCAAGGACGCATCCGGCGACTTGTCCCGCCAGTACGCGGCGACCATGCCCAGCGGGATCCCGACGATGAAGGCCACCAGCAGGGCGTAGAACGCCAGCTCGGCGGTGGCGGCGCCGTAGGTGAGGAGCACCTCCGAGACCGGCCGGTTGGTGCTGATCGTGGTGCCGAAGTTGCCCGTGAAAATCTGGCCGAGGTATTCGACGTACTGCACCAGGATGGGCCTGTCGTAGCCGGCCGCGGCGACCCGCTCGGCGAGCTGGTCGGCGCTCAGCCGGCCACCGAGTGCCGCGGTGATCGGGTCACCCGTGGTGCGCATCAGCCAGAACACCATGGAGACCAGGATGAAGATGGTCGGGAAGATCAGCAGGAAGCGGATCACGATGTAGCGGATGATGCCGCCGCCGGAACCCTTTTTCTTCGGTGCCGTCGTGGTGGGCTGTCGCCCGGCCGCCGGGGCCGCTGGCGTTGTCGCTACAGTCGTCATTCCTACCTCACTTATGCAAACGAAAGACGGGGGCGTTCGGCGCGTAGTCGCCTGAACGCCCCCGTCGTCTAGCTAGGTGAAACCTGCGAGCCTAGCCCTTGGCCAGGGCTGCGTAACGGAACTTGAACGACGCGTCGAGCGTGTCGCTGGCTCCCGTCACCGTCGTCCCGGTCACGGCGACCTGCGCACCCTGGAGCAGCGGCACCGTCGACAGCTGGGCCGCGACCTTGTCCTGGATCTGTTCGAGGAGCGCGGTGCGCGCGGCGGGGTCGACCGTCACGGCCTGCTGCAAGATCAGGTCGTTGACCTCCTGGTCGACGTAGTGGTTCTTCAGGAAGTTCTCCGTGAGGAAGAACGGCGTCAGGTAGTTGTCAGCGTCGGAGTAGTCCGGGAACCAACCGAGCTGGTACGCGGGGTACACGTCGCTGGAACGGTCCTTGGAGTACTGCACCCACTCGGTGGTCTGCAGGTTCACCGTGAACAGGCCGCTGGACTCCAGCTGGTCCTTGATCAGCGCGTATTCGTCACCGGACGAGGGGCCGTAGTGGTCGTTGCTGTACTGCAGGTTGAGCTCGACGGGCTCGGTGACGCCGGCGGCCGTGAGGGTCGCCTTGGCCTTGTCGGCATCCGGAGCGCCGTTGCCGACGCCGTAGAGGCCCTTGAGGGACTCGGTCGCACCGGTCAGGCCGGCCGGGACGTAGGAGTACAACGGGGTGTACGTGCCCTTGTACACCTGGTCGGCGATCTCTTCACGGTCGACGAGGTCGGCAACCGCCTGGCGAACGGCGAGGGACTTGGCCGCGTCGGCGTCGGCTGTGGTGGCGCCGAACGGCTGGGTGTCGAAGTTGAAGGTGATGTAGCGGATCTCGCCGCCGGGTCCGTCGACGACCTCGACGTTGTCGTTGCCGCGAAGGTCTTCGATGTCTGTCGCGGACAGGCTGCGGAACGCCACATCGATGCCGCCCTCCTGGACCTCGAGCTTGAGGTTGGACGAGTCGGCGAAGTACTTGACGTTCACGACGTCGGTCTTCGCCGCACCCAGGAGACCCTCATAGTCGGGGTTGGCCTTGTAGCCGATGAGGTTGTTGAAGTCGTAGCTGGTGATGACGTACTGTCCGGCGAACGCATTGGCCTTGACGATGTCGTCGTCGCTGGTGAGCTCGGTGGCCGAGAATGACTCTTCGTCCACGATCGGGCCGGCCGGGCTGGACAGGATCTGGGGGAAGATCTGGTCGTCGGGGGCGAGCAGGTTGAACACGACGGTGGTGTCGTCCGGGGTGTCGACGCTTTCCAGGTTGTACAGCAGCGAGGAGGGGCCGTTGTCGGCGGCGATCGCCAACTGACGGTCGAAGGTGAACTTGACGTCAGACGAGGTCAGCTTGTTGCCGTTGGCCCAGACCAGGTCGGGCTTGAGGGTGACCGTGTACTGCGTCGGCGCGGTGAACTCGGCGGAGACCGCGATGTCGGGTTCGACGTCGGGGCTGCCGTACGGCGTGTTCATGAGGAACGGGAAGACCTGGTTCTGCACGGCGAACGAGCCGTTGTCGTACGAGCCGGCCGGGTCAAGGGTGGTGACCTTGTCGGTGGTGCCGATGGTCAGCGGAGCGGCGCCCGCCTCCTCGGCGGTGGAGCCTGCACAGCCGGCGAGCACGAGTGCTGCGGCGGCGAGACCGGCGGTGACGCCGACGGCGCGGCCGCGCCTGGTGGGTTCAAAAGCCATAGTCGAATGCCTCTTCCTCAAGGTGTGGGTGTCTTGGTGAAACCGAATATCTGCGCTCAGACGCAGATATGCGTTGCTGTAAACCAAGAATTAGCACACTCTGCGCGTCAGACGGCCATTCTGCAATGCATCTTAATAGACCCGCAATATAAGCCGGCTACTCGACCCGGAGGTTGCGCCGTTCGGCTTCGACCCGCACGAGCTCGCGCTGAATCGCGACATAGACCTCACGGTTGGTCGCATCGGCCCGTTGCAGGCGGCCGAGCAGTTCGGCCTTCTGCCGCAGCAGGTCCTTCTCGATCAGCACGATGGTGATGTCTCGCACATAGCGGGTGACCTCGCGCTCGGTGCGCTCAGGCAGTGGGGCCATCGCCAGTTCGGTGACCAGGTTCGCCAGCGGAGCCGGGGTCTCTGCGACGACCCGTTCCAGCCAGTCCGGAGCCGCGGCGTGCGGCAGGGCGGCGGCCACGGCGTCCCGGACGACCGCGAGGGTGCTGTTGGTCATGCCGGTCGACACCGCCCGCTGCACGAGGTCGAGCCCGACGAGAGTCGGATGCTGCAGCATCGCCATCAGCGCGTCGCGCTCGATCCGGGTGACCGGGTCCTGGGGCAGGTCGGCGAGGGCGAAGAGGCGCTCGCGCGGGGCCGGTGCCGGTTCTCCCGCCCGGCGAGGTGCCTCGAGGGGCGCGGTGCGGGACCGCGCCTGGGCCGAGCTGACGGCGCGGGACACCTCACCGAGGTCCATTCCCAGCATGCGGGAGAGTTCGTGGGTGTAGCCCGGTCGCAATGACGGGTCCCGGATGTCGCTGACCACCGGGGCGGCCGCGCGCAGGGCGGAGACCCGGCCTTCGACGGTGTCGAGGTTGTACTGGGCCAGAAGCTGGCGGATCATGAACTCGAACATCGGCTTTTTGGAGTCGACCAGTCGACGCACGGCGTCGTCTCCGCGGTGCAGCCGCAGGTCGCACGGGTCGAGCCCTTCCGGGGCGACGGCCACGAAGGTCTGGGCGCTGAACCGTTGCTCCTCGGCGAAGGCCCGCACGGCGGCTTTCTGCCCCGCGGCATCAGGGTCGAAAGTGAAGACGACCTCCCCGACACCGCTGTCGTCGCCGAGTACCCGGCGCAGCACCTTGATGTGGTCCACACCGAACGAGGTTCCGCAGGTGGCCACGGCCGTGGTCACGCCGGCCAGGTGGCAGGCCATGACGTCGGTGTAGCCCTCGACGACCACCACCTGGTGGTTGCGGGAGATGTCACGCTTGGCCAGGTCCAGGCCGTACAGCACCTGGGCCTTGTGGTAGATCGGGGTTTCGGGTGTGTTGAGGTATTTGGGGCCTTTGTCGTCCTCGAGCAGCTTGCGGGCGCCGAAGCCGATGGTCTGCCCGGTGATGTCACGGATCGGCCAGACCAGGCGGCCGCGGAACCTGTCGTAGATCCCCCGGTCCCCGGCTGACACCAGGCCGGAGAGGGTGAGTTCCTCGGTGCTGAAACCACGGCCGCGCAGATGTTTGGTCAGCTCGTCCCAGCTTTTCGGCGCGAAGCCGACGCCGAACCGTTCGGCGGCCTGAGCATCAAAGCCACGGTCGCCGAGGAAGGTGCGGCCCACCTGGGCCCCCGGGCTGCCGAGCTTGTCGATGAAGAACTCGGCGGCGGCCTGGTTGGCCGCGTACAGCCGCGCCCGGTTGGTGTGGTCAGGGGCCTCGGCGCCGCCACCCTCGTAGTGCAGTTCGATGCCGGCCCGGCCGGCCAACCGTTCCACAGCCTCGCTGAAGCTGACATGGTCCATCTTCTGCAGGAAGGAGTAGACGTCGCCGCTCTCTCCGCAGCCGAAGCAGTGGTAGAACCCGACCTGCGGACGCACGTGGAAACTGGGGCTGCGCTCGTCGTGGAACGGGCACAGGCCCTTCATCGAACCGACCCCGGCAGATTTGAGGCTGACATAGTCGCTGATGATGTCGGCGATGTTGGTGCGGGACTTGACCTCTTCGACGTCGCCCTGCCGGATCAGTCCTGCCATGCGGCACCGGTCCGAAGCGTGATCCCGGCGGGTTCACGGGTCAGGTGCAACCGGCGCTGCAGGGCGATCGCGCTCTGATCGGTCAGGCTGGCCACCTGGTCGACGATCACGCGTTTGCGGGCCGCGTCGTCCGCGGCAGCCACCCAGTCCTCCCGGAAGCCGGGGTCCAGGTGCTCGTCGCCCGTCGCCAACAGCGTGTCCGCCAGGTAGGTGAGTGTTTCGCGTTGCTCGATGTAGATCGGCTGGCGCACGTGGGTGGACATGACGAACGCGGCGACGATGCCCTTGAGCACGCCGATCTCGGCCTGGACCTCCCGCGGGACCACGACGTGGGCGGCGAACCTGATGAGATGTCGGTCGGGGTAGGCCGCTCTGGTGGCCGAGACGGCCGCGCCGCTGAACCGGCCGATGAGCTGGCTGGTCAGGTTCTTCAGACGGCCCTGGTCCCGGCGGCCTGCGTTCCAACCGTGCAGCCATACGTCGAGGGCGTCGAGCCTGTCGAAGGCGGCGATGAGTTCGTCGTGGCTGAACTGCCCGCCGGTCCACTCGTACATCGAGGTGACCAGGGCGGCGTGATCGCTGCGGCTGCTGAGCAGTTCCACGTCGAGGTAGCCGTTGACCACGGCGTCCTCGAAGTCGTGCACCGAGTAGGCGATGTCGTCGGAGAGGTCCATCACCTCCGCCTCGACGCAGAGCTGGCGTTCCGGTGCGCCGTCGCGCAGCCATTCGAAGGCCGCGCGGTCGTCCTCGTAGAAACCGAATTTGGCGCGTCCGCTCGGGTCGGCGACCGAGGAGTCGGCTGCCCACGGGTACTTGCAACTGGCGTCGAGGCTGGCGCGGGTGAGGTTGAGTCCGAAGCTCGCGCCGTTGTCTCCGAAAACCTTGGGTTCGAGCCGGCTGAGCAGGCGCAGGGTTTGCGCGTTGCCCTCGAAGCCGCCGATGTCGGCGGCCCAGGTGTTGAGGGCCTTCTCGCCGTTGTGACCGAACGGCGGATGCCCGATGTCGTGCGCCAGGCACGCCGTATCGACGATGTCGGGGTCCAGGGCCAGGCGCAGGGCGAGCTCCCGGCCGATCTGCGCGACCTCGAGCGAGTGGGTGAGGCGGTTGCGGGCGAAGTCCAGACCGGCGGCAGGGCTGAGCACCTGGGTCTTCGCGGCCAGGCGGCGCAGGGCGCTGGAATGTAGCAGCCTGGCCCTGTCGCGGGCGAAGTCGCTGCGGCTGGAATCATGCTCTTCAGGTCGGAACCTGGCCTCGTCGTGAACGCTGTATCCGGTCTGATTAACCACCGCTGGTGTCCCCCTCGCCCTCCGTGAGATTGCTGCGCTCTGCGCCGACGATGTCGCGAGACTCGAGCCAGCGTTCGGGCAGGGAGGTCTTCTTGGGGCTGCCGGCCCGGCCGCGCTGGCCCTCGGCCCCGATGCCGGGATACGGCTGGTCGGGGTCCATGGTCGCCAGGAGCTCGTCCAGCTGCTCGAGCGACACGACGGAGGCCAGGCTGGCGCGCAGGTCACCGCCGACGGGGTAGCCCTTGAAGTACCAGGCCACGTGCTTGCGCACATCGCGGCAGGCCCGTTCTTCGCTGTCGAAGAACTCGGTGAGCAGCTCTGCGTGCCGGCGGAACGCATCCGCGACCTGGCCGAGGGAGGGTTCGGCCTTGAGTACTTCACCGCGGAAGGCCGCCGCGAGGTCGCCGAACAGCCACGGACGTCCCAGGCAGCCACGGCCGACGACGACGCCGTCGCACCCGGTCTCCTCGATCATGCGCAGAGCGTCGGCGGCGGACCAGATGTCACCGTTGCCGAGCACGGGCACGCTGGTGATGGTGTCCTTGAGGGTCTTGATGGCGGCCCAGTCGGCGTGGCCGGAGTAGTAATCCGCGGCGGTGCGGGCGTGCAGCGCGATCGCGGCGACGCCGGCGCCCTCGGCGACGCGACCGGCCTCGAGGTAGGTGAGGTGGTCGGAGTCGATGCCCTTGCGCATTTTGACGGTCAGCGGGATCGTCCCCGCGGCCGTCACGGCGGCCTCGACGATCTCCCGGAACAGGGTGATCTTCCACGGCAGCGCCGCTCCCCCGCCCTTGCGGGTGACCTTGGGCACCGGGCAGCCGAAATTCAGGTCGATGTGGTCGGCGCGGTCCTCGGCGACGAGCATGGTGACGGCCTCTGAGACCGTCTTCGGGTCGACACCGTAGAGCTGGATGGAGCGGGTCTTCTCGCTCTCGTGGTGCGTGATCAGCCGCATGGATTCCGGGGTGCGTTCGACGAGCGCCCGTGAGGTGATCATTTCGCTCACGTAGAGTCCGGCGCCGTATTCGCGGCAGAGCCGGCGGAACGCCGTGTTGGTGATGCCGGCCATGGGTGCCAGCACCACGGGCACATCGAGTTCGATGTCGCCGATTCGTAGCGGGGACACCGGGCTGATCGTGGAAGTGGGAGTGTTCATCTCATCCAATTCTCCCAGACCTGGCCGGGCATGGACGCCACGTTCGTTCGACGGTGGAAAACCGTCGGCCGGCCGGGCTGAAACGTCGGACGGCTAAATGCCGCAGGACCCGCCGCCGCAGCATCCGCCGGCGTCGGGCTGGTCGAGCAGCTGGATGATCGGACGCAGCACCGGGGTGGTCGCAGTGTCGGTCGCGGTGGTGGTCTCGCTCATGCGTGGGTCTCCTCGGTTGCGCGGGTGTCGGTGTCGGTCCGCTCGCTGCGGACCTGGCGGAGGGCTTGCGCAAAGGTATCAGGGTCCTGTGCGCCGGAGATGCCGTATTTGCCGTCGATCACGAAGAAGGGCACCCCTTGGATGCCGTACTCGGTGGCCTGGGCGACATCGGCCTTGACCGCGGCCAGGTACTCGTTCTCGGTGAGGGAGCGCACCACGTCGGCGCGGTCCAGGCCGACCGTGGCGGCGAGGTCGGCGAGATCCTCGATGCGGCCGACGTGGCCGCCGTCGACGAAGTACGCCTTGAGCAGGCTCTCCTTCATCTCCAGCTGCAGACCGTGCGCCTTGGCGTAGTGCAGCAGCTCGTGCGCCTTGATGGTGTTGGTCTGGTGCACCGAGTCGTAGTCGTAGTGCAGGCCGACACTCTCGGCGATGCCGGTGACCCGCTCCAGCATCTCGAGCACCTGCGGCACCGGGATGCCCTTGCGTTCGCTGAGGTAATCGATCGGGCTGCCCGCGAAATCGACGGGGGTGTCCGGGGCGAGTTCGAAGGAGTGGTACTCCACCTCGACGTCGTCGCCGAATGCGGCCACGCCGGCCTCGAACTTGCGTTTGCCGATGTAGCACCAGGGGCACTGCACGTCGGACCAGATGTCTACTTTGATGGTTTCGCTCACGTGGAGGCTAACTCGAGCGGACCCTCCAGTTATTCCCGCGTACCCGGAACGGTCAGGCGGTGGGCGTGTCCACGGCGCCGCCGTAGCGGCGGTTGCGGGCGGCGTACAGCTCGATGGCGTGCCAGAGGTCGACGCGGGTGAAGTCGGGCCAGAGGGTGTCCAGGAACACCATCTCGGCGTATGCGCTCTGCCAGAGCAGGAAGTTGCTGGTGCGCTGCTCACCGGAGCTGCGTACGAACAGGTCGACGTCGGGCAGGTCGGCGGTGTACAGGTGCCGCTGGATGGACTTCTCGGTGATGCCGGACGGCTTCAGCCGGCCCGCGGCGACGTCCTCGGCCAGGGCCCGCACGGCATCCGCGATCTCGGTGCGGCCGCCGTAGTTGACGCACATGGTCAGAGTCAACACGTCGTTGCCGGCGGTGAGCTTCTCGGCGAACTGCAGCTCGTTGATCACCGAGGCCCACAGCTTGGGCTTCCGGCCGGCCCAGCGCACCCGCACGCCCCAGTCGTTGAGCTGGTCGCGACGGCGGTGCAGGACATCCCGGTTGAAGCCCATCAGAAAGCGCACCTCGTCGGGTGAGCGCTTCCAGTTCTCGGTGGAGAACGCGTACACGCTGAGGTGCTTGACGCCGATCTGGATGGCTCCGGCGACCACGTCGAGCAGTGATGCTTCACCGGCCTTGTGGCCCTCGACCCTGGACAGGCCCCTGGCGTTGGCCCAGCGGCCGTTGCCGTCCATCACCACGGCCACGTGTTCCGGCACGGCCTTGGCGGGCAGCGCCGGCGGGTAGAGCCCGGTCCAGTCGACGGGCTTGAACGGCACCGCGTCCTTGTGGGTGAAGGGGGTGCTCGAGGAGGAACGGAAGGGATTCGGCGTCATGGGCGCACGTGCTCCAGTGATCGGAGGCCGCGGCCGAGGTGCCACTGCGTGTATGCGGCGACGACCCCGGTGGCCTGGGCGTGGGTGGTGTCAGAGGCATCGGCTGTGAAGGCCCAGTCTCCGGTGAGCAGGGCGCTGAGCAGGGCGATGGTGTCGGGGTCGAGGCGGGGCGAACCCGGGGCGGCGCAGTTGTCGCAGACGATGCCGCCGACCTGCGCCACGAAAGCCGAATGCGGGCCCGGCGCGCCGCAGCGGGCGCAGTCGTGGAAGCTGGGCGCCCAGCCGGCCATGGACAGTGACCGGAGCAGGTAGGAGTTGAGGGTGGCGCCGGAGCCGTGCTCGTGCCTGGACAAAGACCGCAGCGCCCCCACCAGAAGCAGGTATTGCTGCAGCGATCCCTCGGATTCGGTGAGCTTATCCGCGGTTTCGACCATGGCGCTCGCGGCGGTGTAGCTGCCGTAATCGGCGGTGATGACGGCCCCATACGAGCCGATCGATTCGGCCTGGTTGACAATGTCGAGGCTGCGACCGATATAGAGCTGCACGTCGACGACCATGAACGGCTCGAGCCTGGCACCGAATTTCGACGCCGTACGGCGCACGCCCTTGGCGACAGCACGCACCTTGCCGTGCTGGCGGGTGAGCAGGGTGATGATGCGGTCGGCTTCGCCCAGCTTGTGGGTACGCAGCACGACGGCTTCATCACGGTAAACGGGCACGGTCAATTCTCCCACTCCGGCGGACGGATGCCGACGCCCGCGCCGGAGGTCATGCGGGCCGTGGTAGATATTGACGGTGCCCACTCCCCTCTTCGCCATTCCGCTCTGGATCGACCTCGTCGCCGTCGCCATCGGCGCGATCCAGGGGGCGATGTTCGCGGGCCGGTTCACCGACCGCCGGATGGATCTGCTGGGCATCTCGATCATCGGCATCACGGTGGGCCTGGGCGGCGGCCTGCTGCGCGACATCCTGCTCGGCGGGGTGCCGGCCGCGCTGCTGAGCAACTGGTACCTGCCCGTCGCGGCGGTGTTCGCGCTGCTGGGCATGCTGTTGCAGAGCCTGTTCAACCGGCTCGGCCCGCTGATCATCACCCTGGACGCCGTGACCATCGGCCTGTTCGGCGTGATCGGCACCACCAAGGCGCTCGCCGCCGGCCTGCCGGAGATTCCCGCCCTGTTCGTCGGGGTGGTCTCCGCTGTGGGCGGGTCCGTGCTGCGAGACATGATGCTGAACGTGCCCATCGCCGTGATGCACGTCGGCTCGCTGTACGCCGTCGCCGCTCTGGTGGGCTGCGGGCTCCTGGTCACTCTTGTGGTGCTCGAGGTGCCGATCACCGCGGCGGCAATGATCTGCGTGGTCACGACCACGGTCATCCGGGTCCTCGCAGCCCGATTCGGCTGGACCCTGCCGCAGCAACGGGCCATCGGCAGCTGGCCGCACTGGCGCCGACGGGGTTCGATCCAGCCGTTGCGGTTCTGGCCACGGCGCCGCACCCAGGCGCACCCCGAGCCCACCGTCACGGCTGACCGCTGACGCGTTCCGGAGCGTTTTCTGAGCATTTGTCATCCGGACCGGTTTTGGCCTCGCCTTTCCCCCAATCTGGGGTCAGTATTGAGGCACAACCACGTCGCAGGGAGGTACTCCATGAAACGATACGAGGGCACTGCGCCCGAGCTGTTGCCTGTCCTTTCCCGGGGCAAACACAAGTCCCCACGCAGCGGAGCGTGCTTCATGGAATTCGCGTCGCACCTGTCCGGTGAGGCGTGGAGCGACCATCCAGCGTGCACACATCCGGTCGTGGCCTCGCTGGCACGCATGGTCAACGACTGCACCTCCGATGACGCCAGATCCCGCCTGATGATGCTGATCCCGTCCGTGATCGGACTGCGCGGCGACGACCAGCGGGTCCGTCTTGTCGTGGCCCTGCGGGCCGCGACGGCCGGTCTGCCGGTGGTCAGCGCCGATCACCAGCGGGCCCTGGCCGTGGGCATCCTCAACTGTCAGCGTCACCTGGCGCGGTCGTCGGAGGGAACCCCGATCGATGTGTCAGAGCAGGTACGTGCGGCATTCGACAAGGCGCCGCAAACCGAACGCTGGGCGCGCGAGTTCATGGGTTCGGTCGGGTCGTGGTCTCGTACCCGGTTCACCGACCGCACCGCGGAGTCGATCATCCGCATCACGGTGCAGGGCATCGCCGAGGCGTGCATTCCCGACACCGATGAGCGTCTCTACGCACTGTTGGCCCAGGCGATCGATGACTGCACGGCGGTGCTGGGCAAGCCGGACGGCGAACCAGTGCCGGTTCCTCAGCCGCTCACACCCAGCCAGGCCCGACGGGCCATGCGGGTCTGAGCCGTACACAGGACGGCGCAATACGCAGGATGGCCCCGGCCGCGACGAGAGTCGCAGCCGGGGCCATCCGCGTGCAGGTCAGACGGTCGCCAATTCCCGATCGCCCGCTTCGGCCCGGATGCCGCGGTTGACCGCCGACACGACGGCCTTCAGTGATGCCGTCGAGATGTCGGGGTCGATGCCGACGCCCCAGAACCGCTTGCCGTTCACGTCGAGCTCGACGTACGCCGCGGCCGAGGCGTCTCCGCCGGCGGCCATGGCGTGCTCAACGTAGTCGTACAGGGTGATCGTGACGCCACGGTCCGCCATGATGCCCAGGAACGCGGCGATCGGGCCGTTGCCTGTCGCCGTGGCCGGGGCGACGGCGTCCGAATCGCGCAGGTCGACGGTGAGGTCTACCGCGCCGGCCAGGTCGCTGGAGGTGCGGGTGGAGAACAACTCGAACCGGCCCCACTTCGCATCCGGGTTGGTGTGGTTGGCGGGCAGGTACTCGTCGTTGAAGATGTCCCAGATCTGATCACTGGTGACCTCGCCGCCGTCGGTGTCGGTCTTGGCCTGCACGACGCCGGAGAACTCGATCTGCAGCTTCCGCGGCAGGTCCAGGTGGTGGTCCGTCTTGAGCAGGTAGGCGACGCCGCCCTTGCCGGACTGCGAGTTGACCCTGATGACCGCTTCGTAGCTGCGGCCGAGGTCCTTGGGGTCGATCGGCAGGTACGGTACGGCCCAGACCAGGTCGTCGACGCTGGCCCCGGTCTCGGCCGCTTCGGCGGCCATGGCCTCGAAGCCCTTCTTGATGGCGTCCTGGTGGGAGCCGCTGAAGGCGGTGAAGACCAGGTCGCCCGCCCAGGGGCTGCGTTCGGGAACGGGCAGCTGGTTGCAGTACTCCGCGGTGCGCTTGACCTCGTCGATGTTGCCGAAGTCGATCTGCGGGTCGATGCCCTGGGTGAACAGGTTGATGCCCAGGGCGACGAGGTCGACGTTGCCGGTGCGTTCGCCGTTGCCGAACAGGCAGCCCTCGATACGGTCGGCGCCGGCCAGGTAACCCAGCTCCGCAGCCGCGATCGCGGTGCCGCGGTCGTTGTGCGGGTGCAGCGACAGGATGACGTTCTCGCGGTGGGCCAGGTGCCGGCTCATCCACTCGATGGAGTCGGCGTAGACGTTGGGCGTGGCCATCTCGACGGTGGCCGGCAGGTTGATGATGACCTTGCGCTCCGGGGTGGGCTCGAAGATCTCGATCACCTGGTTGGAGATGTCCACGGCGAACTCCAGCTCGGTGCCTGTGAAGCTCTCCGGCGAGTACTCGTAGTACACGGCGGTGCCGGGAACCGTGGCCTCGAGGGCCCGGCAGGTCCGGGCGCCGAACAGGGCCAGGTCGATGATGCCCTGCTTGTCCTCCCGGAACACGACATCGCGCTGCAGAACACTGGTGGAGTTGTACAGGTGCACGATGGCCTGTTTGGCGCCGACGATGGACTCGTATGTGCGACGGATCAGGTGCTCACGAGCCTGGGTGAGCACCTGGATGGTCACGTCGTCGGGGATCGCGCCGTCGTCGATGAGACTGCGGACGAAGTCGAAGTCGGTCTGGCTGGCCGACGGGAAGCCGACCTCGATCTCCTTGTAGCCCATCCGCACCAGCAGGTCGAACATGATGCGCTTGCGTTCGGGGCTCATCGGGTCGATGAGAGCCTGGTTGCCGTCTCGCAGGTCGACGGCGCACCAGCGCGGTGCGACGGTGATGCGGTTGGCCGGCCAGGTGCGGTCCGGCAGGTCGACGCTGAACTGGTCCTGATACGGGCGGTACTTGTGTACCGGCATAGTCGATGCGGCCTGATTGTTCTTCATGGTCTAATCTCTCCTCGCGAGTGGTGGTCAGCCGACGACAAACTCCGCGACGAGTGAGGCCTCAGATTAGGACTCGTCGCGGCAGCTAAGGAGGAGCAGACCGAACAGCACACAAAGAGGCTAACACCGATTGCCGAAGAGTTCCTCAGCATCCGCTCAGCCGGCGGCCAGGGCGGTCACCGGGGCGACGGACACCGCGCGCCGGGCGGGCACGATGGTCGCAGCGACGGCCAGGACGGCGGTCCCGGTCACGCTGAGCACCACGAGCAACCAGGGCACCGCCGGTGTGACGAACCCGATGTTGGCCACCGTGCCGAACAGCGACTGCGCGGCAGCCCAGCCGTAGACGACGCCGAGGGCCAGCCCGAGGGCGACCGCAGCCACGGTCATCTGCAGGCTCTCGGCCAGGATCATCCTGCGCACCTGTCCGCCGGTGAAGCCGAGCGCCCGCAGCAACCCGATCTCCCTGGACCGCTGGAGCACGCTCAGGGCCAGGTTGTTCACCATGCCCACCGCCGCGATGAGGGCACTGAAGCCCACCAGCACCGAGATCACCGCCAGGCTGATGCCGACCATCTCACTGATCGCTGCGCGCACCGACGGGTCCTCCATGGCCAGCGCCATCATCTTCTCGAAGGTGGCCCCGGCGACGGCGAACATGGTGATCAGCGTCACGCCGATGACCAGGCCGATGGTGGCCCTGGAGCTCCGCTCCGGATGCTGCTGCGCGTTGGCGGCCGCGAGCCTGGACGGTGCGTTCGAACCCAGCAGACGACCCACGAGGCCCAGGACGGGCGGCATGATCAGGTGCGAGCCCAGCACGAGCCCGCTGAAGGACAGCAGCCCGCCTACCAGGCCCAGCAGGACACCGTACTCACTGATCTGGCCCACGACGACACCGCCGGCGAGGAACAGGACCCCGGCCACGATCAGCAGCACGGCGACGATGTTGCGGGCCGGACGTCGGACCGTTTCCTCGAGCGAGCGTTCCTGGGCGGCGCCGACGGCCTGCATCGGACTGACCGAGAGCACCCGGCGCGAGCCCACCCAGGCCGCGCACCAGGTGGAGAGCACCACAACGAGGACGGGAAGCGCCAGGAGCGGCTCGATCAGGCTGTACCGCAGGTCAGGCAGCGTGCCGGCGGCCACGGCTATCCACAGTCCGATGCTGAGAAGCACCGTTCCCACGACCGCGCCGAGGACGGCGCCGACGGCACCGACGAGAAGGCCTTCCTTGGCCACCGCGCGGCGCTGATCACGGGCGCTGGAGCCGATCAGGCGCATCAGGGCGATGGTGCGGGTGCGGCCGGCGATGATCGTCGCGACGGTGTTCGTGGTGACGATCGAACTGACGTACACGGCGATGGTGATGAACAGGACCGCCACGATTGACAGTGCCGAGCGCACCGCCCCGATGTCGGAAACGTCGTCACCACTGATCACCGTGGCGAGCACGCTGGTGACCTGCAGCAGCACCACGCCGAAGGCCGAGGCGAGGCCGGCTACGAGCAGGCTTGCACCGCGGCCGCTCATGCGCGCTGCTCCATGCCGAGCATGATGCGGGAGATGTCTTCGGCCGAGGACCGTTCCCGGTCTTCGACCAGGCGGCCGTCGGCGAGGAAGAGGATCCGGTCGGCGAAGCTGGCCGCAATGGGGTCGTGGGTGACCATGGCGATGCTCTGGCCGTAGCCGGTGCTCGCCGCCTTGAGTAGGGCCAGCACCTCCCGACCGCTCCGTGAGTCGAGGTTGCCGGTGGGTTCGTCGGCGAACACCAGTTCAGGCCGGGTGGCCAGGGCCCTGGCGATGGCGACGCGCTGCTGCTGTCCGCCGGAGAGCTCGTGCGGCCGGTGCGTGAGCCTGTCGGCCAGGCCGAGCGAGTCGATGAGCTGCTCGATCCAGTTGTTCTCGGTGGTGCTCGGCTTCCGGCCGTCCAGCGCGAAGGGCAGCAGGATGTTGCCTCGCACGTCCAGCGTGGGTACGAGGTTGAAGGCCTGGAAGATGAAGCCGATCCGCCGCCGGCGGAGGACCGTCAGTGCGGCGTCATCCAGGGCGCTGATCTCGGTGTCACCGAGCCAGGCCTGGCCGGCGCTCGCCGTGTCCAACCCCGCCATGATGTGCATCAGGGTGGACTTGCCCGAGCCGCTCGGGCCCATGATGGCGGTGAACTGGCCCCGACGGATGCCGATGGACACGTCGTCGAGGGCCGTCACCGACGTGGTGGCGGAGCCGTAGATCTTGCGCAGGGAGGTGACTCTGGCCGCGAGGCCGAGTTCTGACGGTGAATTTTCCATGTTTCCACGGTACGAATCCGGTGCCAGCGGCCGCATCGGGCCCCGGGTGTAATCAGCGGGGCCGGACGGATGAGTGCCGGCGGTGCCGGGTCATCCGCTGGGCGGTTACCGGGTGGAGCAGAGCTACTGGGTGAGGCGGTGCTGAAAGGCGAAGACCACGAGCTGCACCCTGTCGCGCAGCGAGAGCTTGGCCAGGATGCGGCTGATGTGAGTCTTGACGGTGGCCTCGCTCAGGAACTCACCTGCGGCGATCTCGGCGTTGCTCAGGCCGAGGGCGGCGAGGGCGAAGATGTCCCGTTCCCGGCTGGTCAGGGTGGTGTACGCCACCGGCACCTCCTGCTCCGGGGCCGGAGCGTCGAAGTGGGCAAAGAGCTCGCGGGTGGCGGAGGCGGCGATGACGGCGCTGCCGGCGTGCACGGTGCGGATGGCCGCGAGCAGGAACTCCGGATCGGCGTCCTTGAGCAGGAAGCCGCTCGCCCCGCCGCGGATGGCCCGGCTGGCGCTCTCGTCGAGTTCGAAGGTGGTGAGCACAATGATCCGCGGCGGGGTCGTTCCGGCCAGGGTGGCGGCGGCGATGATGGCCGCAGTGGCGTCGATGCCGTCCATCACGGGCATGCGGATGTCCATCAGGATCACGTCGGGGAAGACAGCGGCGGCCATGGTGACGCCGGCGGCGCCGTTGCCGGCCTCTCCGACGAACTCCAGATCGTCCTGGGAGGAGACCAGCATGCGGATCCCGGCCCTGAAGAGGGCCTGGTCGTCGACGAGGGCGACCCGGATGCGCGGAGTATCCGCCGGGTGGACGTCACTCATGGGCGTTCTCCGTTGGTCGGGGCGGGGCCGGGGTCAGCACGGTGGGCCGTACCAGGGCACTGGTGGTGATGGCCGGCAGGCGCGCGGCCACGATGAACCGGCCGCCGATGGGCTCCGCGGTCAACGAGCCGCCGGCGAGGAGCGCCCGTTCGCGCATGCCGGGTAGTCCGTGGCCGAGTACACCGGATGCGTCAGCGGCCGGGCTCGGTCGCACCGCGTTGTCTATCGTCACCGCAACCCATCCGTCCGTCCAGGCGAGGCTCAAATATACCGCCCGACCAGCGTCACCGTGCCGGAGGGCGTTGGTGAGGGCTTCCTGCACGATGCGGTAGACGGCCAGCTGGGCGCCGGAGCCCAGGGTGGTGGGTGTGCCCGTGGTGGTCCACTCGATGTCGAGCCCGGTGCTCTGCATCTGCGCCACCAGGCGGTCGAGGTCGGCGAGCACGGGTTGCGGTCCGTCGGCCGCGTCCTGGCGCAGACGGGTGAGAAGGATGCGCACGTCGCCCAGGGCGTCCCTGGCCGTGGTCGAGATGGTAGTCAACGCCTCGTCGACGGCCTCGGGGTTCGCGGCACGCGCGTACCGGGCCCCGTCGGCCTGGGCGATGACCACGGCCAGGGAGTGGGCGACAACGTCGTGCATGTCGCGGGCGATGCGGTTGCGTTCCTGCTCGACGACCACGCTGCGCTGCGCGACGCGCTGTTCCTCCACCGCTCGATGCTGGCTGAGCCGGCCCGCCCTGGCGGTCTGCCAGGTTCGCATGAGTAGTCCGAGGGTCCAGGAGAGACCGAGCACCGCGACGCTCGCGATCAGGGTGGCCACGAAGGACCAGACCAGGCCGGCCGCGTTGCCTTGCGCGAGTGCCTCGCCGATGGAGAGCGCGCCCTGTTGGATAACCGCGATATAGCCGGCGGCGAGCACGGCGCCGATCCCCACGGAAACCAGGCCGACCCAGCGCAGCATCCTGTCGCCGTAGGCCGCCGTGGCGTACAGAACGGCCAACACCGCGAAGTTGCCGGTCAGCACCGGCAGCCCGGCCAGCATCTGGGCGAGGGCGCTGACCCAGGCGATCGTCAGGGCCAGGCCCGGTGACAGCCGGCGCACGGCCAGGGCGGCCGTGAAGCCGACCAGCACGAGGAACGACACGATGCCATTGCCGGCATCGATGATGAGGCAGAAGAGGGAGAAGGTGACCGCGATTCCGACGTCGACGGTGACGGTGCGCCGTGAGACCGGGCGGAAGACGAGCCGGCCGCCGGTGCGGTCACCGAGCAGAGCGCTGAGGGGGCCTCGGATCGGGACGCCCATCGTCACCGTGCCCGTCGGTGCGCCCTGCGGCAGCATCAGCCAGGTCTCCAGGGTGAGGGCATCTGCCTCGACCGGCCCTGCGGCGCCACGGCGATCGGCCCGGCCCCGAACCACCAGCGCCAGCGCCCAGCCGCCTACGAGAGCGAGGGCGGCCAGGAAACCGCCGGTGAGCCGAAATCCGAGGTCGCCGAAGAACCGGAGTGTCCCGTCCAGGTCCTGCGCCCCCTGCATCGACAGAGGCAGCAAGAGGAAGACTGTGACGAGCATGCCGAGGAGGAGCCCCGCGGCCAGGCCGACGAACCTGACCCAGCGCCGCCCGTGGAGTCCGGCGCCCCAGACCGCCAGGCAGCCGGAGGTGAGCAGCAGCGGTACGGCGCCCGGCCCGCTCAAGTAGCCGGTTCCGGCGGTGACCACGGCCAGTGTCGCGACAGCGCCGATGGTCAGCCCCAGCAGAGGGGCGAAGCGGGACAGGCCCACCGCGATCGCGAACATCCAGACCGCCAGCAGTGCCGCCGATTGGCCCGCCCAGAGGGCCGGGATCCCCCACACCAGGGCCACAGCCAGACCGAGCGCGGGTTCAAGTGCCCAGCGGTGCGGGGCGGCACGCGTGAGAAACCCTGGAACCGGCATGGTTACAGCGTAGGGCTCCCCCAGCGCCGCGTCCGGGTTCCGGCCACCAGATCATCCCGGCGTCCCCGGGAAGTCATCCCAGCGATGTAGCCGTTCCGAAGTCATCTCGCAGTGAGGTCCGCCAACAGCCCATCCACGGCGGCGGTGTCCGCACCGAGACTGCGACCGCGGCGGGCGAGGGCTCCCCCGATGGCATCCAGCTCGCTTCGCTGCCCCGCCTCCAGGTCGTTCTGCAGCGACGAGCGCATAGACGCCGGCAACGCGGCGAGGGCCGTGGCCAGCTGCCCGGCGTCCGTGGGCACGCCGTCCAGGCTGGCGACCCGAGCCACGTCGGTCAGCACCGCGGTCGTCAGTGCGGCGTCGCGTTCGAGGGCGGCGCCGATGGGCAACCGCCAGTACGAGGTGAGCAAGGCCATCGGGGCCAGAAAGCGAAATTTGGCCCAGAGCACCTCTTGGTCGGTGCCGGCCACCGTGACGTCGAGTCCGGCCTTCCGCCACGCCGCGGTGATGCCGGAGTCGGCGGCGTTGGCCGGAACGGTGAGCCGAAGGAACGGGCTGCGATGCTCGATCACGGTGGGGCTGAGCCTCGTCGATTCGACCGCCACCGAGGCTCCGGCGACGAGGGCTCCCGGCGCGTGGTCGCGGAGGATCGCCAGGTGTTCGATGCCGTTGAGCAGGGATACCACCTCAGCGGGCCGCGCCTGAGCGAGCGAGCCGATCACGGCGGGGAGTGCGAAAGCCTTGGTGGCGAGGATGACGTTGGCACCGTCGGGTATCTCGGTGACCGCGGTGATCCTCGAGACACCGTCGCCGAAGTGCGGGCTGTGGATGGTGAGTCCCTCCGCCGCGATCGCTCGAGCGGTCTCCGGTCTGGCGACGGCAACGACCTCGACGCCGGCGCGGTCCAGCAGCGCGGCGAGCAGGCCGCCCACGGCCCCGGCGCCGACAACGGCAATGACCGGCTCAGACATTTTTACCTGCGACATGTTGACTCCTTCGATCCAGGTTCCGGCGCCCAGATGGACCGTGCCCGACACCATTCTGGCAAAGTCGCGGCAGCGACAGCGGCAGGGTCGGCTGCAGAGTCAGTCCTCACCGCCCGGGTGCCCCAGTCATTCAGTGTGGGGTGGCCGTCGGGTTTTGGGGTCGTGGGCCCGGTGTTGGGGTGGTTTTCGCCAGGTGGCGGTGGGGTCGATCCAGTGTGGGGCTTTGACTTCGGGCATGCCCAGGACCATGCGGATGTGCCATCCGGAGGTGTCGATGTTGTGGTGGTGATACCAGCACAGCAAAACCCCGTTGCTGACGTTGGTGGGGCCGCCGTTTTGCCACGGTGTCACATGGTGCACTTCGGTCCATTGCGGTGGGCAGGTGCAGCCCGGGATGATGCAGCCGCCGTCTCGGGCGGTGATCGCCCTGCGTTGCAGCGGGGTGAAGCAGCGGACT